>NZ_JBFANN010000024.1:0-86282 GCF_040674855.1 Nocardia sp. NPDC049707 | reverse complement strand
GTTTGCCGCAGCGTGATCCCTTGGGTGGTTTGCCGCAGCGGGAGAGCACGGGCGGTTTGCCGCAGCGTGATCCCTTGGGTGGTTTGCCGCAGCGGGAGAGCACGGGCGGTTTGCCGCAGCGTGATCCCTTGGGTGGTTTGCCGCAGCGGGAAAGTACGGGTGGTCTGCCGAAGCGTGAGAGCACCGGTGGTCTGCCGCAACGGGATTCGGCCTCGAATGGTTTGCCGCAGCGAGAGTCCGGTCTGACGGGTGTCCCGCCGCGGGACACCGGCTCGAGCTTGCCGCAGCGTGATGCTCTGGGTGGTTTGCCGCAGCGGGAGAGCACAGGCGGTCTGCCGAAGCGTGACGCTCTGGGTGATTTGCCGAAGCGTGATGCTCTGGGTGATTTGCCGAAGCGTGATGCTCTGGGTGATTTGCCGAAGCGTGATGCTCTGGGTGATTTGCCGAAGCGTGACGCTCTGGGTGATTTGCCGCAGCGTGAGAGCACGGGTGGTCTGCCGCAGCGTGATCCCTTGGGTGGTTTGCCGAAGCGTGAGAGCACCGGTGGTCTGCCGCAACGGGATTCGGCCTCGAATGGTTTGCCGCAGCGGGAGTCCGGTCTGACGGGTGTCCCGCCGCGGGACACCGGCTCGAGCTTGCCGCAGCGGGATTCTGCTTCCGGTGGTCTGCCGAAGCGTGATGCTCTGGGTGATTTGCCGCAACGTGAGAGCACGGGTGGTCTGCCGCAACGGGATTCGGCCTCGAATGGTTTGCCGCAGCGGGAGTCGGGTGCCACCGGTCTGCCGCAGCGTCAGTCGCCCGCGAGCGGATTGCCGCAGCGCGAGGCTCCGAACGGTCTGCCGCAGCGTCAGCAGGGTACGCCGCCGCCGAGCGGTCTGCCCCAGCGCGACAGTCTGCTACCGTCCCGCGACAGCCTGCCGCAGCGGGAGCCGGGCCCGACCGGTCTGCCCCAGCGCGATCCGGGTGCAACCGTACTGCCGCGCAAGGAAGTTCCGCCGGGTGTCGGTCTGCCGCGACGCGATCGCGGTGCGGCCCAGCCCGCCGTCAGCAGTGAGACCCCCGCGGTTTCCGAGAGCGGGGCAACGACCACACCGCGCGATCCGGGCCGGCACAGCTTCAAACCTGATCCGGAGAAGGCGGCGTCGTTCTTCCAGACCAGGTTGCAGCCCGCGGTCGACTCCGATTCGGTCATGGGCGGGACGCCGATCTTCGCCGAAATGATGTCGGCGTGGCTCTCGGATCCGAATGCGGACCGGTCCCAGGTGGCCTCCTCCTTCGAATCACCGGGCGACGAGGGCTGGCAGGCGGCGCGCCGCGCCAGCGAGGCCCAAGCCGAAACGAAGACGGCCGCCGGTTTGCCTCAGCGCAATCCGGGCGGAAGGCTGGTCCCCGGCGGTGTCACCGGCAACGCTGATCGCACACCGCGTCGCGATCCAGAAACGATCAGGTCCAGCTTGAGTCGTCACCAGCAGGGCGTCCGGGATGGCCGCGCAATGAAGGCAATGAACCTAACCGGAGATAAAGGAGACCGATGAACCCCGATCTAGGTGGTACGAATCGTCAGCTGGATTGGCTGGTTTCGAACTTCGCCAACGAGGTTCCTGGCGTAGCTCATGCCGTCCTGGTTTCGGCTGACGGCCTACTCATGGCGGCGAGCGCGCAGCTGCCCGTGGACCGTGCCGAGCAGCTCTCGGCTGTTACCGCCGGACTGGCCAGCCTCTCGGTAGGCGTCTCGAATCTATTCGAGGGCGGCACCGTACTGCAGTCGGTGGTCGAGATGGAGCACGGCTACCTGCTACTCATGGCAGTCGGCGACGGCTCGTATCTCGCGGTGCTGACCAATACTTCCTGCGATATCGGCCAGGTGGGCTACGAAATGGCCCTGCTGGTCGAGCGTGTCGGCCAGACGGTGCAGGCGACGCCACGCGTCACGATGGGTTCCTGATGGTGGGATGGACATAGACGATCACCGCATGGGAAGCGCCGAGCCGAGTCTCGTTCGCCCGTACTCCTTGACTGCAGGCCGTACCAGGCCCGCGGTCGAGTTGGCGTTGGAGGCGCTTGTCGCATCGCATCCGGTCGCCCTGGAGCGGCAGTTCGAACTGACCAACATCGAGACGTCCATCGTGGAGTTGTGCAGAGAATCGCCGTCCGTTGCTGAAGTGGCAGCGCGTTTGGGTATCCCCATCGGGGTGGCCCGCGTGCTCGTGGCCGACCTCATCGAGGCCGGGCATGTGCGAGTTTCGGCAACTTTGAAAGACGATTCCAGCGACGATGAACGTCGCGAGCTGATCGAAAGGGTTCTCAGTGGACTCCGGCGTATTTAATTCGACGGCACAGGTCGATACCCGCACCAGCAAGCCGACTTCGGCAAAGATCGTGGTCGCTGGCGGCTTCGGCGTCGGTAAGACCACGTTGGTGGGTGCCGTCTCGGAGATCGTTCCGCTGCGCACCGAGGCGTTGGTGACCAATGCCAGTACCGGAATCGACAATCTGACCGGTATTCCGATGAAGTCGACCACCACGGTCGCGATGGACTTCGGCCGGATAAGCCTCGCCGACGATCTGGTGCTGTACCTGTTCGGTACGCCGGGCCAGTACCGCTTCTGGTTTATGTGGGACGACCTGATCCGCGGCGCCATCGGCGCCGTGGTGCTGGTCGACACCCGCCGACTCGAGGACAGCTTCGCGGCCGTCGACTACTTCGAAGCGCGCAATCTACCGTTCCTGGTTGCGCTCAACGAATTCGACGACTCGCCGAGGTATCCGATCGAGGACATCCGCCAGGCCCTCGCGGTGCCTGCGGATGTGCCGATCCTGTCCATCGACGCCCGTCGTCGTGAGCCTGCCAAGCAGGCGCTGGTCTCGCTCACCGAGTACGCACTGCGCAAGGTCATGCAGGGCAACTGAGCGTTCGCGCCCGCCGGACCCACTCCGAATCGACTGGCCGAGAGGTCGACTGAGAGCTCTGTCGGTGCCCGGTGGCAGACTGCCGTCTATCCGGGCACCGACACTGCCTCGGGTCCGGGAGCCCGAAGCGCGAGCCTCGGCGACCAACGTCCGTGGACGCCGGCGGCGCTGGCCAGCATGCCGGTGCGGGTGGAACCACCCCGGATGGAGCGTGGAAACCGAGGTGTGCGGTCTTGTGCTGTGCACGGAAGACCTCCGAGAAGGGTGGTGCCTGGAAAGCCGAAAGGGGTTTCCCAGACACGCTGTAAGCTCGCTCGATGAGGACTTCGGCGCGGGAGTTGCTCAGGCAACTGCTCGACTCGGACTCGTTTATCGGCTGGGACCGGCCACCGGTGACGGTGGCCGCATCCCCGCGGTATCGCGAGGAACTGCGCAAGGCCGAGTTGGCGGCTGGCACCGATGAGGCCGTGCTGACCGGCGAAGGTCTGCTGCGTGGTCGACGCGTGGCCGTAATCGCCTGCGAGTTCGGATTTCTGGCGGGTTCGATCGGGGTGGCCGCGGCCGAGCGCATCGTCTCGGCGGTCGAGCGAGCCACCGAACTCGGCCTGCCGCTGGTCGCGTCACCGACCTCCGGTGGTACCAGAATGCAGGAGGGCACAATCGCTTTCGTGCAGATGGTGAAGATCGCGGGTGCGGTCGCGACGCACAAGTCGGCCGGGCATCCCTATCTGGTCTATCTGCGCAATCCCACAATGGGCGGCGTGTTCGCGTCCTGGGGTTCGCTGGGGCACATCACCTTTGCCGAACCCGGCGCACTCATCGGCTTTCTCGGCCCTCGCGTCTATAAGGCGTTGTACGGCAAGGATTTTCCGGAGGGCGTACAGGTCGCGGAGAATCTGTACCGCAGCGGCGTGATCGACGGGGTGCTCCCGGTTTCGGTGTTCCGCCGTATCGCCCATCGCGCGCTGAGCGTGCTCGGCGGCGTGCCGGATCCTGTTGCGGCGGAATCTGGTTGGGCCGCACCGGTACACCGGGTCGCGAATGCGGCTCCGGATGTCGCGGCCTGGGAATCGGTTCGGATCTCGCGCAGTCCGGGCAGGCCCGGAATCCGTGACCTGTTACGCCATGTGACGCAACGGGTTCCGCTCAGCGGTACCGGTCAGGGCGAATCCGATCGCACCATAGTGCATGCGCTGGCTCGCTTTCGGGGCCAGCCGTGCATTGTGTTCGGCCATGATCGTTCGGGGCAGCAGGGTGAACACACCATGGGCCCGGCCGCGTTACGGGAGGCCCGGCGCAGTATGGCGCTGGCCCAGGAATTGCGGCTGCCGCTGGTCCTGGTGATCGATACGGTCGGTGCGGCCCTGTCGAAGGAAGCCGAGGAGCGCGGGCTCGCCCCCGAAATCGCCCGCTGCATAGCCGATCTGGTGACCCTGGATACCCCGACTGTCTCGGTCCTGCTCGGTCAGGGCACCGGCGGTGGCGCGTTGGCCCTGCTCCCCGCCGACCGGGTCCTGGCCGCCACCCACGGCTGGCTCGCGCCGCTGCCGCCCGAAGGGGCGAGTGCGATCGTGTACCGCGATACCGCCCATGCCCTCGAATTGGCGAGAGCACAGGGCATCCGGGCCGCCGATCTGCTCGCCGACGGCGTCGTCGACCGGATCGTCCCGGAATTTCCGGACGCCGCCGATGAACCGGTCGACTTCGCCCGCCGCATGGTCGCCGCCATCGCCGACGAACTGACCGGGCTGCGCACCCGTCCGCTGGCCGAAATCCGCGCGTCCCGCCACACCCGCTATCGCCGCCTCGGCCTTCCCGAGTGCTGACCGATCTCTGCCAAACCGGACAAAAGCGATCACGTTCGGCAAACCAGTGGTCAACACACCAGGGGTTCTCGTTGACGATGCGGCGCGGCACTTCTACGGTCGGTTGGTGACCTTCAGAAGCGAGACCAGCGCCATTCCCCCGATCGTGCTGAACGACGGGAACGTGATCCCGCAGCTCGGCTTCGGTGTGTTCCAAGTGCCGCCGGACGACGTCCAGCCGGTCGTCACCGCCGCGCTGGAGGTGGGCTATCGCAGCATCGATACCGCCGCGATCTACGGCAATGAGGAGGGCACCGGCCGCGCCATCCGCGAATCCGGGCTGCCGCGCGACGAGGTCTATGTCACCACCAAGCTGTGGAATTCGGATCAGGGCTACGACTCCACGCTGCGCGCCTTCGACGCCAGCATGGCTCGGCTCGGCCTGGACTACCTCGATCTCTATCTCATCCACTGGCCGGTGGCGCAGGCCGATCGCTTCGTCGAGACCTTCAAGGCGTTCCAGACTCTGAAGGCACAGGGCCGGGTCCGTTCGATCGGGGTATCGAACTTCACCGTCGCCGATCTGAAGCGGATCATCGGCGAGACCGGTGAGATCCCGGCCGTCAACCAGATCGAACTGCATCCCCGGTTGGCGCAGCGCGAGCTCCGCGCGTTCCACGATGCGAATGCCATTGCCACCGAGGCGTGGAGCCCACTCGGGCAGGGCACACTGCTCGACGATCCGACCATCGTCGCCATCGCCGAAGAGGTCGGCCGGGCCCCGGCCCAGGTGATCATCCGCTGGCACCTCCAGCAGGGCATTGTGGTCATTCCGAAGTCGGTCACCCCGTCCCGGATAGCAGCCAACTTCGATGTCTTCGGTTTCGAACTCACCCGCGACCAGATGAACGCCATCAACACACTCGACAACGACGCTCGCATCGGTCCGGATCCAGCCACCTTCACCGCCGGGCTGCCCGCCTCCCCGAATATTTAGGCCATACCAGTCGGGTGCCGCATGAGTCGCGTTCAGGTCCTGCGTCGTGCGCCACGCGAGTTTTGGGCGTACCCGGTGAGTTACCCATGTCCGTGCGAAATCAGTGGTCTCGTTCCAGCTTTCGCCGGAACGACGGGAGTTCCAATGCTGAGTACTGGCTAGATCAAATCAAGGTGTCGCGTCAGCTCTTGGGCTGCGGCGCGGCCGGCCCGGTTGGCGCCGATGGTGCTCGCGGATGGGCCGTAGCCGATCAGGTGGATGCGCGGGTCGACGGCTACCTGGGTGGCGAGGCGGCCGGCCATGGTGATGCCGCCGCCCGGACCGCGCAGGCGTAACGGGGCCAAATGGTCCAGGGCACTGCGGAATCCGGTCGCCCACAGGATCACCTCGGCGGACTGGAACGAACCGTCGGCCCAGCGCACCCCATTCGGTTCGATACTCGCGAACATCCGATGCCGCCGCAGCGCCCCGCGGGCCTGGGCGGCGCGCAGTCGATCGTCGAGTCGCAATCCGGTGACCGAAACCACCGAACCCGGCGGCAGGCCATGCCGCACCCGGTCCTCCACGATCGCGACGGCGGCGCGGCCGTCCTCCTCGGCGAACGGTGTGTCACGGAATACCGGCTCGCGTCGGGTCACCCAGGTAGTGGTGGTGACCTGCGAGATCTCATCGAGCAACTGAACCGCCGACACCCCGCCGCCGACCACCACGACATGTTTGCCGGCGAATTCCGCGGCGGTGCGGTAGTCGTGGGTGTGCAGTTGCCGTCCGGCGAAGGTCTCCGCGCCCGGATAGTGCGGAATGAAGGGGTGCTCCCAGGTGCCGGTGCCGTTGATCAGGCCGCGTACCCGGATCGTGCCCGCGTTATCGGTCTCGACATTCAGCGTCGTGCCCCGCCCCGCCGCGAGATCCGGCCCTGCGGCACACGGGGTTCCGTCGGCATTGCGATCGCAGACCACGGTCACCGAGACCGGTCGGTGCACCCGCAGATCGAATCGCTTCTCGTACAGCTCGTAATAGCGTGGCACTGCGGTGGCGGCGGGCACCGCATCGGAATCGGGTGGCAATGTCTCGGCGAACGACATGCCTGGGAGGTCATGGACGCGATTGACGGTGCTCAAGGTGAGCGATGGCCACCGAAACTGCCAGGCCCCGCCGGGTCCCGGTGCGTGATCGACGATGAGGAAGTCCCGTTCCGGGCGCAATCCGAGGCGTTGCAGGTGGTAACCGGCCGACAGCCCTGCCTGACCAGCACCGATCACCAGGATGGAGAAGTCTCTCGGCACAAAGGGAGATCGTAACGGCTTGGTCGGTACGCGCCATGGCCTGTGGCAGAGTTGATGTAACCACTCGAACCGGTCAGTTGGGGAGAACGCATGCTCGAAGTTAGCCGCGATGGCGATGTCGTCACCATCGAACTACAGCGCGCAGAGCGGCGTAACGCGCTGAACATCGAACTCGTGACTGGGCTTCGCGAAGCGGTGTCGGCCGCGGCCGAGGAGGCCAGGGTGATCGTGCTCACCGGTGAGGGATCCATCTTCAGCGCGGGCGCTGACCTGTCCAGGGTTTACTCGGAGGGATTCCTGGCGGCCCTGGTCGACATGCTGCGCACCATCGAATCGGTCCCGGTCCCGGTGATCGCGGCGATCAACGGCGCTGCGCTCGGCGCGGGTGTGCAGATCGCGCTGGCCTCGGATCTGCGGGTCATGGAGCCCGAAGCCTATATCGCCATTCCGGCCGCCAAGCTCGGCATCACCGTCGACCGCTGGACCGTGCGGCGGCTGGTATCGCTGATCGGGGGCGGCCCGGCCCGGACCATGCTGTTCGGCGCCGGACCGGTATCGGCCGCCGATGCCTACGCCTTCGGCTTCGCCAACCGACTCGGCACGCTGGCCGACGCGCAGGAGTGGGCCACATCGATCGCCCAGCTGGCCCCGCTCTCGCTACGGCATATGAAGTTGGAATTCAACGATGACGGCACCCGAGATCCGGAGGGTACGCGGCAGCGTGCCGCACTGGAGGCGGCGTGGACCAGTCAAGATGCCAAGGAGGGGCGGCTGGCCAGGGAAGAAAAACGCGCCGCGAAATTTGTGGGGCGATAAATGACGCTGAAGAAGATAGTCGGCATTGCCGCCGCGGCATTCGGCGTCACCTGGGTGGCACGCGCGGTGTGGGACATCCCATCGGCGATCGGCGCCTCCATCAATGCCATTCAGCCGCACGCCACTGGCGCGGTGAGCTACCGCAATCGACAGTTCCACAACACCGAGCCGAGCACCCAGTTCGTTTCGGGCGCCGCTCCGTCCCTGCTGTTCTCGGCGCTGACCCGGCGCAATGCCGGTCGTCCGCGCAATGCGGTGCCGCTGGCCACCCCCGACGTGCCGACCGAGGCCGCCGATCTCGCGGTCACCTGGTACGGGCACGCATCGGCACTCATCGAGGTCGACGGGTATCGGATTCTCACCGATCCGGTATGGAGCGAACGGGTTTCGCCGTCCGCGCTGGTCGGCCCGGCCCGGCTGCATCCGGTGCCGACGCCGCTGTCGAAGCTGCCGCAGGTGGACGCCGTGCTGATCTCGCATGATCACTACGACCATCTGGACAAGGCGACTATCCGTCAGCTGGTTCACGAACAGGGCGCGCCCTTCCTGGTGCCGATCGGCATCGGCGCGCATCTGCGGCACTGGGGTGTGCCCGAACACCGGATTGTCGAATTGGATTGGGGCGGTTCGGTTTCCCTTGCGTCGCTGGGCCGCGAGCGCGATGGTATGGAGCTGGTGCTCACCTGTACCGAGGCGCGGCACTTCTCCGGCCGCGGTCTGGTCCGCAACACCACACTGTGGGCGTCCTGGTCCATCGTCGGCCCGACGCGGCGGGTCTACTTCGGCGGTGATACCGGATACACCAAGGCTTTCGCGCAGGCCGGTGCCGCGCTCGGACCGTTCGATCTGACCCTGCTGCCGATCGGGGCCTATGACGAGGCCTGGCCGGATGTGCATATGAACCCGGAAGAGGCGGTGCGGGCACATGCCGACCTAGGCGTCGGCGATCCCGGACACGGACTGCTGGTGCCGATCCACTGGGCAACTTTCAATCTGGCCTTCCACGGGTGGTCGGAGCCGGTACGCCGGATGGTCGAGGCGGCGCGGGCAGCCGGTACCGCGGTGGCGGTGCCGGTGCCCGGTCAGCGCATCGACCCCGATGACCTGCCGAGCCGGGATTCCTGGTGGGAGGATATCGGGTGAGCACATCGGTTCGTCGACAGGAAGGAATGCAGACATGAGTCTCGCGGATACCCTGAAAGGCCTGGTCGGCAAGGGTAGGGAAACGGTGGCCAAGAACGCCGACAAAATCAACGAAGCGGTCGACAAGGCCGGTGGGTTCATCGACGAGAAGACCGGCCACAAATACTCCGACAAGATCGACAAGTTGCAGGAGGCCGCCAAGAAGGCGGTGCCCTCGGACCAGCCCGAACCGGAGCCGTCTGCTCCCGCGCCGGAGGCGTCCGCTCCTGCCTCGGAGCCGTCTGCTTCCGCGTCGGAGGAGCCGCCCGCGTCGGAGGCGTATGCTCCCCCATCGGAGGAGCCGCCTGCGCCGGAGCCGTCTGCTTCCGCGTCGGAGGAGCCGTCTGCTCCCAAGCCGAAGGAACCCGGACAACCGCAGGCATGATCTGTGGCGGGGACCGTTTTCTGTCGGTCCCCGCCCTAAACTTCCTTTATGGTGACCCGCCGGAAATTCGGTGGCGGCCCGGACCGGCCGGATATCGAGGTTGAGCTGAGCAACCTCGACAAGGTGCTGTACCCGGCGACCGGAACCACCAAGGGCGAGGTCATTGCCTACTACTCGGCTATCGCACCCGCGATGCTTCCGCATATCGCCGGGCGACCGGTCACCCGGAAGCGCTGGCCCAACGGGGTCGACGAATCATCCTTCTTCGAAAAGAATCTCGCCGAGCACGCGCCGTCGTGGCTGGAGCGCCACACCATCGAACATTCCGGCCGCAAGGTCGTCTATCCGGTCATCGATTCCGAGGCCGGGCTGGCGTGGATCGGGCAGCAGGCGGCGCTGGAAGTCCATGTTCCGCAATGGCGTTTCGACGGTGACAAGGTCGGCCACGCCACCCGGCTGGTCTTCGATCTGGATCCCGGGTCGGGTGCCGGACTCGCCGAATGCGCGCGGGTCGCGCTCGCGGTGCGCGAGATGGTCGAGGGCATCGGACTGCACGCCTTCCCGGTTACCAGTGGTAGCAAGGGAATTCACATCTATGTGCCATTGGATCGGGAGTTGAGTCCGGGCGGCGCGTCCACCGTGGCCAAGCAGGTGGCGACGAATCTCGAGAAGCTGCATCCGGATCTGGTCACCGCGACAATGGCGAAATCGGCACGCGACGGGAAGGTCTTCCTGGACTGGAGTCAGAACAATCCGTCCAAGACCACCATCGCACCGTATTCGCTGCGCGGCCGGACCGAACCGAATGCGGCCGCACCGCGCACCTGGGCCGAATTGGAGAACCGGAAGAAGCTGCGGCACTTGCGCTTCGACGAGGTGCTCGCCCGCTGGCGCGATGGCGGCGATCTGCTCGCCGAATTGGATCCACCCACCTCGGCCGGCGATGCACTGACGAAATACCGATCGATGCGCGATGCCGCGGCGACCCCGGAACCGGTGCCGTCCGAAACGCCGATGCCGGGGGCTGACAATAGGTTCGTCGTCCAGGAACACCATGCACGGCGGCTGCATTGGGACGTGCGGCTCGAACGCGACGGCGTGCTGGTGTCGTGGGCGGTGCCAAAGGGGCCGCCGATCTCATCGGACCAGAATCGGCTCGCCGTGCACACCGAGGATCATCCGCTGGAGTACTTGGACTTTCACGGTGCTATCCCGAAAGGACAGTACGGTGCGGGGGAGATGACGATCTGGGATTCCGGTACCTACGACACCGAGAAGTGGCGCGAGGACGAGGTCATCGTCACCTTTCACGGTAAGCGGCTGCGCGGCCGTTACGCGATGATCCGAACCAATGGCACGCAATGGCTGATGCACATCATGCGCGATCAGAATCCGGCCGAGGAGGCGGCCGATCGAGTCTCCAGTGGTTCGGTCGGACCGAAAGCGGCGTACATCGTGCCGAGACCGGCTGGGCCCGGGCACTTTCCGCGCGGCCTACCGCCGATGCTCGCCACGCCCGGCGAAGTCACCGAGCTCGATGATGTCGAATGGTGCTTCGAAACCAAATGGGACGGCTTCCGGCTGATCGTCGAAATAGCTTCCGGGACACTGACTCTGCGCAGCCGGGCAGGCAATGTGGTGACCGAACGCTATCCCGGCATGGCGGTGCTGGCCGAGGAGTTGGCCGGACACGATGTGGTGCTCGACGGCGAGGCCGTGGTGTTCGACGATCACGGCGTCGCCAATGTCGGTCTGCTACAGGCCGATGCGGCGCGGGCGGTCTTCGTCGCCTTCGACGTGCTGTATCTGGACGGGACTTCCCTTATCCGCAAACGGTATTCGGATCGGCGCCGGGTACTGGAGGCGCTCGCCGCCAACGCACCGTCGCTGCGGGTGTCGCCGCCACTGGACGGCTCCGGCGCCGACGCGCTGCGCTACAGCCAGGAACACGGGCTGGAAGGTGTGGTCGCCAAGCGCAAGGATTCGGTATATCTGCCAGGTAAGCGCGGACATTCGTGGGTGAAGCAGCGCAACTGGCGCACCCAGCGGGTGCTGATCGGCGGCTGGCGGCGCAGCGATGCCCGCGACTTCAAATCGCTGCTGGTCGGCATTCCACACGAGGGCAGGCTGTATTACGTGGGGCGGGTCGGTACCGGGTTCAGCGAGCCGGTCATGCGGGAGCTGGCCAAAGAACTCGGCAAGCTGGTGCGCAAGACCACCCCGTTCGACAATGACCTCACTACCGAGGAACGCGAGGACGTGGTGTGGGTGACCCCGAAGCTCGGCGGCACCGTGCGCTTCATGAACTGGACCAAGACCGGTCGCCTCTGGCATCCGGCCTGGCTGAGCGAGATGTGACGGCGGTCGCTGATGGTTTGCCGGGTCATCGGGGAGTTCGCTGGGTATCGTTTGTTCGCGGTTGTGTCGGCTCGAAAACGAGGAGTGCACGGTGGATTTCAAGAACCTGGCGAACAAGGCGCTGGATCTGGCCAAGCAGAATGCGGACAAGGTGGATACGGCCATCGATAAGGTGGGCGATCTCGTCGACAAGCAGACCGACGGCAAGTTCGCGAGCCAGGTCGACGCCGCGCAGGAGGCCGCCAAGAAGGCCATCCACCAGGACGGCTGAATCGCCGATGGCGGACCGGATATGCCGATCCGCCATTCCCACGGTCAGCTCTGTTCGCGGGCGAGCAGCGGAATGATGGTCGCACTGTCGGTGACCATCGCGTGCCCCTGGAATTCGAAATCGTTGTAGGCGCGGGCCATTGCCGCTTTATCGCGGCCACCCACGGCATCGCTGATGATCACCGGCACGAAGCCGAGATCGGTCGAATGGGTGACCGTCGGCGCAATGCCGATCTCCAACGCGACACCCGTGATCGCGTACGCGCCGATGCCGAGATCGCGCAGCACCGCGGCCAGTGGCGTGCCCTCGAATGCCGACATCGAGGTCTTGTCGAAGACCACCTCATCCGCCGTCGGCCGCAACTCCGGAACCAGCTCGAAGGCCGGGGTATCGCGCTGCAGGATGAACTTCACGTCATCGACATTGTCGACCTGCTGCCAGCTCATGGCCATTCGCAGCGCGAAGGTCCCACTCAGGCGGCGCGGTAGGAAGAAATGCCGCAGGAAGATAATCGGATAACCGCCGCGCCGGGCCGCCTCGACCACCCGCGTCACCCGCTCGACGATCTCCGGACCGTCCGGAAGTTGGGAGAGCACACCGACCTGCATGTCGTAGACGATCACCGCCATGCGGTGCGGCGCACACACATCGGCGAGTTCTTCGGGAATGTCCAGTCCGTTGCCATGCCGCATGGTCAGCTCACTCCTGTTCGATGCCGATCACGGCCGGCGGAACGGCCGGACGTGATTCGGTTGCGCGATAGCTGCTTTCGAAGCGCGCCGCGGCGCGCTCAGTCCCAACTGTAACCATGTCGGAAATCGGACACGTGAGGCGTCGCCGATGCCCGCCGATGACCGTTGCTGGGCCTCTGATCAGGCAGTACCGTGATGACATCGAGGTCGGCGCCGACGCGTTCCCGGCGCATTGTGCGTCGCGCCGCGTCGGATCACTGGAGGCCCCGATGAAGATTTTGTCTGCGCCATTCGTCAGCAGTAACCGGAGATCCGGCGCGAAAACCATCCCGCTCGTTCTCGCGGTCGTGGCATTCGCATTCGTTCCGGTTGCCAGGGCGGTGCCGAGCCCGGATCCGGATCCGTTCCACCCGGCATCGATCGATCTGGCGCCGCAGCCGGCCGGCGCCATTCTGCAGGCGCGCTCGTTCGCATTGTATGGTCTGCCGCTGCCGGTTACGGCCTGGCAGGTGCAGTACCGGACCAGCGATACGAACGGTTCGCCGATCGCGGGGACGGCCACCGTCCTGGTGCCGAATTGGCTGTGGCTCGGTCCGGGCCAGCGGCCGCTGCTGTCGTATCAGATCGCCGAGGACAGTCTCGACACCCGGTGCGCGCCGTCGTACGCGCTGCGGGGCGGCTGGGATCTCGGCGCCGCGAATACCTATATCGACACACTGTTTATCGCCGAGGCACTGCGCCGCGGCTGGGCGGTGGTGGCCAGCGATTACGAGGGGCCGGATTCCCGATTCCTGGATGGCGTCAACTCCGGCCGTGCGGTGCTCGATGGGATCAGGGCGGCTCGCGCGCTCGCACCGGGCGGCGTCGGTCCGGCGAGTCCCATTGGGGCGTGGGGCTATTCGGGCGGTGCGTTCGCGACGCTGTGGGCGGCTCAGATACAACCGGAGTATGCGCCCGATATCCGGTTCGCCGGGATCACCTCCGGCGGGGTGCCCGCCGATTGGCCCGCCACGACCCAGGGTGTCGATGGCACCGTGCAGGCGGGCCTGGCCATGCTCGTCTTGATCGCGATCGCAAAGAATGATCCGAATTCCGGTGTGCCGGAACTGCTCAACGAACGCGGTCGCATCGCCCTGGCCGAGGATGCCTCGGCCTGTGGACCGGATTTCATCGTCAAGTACGGCAATGCGCATGTGGATGATTTCTCGGCGGTGCCGGATGTGTTGTCCCATCCGGTATTTCGGGCCGCGACCGACCGGCAGGAGCTGGGCGGCAGTGCGCCGATCATGCCGATGTACCTGTATCACAGCACAACCGACGATGTGGTCCCGGTCGCGGGGTTCACCGATCTGGTCGGCCGATACTGCGCACAGGGGGCCGACCTCACTTTCGTACATTCGCCGCTGCCCGGACACAATGTGGCCGCTATCGGTGAAGCGGCCGGTGCGATGGGTTTTCTTGCTGATCGCTTCGCGGGTGTTCCGGTAGCGCCCGGCTGTCACAGCCGGTGAACGAAAGATGCGGCGCGCTACGAGTATTTGCCGCGCGCCGCATCGGCCGGTGCTGTTCGCCGTCCTACTTGACCGGATTGTCCTGCCATTTGGTGGTGCCGGGCTCGGCGGCCAGGGTGCTGACCAGATCGATGCCCGCGATGATCAGTGCCGGTCCGCCGACCACGATGGTGCCGATAATGCCGCCGATGCCCGCGCCCGCGATGACGCTGGCGATGACGGCCGGCCCGCCGATGATGCCGGTGAGCCCGACGATGGCGCCGACTACCGTGCCGAGAAAGCCGCCGATAGCGGTGGCAATGCCGAACTGGGTCAGGAAGTTATCCTGCGCGCGCAGATTCTCGCGCGGCGACGCGATCGGTGTCGCCACCGGCCGCGCCTGCGTGTAGTCCTTGACCGCGGTCAGCTCCAATACCGTGCCCGCGTCGCGGATCTCATGCGGCAGTGCGAATTCCAGACCGTCCTGCCGGAACGACAGCGGCAGCGTGACCACCGTATTGCCGGCGATGTCCTTGACATCCACGGTGTTCGCGGACACCTTGAAGGACCCGTTGGTCAGTGTGGTGACGATCTTGTCGCCCACCAGTTTTGCCTCGTATCCGATATCGGGCACGGCACCCGCCTGCGCATACGAGGTGCCCGCGCCGACCGCGATGGCGGCGATGATCGGCACGGCGATCGCGGTGATCTTGCGGAAAATCATTCCGGTTGTCCAATCTTCATCAGTTCTGGCAAGCGGTAGCAACACTCCACACCGGAAAATTCCTCCCCCCGACGCCGTGCGGAGCCACGATGTGATCTAAAGAACGCACTCCGAGCACACCGTACCGCGTACAAAACATTAAGAGGAATGCTTTTCGGGGTATAAAAGTATGCCTGTATGACGAATCTCGTTATAGCTCTTCGCTATTCGTTCACGACCCCGGCTGGTGCAAGACATTGATGGCGCGGGCGATCACCAAGATCACCAACACCAGGGAGATCGCCGATTGCAGCATCATCGTCGCCTTCGCCCATCGCGACATCGGCATCACATCGGTCGGGCTGAACGCCGTCGCGTTGGTGAACGCCAGATACAAATAGTCCAGAAACTGTGGCTCCCACTCGGGTTCGGTCAGCTCTGGACTCTGCATCTGGACGAACAGGAAGTCCGGCAACGGCTTGCGCGCATGCGCGCGCGCCGCGGGTCCGCCGCGATCGAACTCCCAGTACCAGAGTCCGAACACCACCACATTGGTCAACCAGACCGCACCACCCGATACGAGCAATTCCACGGGATCGGTGAGGGCCCCTTCGATCAGTTGGAACACCAGTCGACCCGCCGAAACCGCCGTGGCCAGACTCAACAACCCGGTCAGCAGAAGGCCCCAGTTGCGCAGCCAACGCTGTTCCCGGTTGAGCCGGAATGGATTCGCCACCACCAGCACACCGAGCAACAGGACCTCGAGGAGGGGCAGCAGCAGCCAGGCCGGCTGCTGCCGAAGTTCCCGCGGCGCGACCTGCAGAACCACGATCACCAGCACGGCGAGTGTCGCGGCCCACCGCGACTCACCCTCGGTCTTGCGTTGCCAGGCAGGCACATCGTCTTGGTCCGGCACAGGGCCAGTATCGCCGATCAGGTGAGTAGATCGAGGACGATCGCGCCGAGGCAGACCGCGACAACAATTGTCAGCGCGATCGCGTCATTGCGTCCAGGGGCGCTCGGGCGGGCGGTGAGCTGGCCGGTGCCGCCGCGCGCGGTGATGGCCTCGCCGAGTTCGGTTGCCCGGCGGCTGGATACCGCCATGGCGGCGGTGAGGATATCGACGAGCGGACTATCGGCGGCGCGATTGACCAGGCTGTCCTTCGGCCGCAGTCGGCGTGCCGCCCGCAGCACTCGGATCTCGTCGATCAGCAGCGGCAGGCCACGCAATGTCAGCGCGATCACCACCGCCCATTCGTCGACGGGCACCCGGAATTTGCGCAGTGGGGCACCGAGTTTGGCCAGTGCGGGGGCAATATCGCCCATCGGGGTGGTCCAGGCGATCAGGAACGAGGCGGCCAGCAGGATCAGGCCGAAAACCGTGACATTGGCATAGCGCAGCAAGGCTTCGCCGCCCACCGGCACATTGAGCAAGGCGCCGACACCGAGCATGGCCCAGAACCACCACGGCAGGCGCGGCAGGGTGCTCAGCGGCAATCGGGCCGCCACCCCGATCGTGATCAGGAATACGACCATCACGCCGAGCACCGGCCAGGACGGCAGGAACATCAGCACCACGCTGATCAGGAACGCCCCGATGATCTTGGTTCCGGCCCAGAGGCGGTGCACCGGACTCGAAACCGGCACCTCGCGGAACAGCACCGCGGTCATGATTGCGCCTCGCTCACGCTCGGCTCCGTCATGACCGCGGAGGCGGCTGTATCGAATGTGCGCTCGCTCATTACCGACCTCCGTTGCCGAGTCGCCACGCCGGATCGCCGGGGCGTGGTTCCGGCATCGCCGAGCGGGAATCTGTCTGGTGGGCACGCGCATTCGCGGTGTCGAGGATCGAATCGGCCTCCAGAATGCGTCCGGCCTCGAGATGGACGGTCCGGTCGCAGACCGCGGCCATATCGTGCACGTCATGGGAGATGACGATCAGGGTGAGGCCGGAATTGCGCAGGCGGGCAAGCAGTTCCACGATTTCGGCGCGACCCTGCGGGTCGAGTCCGGCCAGCGGCTCGTCCAGTACGACGACCGGCGCGTGGCTGGCCACAATGGCCCCGAGCACTACGCGTTTGGCTTGGCCGCCGCTGAGTTTCTCGATGGAGCGTGCGGCGAGTGTGCGATCCAGACCCACCGCATCCAGCGCGCGTCCGACCGCGCCGGATCCGGTGGCTCGTCCACCCCAGTCCGCGATTTCGTCGCCGACCGTCTGTTTCTGCAGCTGCAAACGGGAGTGCTGAAACGCCAATTCCACCCGGCCGATCTGTTTCGCGATCGGCTTGCCGCCCAATTCGCAACGGCCGGAACTGGGTTCGATCAATCCGGCCATGATCCAGGCCAGCGTCGACTTGCCGGATCCATTGCCACCCACAACGAGTAGCGCCTCGCCACGCCGGACGGTCAGGTCGACGCCATGCAAAGCCGGTGCGGCCCAGGGTGTTCCATGGTTGTAGGTGTGGCGGACATCATTCAACCGCAGGATGGTTTCACCCATCGGGCGGCGTCGGATCTCGCTGACCGGGCGCGGCCAGGCGGGCAGTCGCTCGACGGTCCGGCCGCCGGCCAGATGTATCACCCGATCGGCGGCGGCCGTATCGGCCTCGTGATGAGTTACCAGCACCACCGCCATCGGATGGCGTTTGGGCAGTCCGGCCAGGAGCGTGACGAGATCGCGGCGACCGTTCGGATCGATCATCGAGGTGGCCTCGTCGGCAATGAGCAGGGCTGGGCGCCGAGCCAATGCCGCGGCCACCGCAAGCCGCTGCTGCTGGCCGCCGGACAGGGTCGCGGTCTCGCGATCGCCCATACCGTCCAGGCCGACCTCGCGCAGCAGGCCATCGATATCGACGGCGGCGGCGAGTTCGGTGGGCAAACCCCACACCACATCGTCGGCCGCGAGCACGCCGAGGGTTTGACTCTCCGGCCGCTGCAACACCAGTGCGGTGCCACCCAGGTGACCGAGGCCGGCCGCGCCGGGCCGGTCCACGCTGCCGGTGGTCGGCGGATATCCCGCGAGCAGCCGGGTCAGCGTCGATTTGCCGGATCCGTTGTGGCCGACAATGGCCACGAATTCGCCGATGTCGACCCTGAGATCGATCCCGGACAACGCATCCACCGGCGCACCCGGATAGCGGAAGCCGACCTCGCGCAGCCGCACCGGCAGCGGTGCGATGGGGCGGTCGTCGGGCGGTGCGTCGAGCCGATCCTCGCTGGGGAGCCAGGACAGTCGATCGAGTACCGAGCCGAGTACGAACCAGGAGAACACCGCCGTCGCGATGATGCCCACCAGCACACCGCCGCCGATCAGGACCCACCACCAGTGGATCGCGGCGTCCGCGGCGTCGGCGACCCCGCGTCCGAAGGGTTCCAGCTGGGGCTGGCGCGCGACCGTGCGCTCCAGCCCCTCCGCGGTGCTGCGGATGGTGTTGAACAGCAGATTCCGGGACCGCGACAGCATGAACAGCGATCCGACGGCGAAGGTCGCGAAGCCGAGACCAGCGAGTGCCGATAATCCGAGCACCGCGGGCAAGCCGCCGTGTCGTCGTTTGACCGTGCCGATAATGCCCGCGATGGTGGCCGAGCTGAGAATGCCGAATGCGGGCGCGATGCCCGCCGCGACAAAGCAGACCAGCATGGCCGAACCGGTCGCGGTGATCAGGGCGCGCAGCCGATAGCGGTGCGCGATCATCGCCATCGGCACCGCCGCGACCAGCTGCAGTGCCGCGGCGATCGGAAACAGCGCGCCGATGGTCACCAGCGCGACGGTGGCACCACCGAGCACCGCCCCCGCCGCCAATTCGATCGGGCGCAGCGCTCCGCGCTCGACGGGGCGGGTGGACAGATCACTCACGGGACAAGTCTGCCAGGATCCGGTGGACAGTTCGTGTGGTCTTTCTGTGGAGACCTTGTGGTCATGACTGCGCCGCGCTGGCACTCGGCTCCGTTATCCCCACATGGTGGTTGTGGTGATGTGCGAGCTGCGCTCGCTAGGCGACCCGGGTCAGCTCGTAATCGGCGGCCTTCAGCTTGCGGACGCGACGGCGATAGGCGAGCTGCCGCCCCGGCCAGTTATTCGTGATCCGGCCCGAAGTGGTGCGATACCAGCTGGAGCAGAAGTTCCACGGGGTGCGCGCGAGGCGTTCCTGGACCGCGGTGTTGAATTGCGCCTCCGCTTCGGGCCGCACCTCGAGTACATGGCCGGGACGTTCCGCGAGCAACTGGACGGCTTGGCGGATATAGCGGGCCTGCGATTCGATCATGTAGATGATCGAGCCGACGCCGAGATTGGTATTCGGTCCATAGACCAGGAACAGATTCGGGAAGTCGGGCACGGTAATGCCGTAGTAGGCGTGTGCGCCGCTCTGCCAGGCATCGGCGAGTTTGCGGCCCGCGCGGCCGTAAATATTCATCGGCCACAGGAATTCGGTGCCCTTGAATCCGGTGCCGTAGATGATCACCTCCGCCTCGTGCACCGTGCCGTCGGCGGTGCGCACGCCATTCGGCACGATTTCGGTGATGGCGCTGGTCTCGACCGTCACATTCGGCTCGACCAGCGCTGGAAAGTAGTCGTTGGAGAACAAGCCGCGCTTACAGCCGACCGGATAGTCGGGGGTGAGTTTGGCGCGCAGTTCCGGATCCGGAACCTGTTCTTCCAGATGCTTCGACGCGACCTGCGCGACCCACCGGGCGATAGATGGGAATTCGACCAGGCCGAGTGCGATGAATTCGGTGATGGCCCACCAGCCGAAGCGTTCGACGAGCAGGGCGCCGGGCAGGCGCGCGAAGAGTTTGTGCTGGATCGGGGTGTAGTCGGTATCGAATTTGGGCAGCACCCAGGCCGGTGTGCGCTGGAACAGCGTGAGGTGTTCGACGTGTGGCTGGATCTCCGGAATGTACTGGATGGCGCTCGCGCCGGTACCGATGCAGGCGACGCGTTTACCGGTCAGTTCGACGCCGTGATCCCATTCGGCGGAATGGAAGGCCTGGCCGGTGAAGGTGTCGATGCCGGGGATATTCGGTAGCGCGGGCCGGGATAATTGGCCGACCGCGGAGATGAGCACGTCGGCGGTTCGGGCCGTGCCGTCCTTGGTCTGCACGGTCCAGCGGCCGGAGTCGTCGTCGAATTCGGCGTCGGTCACCTCGGCGCCGAAATGGATCGCCTCGAGCAGTCGGTGCCGCTGGGCGACGCCGCGCAGGTAGTCGTGGATCGCGGCCTGTCCGGAATAGCGTTGCGGCCAGTCCGGCTTGGGCTCATAAGAGAACGAGTACAGCGGCGACGGCACATCGCAGGCCGCGCCGGGATAGGTGTTCTCCCGCCAGACCCCGCCGATATCGGTGCCGCGTTCCAGGATGGTGATATTGTCGAAACCGTTGCGCCGCAATTCAATTGCCATCCCGATGCCGCCGAAACCGGCACCGATGATGATGACCGTGGGTCGCTCGCCAGCTGTCATATGTGGCACTCCTCACAGCACTGTAGGTGAGTTCCACTCTAGGACTGCTGGTCGGATATCGGGACTGATCATTTCGAGGGACCCGCAAGCCAGGCGAGAATATCGAGATTTTCGGCCATAATGTCGGCTGTGGAGCGGGTACAGGATCCGAGCATCCGCGATTGGAATTTTCCGCGCGGCATTGCCAGTGTGGCGCTGATGGTCCGCTATGCCGGTGAGCACGGCGTGCCCGTCGCGCGAATGCTGGCCGGAGCCGGGCTGACCGAGGCCATGTTGCACGATCCGGACGCGCAGATCGACGCGCGCATCGAACTCGCCGTCATCCGCAATCTGGTCCGCGAACTCGCCGATACACCCGCGCTCGGTGTCGAGATCGGCCGCCGCTATCGGATCACCACCTTCGGCATCTTCGGCTTCGCCTGCGTCAGTAGTCCGACGCTCGGCAAGGCGATCTCGTTCGCGCTGCGGTATCTGGAGTTGAGCTTCACCTTCTGCCTGCCCGCCGCGCAGTGGCGGGAGGACGAATTCATCGCCTATGTACACGACGAATCGATTCCGGCCGATGTGCGCCAGTTCCTGGTCGAACGCGATGTGACCGCCATGCATCAGGTCATGAGCGATCTGATCGGTAAGCAGCTGCCGCTCACCAGGGCCGAATTCCGTTTTCCCGAGCCGACATACGTCGACCGGATCATGGCGGTTACCCAGGTGCGGCCGCGCTTCGGGCGGCAGCACAATCTATTCGCCATCGATCCGGCAATGCTGGAACAGCCACTGCCGCAGGCGAATGAGCACACCTGGGCCATGTGCCTGGCGCAATGCCGGGATCTGGTGGACCGTCGCCGCGCCCGCACGGGTATCGCGGCGCAGGTGCGCGAACTCCTGGTGCCCGGCGGCGCCGACGGATTCGCCGCCCCGCGCGGAATCGACTCCATCGCACGCGATCTCAATATGAGTACCCGCACCCTGCGCCGCCACCTCGATGCCGCGGGCACCGGTTATCGCGCACTGCTGGACGAGGTGCGGCGCGCACTTGCCGAGGAAATGCTCACCGCCACACCGCTTTCGGTGAGCGATGTGGCCATCCGGCTCGGCTACGCCGAATCCTCCACCTTTATCTACGCCTTCAAACGCTGGACCGGTGCGACACCGGCCGCCTACCGTCGCGAACGCATCGTAGGTCGCTAATTCGGCCGCACGCCGATCCAGCCGTCCATCGCAACACTGCGGAAATGTGTTGTAATGCGGTAGTTTTCGTCGATGACGTGCAGGGCGACGGCCGGGTCCGGCGCGTAGTCCATGACTTGGTGGGGTAGTTCGAGCTCCCATTCGGCGCCGAGCACGGATGCGGTGCTCGGCGCGATCAATAGCGGACGGCCGGCGAAGGTGGTCGCTGCGGCGGAATGCGCATGTCCGGTGACCACGCCGACAATACGTTCGTCGGCGGTGACCACCTCGGCCAATTTCTCGGGTTCGGCCAGCGAGATCTCATCGATGACCGGACTGAACAGGTGCGCGGGCGGGTGGTGCAGCGCAAGGAGTATGGGTGCGTCGGCGGGCGCGGCAGCGAGTATGCCGCGTAGCCAGTCGTAGGTTTCCTCGGTGAGTCGGCCGCCGGCTTCGCCCGGGATAGTCGAATCCAGCAGGGCCACGGTCAGATTGCCGACCCGGTGTGCGTGGTTGATCGGCGCGGTCGATGCGGATTCGCCGAGGAGGTCGGTGCGGAAGGCGGCGCGGTCGTCGTGATTGCCGGGTAGGGCGTAGACCGGGATATCGGCGTCGAGTGCGACGCGCGCCTCGGCGTACTGCTCAGGCTTACCCGAATCGGTGATATCGCCGGTCACCAGAATGGCATCGGGCCTGCGTCGCAGATCAGCGAGATAGGCCATCACCCGCTCGGCTCGTTCGCCATTGCGGGTGCCGAGATCGAAATGGGTATCGCTGACCTGAGCCACCAGGATCATCGGCGTTCGCTTTCTCTGGGGATCGCTCCATTGCGGCAGAATGCGCCGACATCGATTGTCGGCACCCCTTCAGGCTAGATGACCTGCGGGTTCCGTGTCGCCATGAGGCTGACCACCGGTAGAAGGGCGTGGGGTCGGAAGTGGTCGCGCGCACATCGGGTCACCTCGGCGGCTCGACGACCGACTCCCACAGTGTCTGTAGTGACCGCAGGAACACCTTGCGATCGGCGGCGGGGAGTTGGGACAGCAGCTGGTTCTCCTGGTCCTGGATATCGCGTTGCGCCTGGTCGCGGGTGGTCCGGCCGGTCGGGGTGAGTGAAATCAGGCGTGCGCGCCGGTCGGCCGGATCGGGATCGCGCCGGATGAGGCCACGCTGCTGGAGTTCGTCGAGTGTGCCGATGATGCGCGTTTTATCCGCCCGGATCTTCTTGGCCAGTGCGGCCTGGGTGTAGACGGGTTCGTCGCCGAGTCCGAGTAGGACCACATAGCCCCACATGGTCAGGCCGTGCCGTTCGAGGACGGGCAGTTCCGCGGTGGCGAGGGCGCGGCCGAGCGGCGCGATCATCGCGGCGAGGTCGGGGCGCTTTTCCGGCATGGGTAGAAAATACCGCTTGGATTATGATAATCATCAGCTTACGATAAGCTTGTGCTTATCAATTTGGATGTATCGAGAGGACAGCGATGACCACCGAGTCCAACACCGCCGCCGAACTGAAGGTCCTCGACTCGCTGGGCACGCAGGTCGATGTGATCGCCCTCAATGCCCAGGCCGTGCGCACCAGCATCGAAGTCGTTTCCCAGTTGACCGTGGCTGATCTGGCCAAGCCGACGCCGTGCGCGGGCTGGACGCTGCACGGATTGCTGGCGCACATGATCACCCAGCACTACGGTTTCGCGGCCGCATCTCGCGGCGAGGGTGACCTGTCACTGTGGCGGCTGCGTCCGCTGGGGGAGGACCCGGTCGCGGACTACCGTGCCGCCGCCGAACATGTGCTGGCATCCTTCGCCGAGGACGGCGTGCTCGACCGCGCCTTCCCGCTGCCGGAGTTCACCCGCGCCTTCGAATTCTCCGGAGCCGAAGCAGTCAGCTTCCACTTCATCGACTACGTCGTGCACTCCTGGGACGTCGCCCGAACCCTCGGCCACACAGTGCATTTCGACGACGACCTGCTCGCCGTCGCACTATCGGTAGCCGAAGTAGTCCCCGGCGGCCCGGCCCGCCTGGCCCCCGGCGCCGCCTTCGGCCCGGTCATCTCCTGGTCCGGCAACTCCACACTCGACGAAATCGTCGCCATGCTCGGTCGTTCCCCGAGCTGGCCGGCATAGTCGCCGCTCGCCGCGCTGGTTGTGGCGCGCACCGATTGGCGCGCCACGTATGGATTTGCCGGTTATGTCGTGCGTGGCGGGCAAAGTGGTGCGCGGCGTTGGGGGCTACTCGGGGGTGTGTATGAGCTGGTCGGCGTGGGCAAGGAGGGCGTCGAGGGCGGGTGGAGGTTGGAGGGGGTGCCAGAAGTCGGGGGTGGGGGGTGCTTGGAGGGTGAGGGTTGGGGGTGTGCGCCAGGGGGCGGACAGGGTTAGTTGCCAGGAGTGCAGGTGGGTGCGGGGGTGTTGGGTGGATTTGTCGAATAGGGGGTCGCCGACTATGGGGTGGCCGATCCAGGCCAGATGGACGCGGATCTGGTGGCGGCGGCCGGTGATCGGGCGCACTGCGAGCAGGGTGTGGGTGTCGGTGCGCAGGACCGTGGTGAACTGGGTTGTCGACGGATAGTTCTTGGTGGCCAATAGGTCCGCGTCATCGACGAACCAACGGCCCGCCCGCTCGCGAATGCATTCGCGGGGCGCGGCGATCCGCACCCGGTTCTTGCGGCCGACACTGAGCGGCAGTTCGATCACGCCACGATCGGGCAGACCGGTCGATTCGACGATCGCCAGGTACGCCTTCTCGGCCGTCTGCTTGTTGAATTGCCTGGTCAGCTGCCCGTGCGCGCCCAGGTCCTTGGCCAGCAGCACCAGTCCGGAGGTCACCTTGTCGATCCGGTGCACCGGATACAGCGTTTCCCCCGCCGCA
This sequence comes from Nocardia sp. NPDC049707, assembly GCF_040674855.1. Lineage (NCBI taxonomy): Bacteria > Bacillati > Actinomycetota > Actinomycetes > Mycobacteriales > Nocardiaceae > Nocardia > Nocardia sp. NPDC049707. The sequence continues at coordinate 61,896 of NZ_JBFANN010000024.1, read as the reverse complement.
GCCGCCACTTCGACAATATCGCTGTCGTGCCGCTCCCCGGTCACCGAAATCCCGGCAGGCTTGTTCAACGCCAGCACCGCCGCGTCCTCCTCGACAACGCAGCTGTTGCGCAACTCAGCCCACTCGAACTCCACCGGACGAGCTTAGGTCGTGGGTTATCGGTGCTTGTCTCTGCGGCGGAGGGGGCGCGGGCGCCTGCGGTTGCGCACTGACGATCCGCAGGTTGGCAGATTGCCGATGTCGAACTCCGGATTGCCGTCCAGGGGTCGCGGCGGCCTGTTGTCGACGAGGATGGTGTCCCCTGCCGGACGAGGCTAAGTCGTTGGCGACCGGCGCTTGCTGTTGCGGCGGAGGGTGTGCGGGCGGAGGCGGTCGAAGCCGCGGACGCGGACGCTGCGTAGATTGCGGATGTCGAACTCTGGATTGCCGTCCAGGGCTGCGGCGGCCTTGTCATCGATGAGGACGGTGCCGGGCAGGGCGACGCCGGTGAGGCGGGAGGCGATATTGACTACCGAGCCGTACAGATCGCCGAAGCGCTGTAGCACCGGGCCGTAGGCCACGGCGACCCGCAGTTCCGGCGTGCCGCCGACCATCATTGTGCTCTCCTGGATGGCCAGCGCGATTCGGGCCGCGTCGGCGGGATCCTCGGCCGCGAACATGACCTCGTCGCCGACATTCTTGATCACCCAGCCGCCGTTCTCGGTGATCGCGGCGGTGGTGGTGGATTCGAATGCCCCCAGCAGCATGGACAGTTCGTCCGGGTGCAGATGCCTGGTGAGTCGGGTGTAGCCGACCATATCGGCGAAGCCGACCGCCAATTCGCGCACCGCCTCGCCCGCCGTGGTGCCCGGGTCGAGGGAACGGGCCAGGGCCGCGGCGAGGTGGCGCCGCCACGCGTAGGTATTGAGCTGTTCGAGCTTGGAGATGGCCGCCTCGGTGGCGGCGCGCGCGGTTTCGGTCGGATCGGTGCCGGGCGCGGCCTCGGCCATCCGGGCGCTGATTTCGGCGAGCATCACATCGACCTGCCATTCGGCCAGACGTGCCATGCCCTGGCCGAGGGTGCGCGCGGCCGCGGCCTGTTGCCGGGAGTCCGCCGAGGCGAGCACATTCAGCGCGCGGAAGTTGCGCACCGCGGCGATATCGGCGTCGGTGTAGTCGACAACGGCGTCGTCGAGACCGGCCGGGAAGCCGAGTGCCGTCCACAGCCGCTTGGTCAGCTCGGTCGTCGTCCCGGACTGTTCGGTGACCTGGGTCCGGTTGTAGCGGCGCGGTCCGTCGAGCAGATACGACTCCACGACCGACTCGACCAGCTCGGATATCTCGGTGGGAACCATGATCGGTACCTTACGGCCCAGCGGGCGCCCATGGCGGTAACAGAGCAGGTGACCGGCAGCGCGGTCCGCGACTGTGATCGGTCACAATCAGCTCAGATGCAGCCACTGTCCGGTCGACGGCACGCCCGGGGCACTGTCTATCGGAGCCCGACCGTCAGATAGGTCACGAAGAACTCGTTGTTCAGCGCATGGCGGGAGCGCCGCCGCCGGATCAGGGTGATGGCGTCATCGACCGAATGCCCCAGCTCGAGCAGCGTCTGCGCGACCACCAAACCCGAACGGTTGTATCCGTACTGGCAGCGCACCATGACGCTGCGGTCGGCACGGACCGCCGCGGCGGCGATCCTGGACAATTCGCGCGCAGCCGCGAGCTGCTCGGCGAGCAGCGCCGTATCCGGAATCGCGAGGTGATGGTGTTCGACATCCGGTCCGGGCCCGTGCCCCTCGGCCTGGAACAGGCTGATCACGACATCGAATTCGGTCCCGACGATCGCGGGCACCCGCACGCCCTCGGCGTTCCCGTAATGGTGCCCACCCATCCACAGCTGTGGCACGATCTCGTTCCACGGCGCATCCGCATCGGGTATCTGTATCTTGGGCGGCCGGTCCATCTGCACCATCGCTGCCTCCCGCGTTTCGGCCCAGCTTCTCCTACGGTACCGCCGTCCTATGCGATGGCAACGGCTCGAGAAAGCGCACGGACGCGGGCGGTTTCGTTATTGCGATGCCAGATGAGGCCGAGGCGGGAACCGGCGAGGCCGGTGATCGGTACGAAGGTGACCGACCTGCGCCGATGATCCGCGGCGGTCGACGCGCACAGCAGCATGGCACCGCGGCCCGCCGCCACCTGCGCAAGTCCTTCGGCCAAGGTGGCGACCATCGGCCCGGTCGATACCGTACGGCCGCTCGGGGTGACATCCAATGCTTGGGCCCGTCGCCAATACTCCGGGGCTGGTCCCCGCACACCGATCACAGTGCACTGCGCGAGCTCTTCGACGTCCAGACTTTCGCGCCGTGCGAACGGGTGGTCGCTGGCGACCGCCAGCGTCGGCGGGTTTTCGGAAAAGACCTGTCCGAGAACGAGATCCGTCTCTCCCATGGGCAGCAGGACCAGTGCTGCATCGACCTCGTTGCGGTACAACGATCCGAACGGGTCCGACAACGGGATCTCCACCAATTCGGTTGTGCAATCGGGATATCTACGCTGTAACAGCTCGATGCTCTTGCGTAGCTCATCATTGTAGGAGCCCTGGAAACCAACGCGCAGTATGCCTTTCACGCTACGGGCCGCAGCACGCGCACTGTCCACCGTCGCTTGCAGCGCGGCGTATGCGGGGCGCAGTTCGGCGAGAAATTCCTGGCCCAGCGGTGTGAGACGCACCCGTCGGCTACTGCGCTCGACGAGCCGGGCGCCGACACGCTGTTCCAGCGTCCGCAAGAGCTGGCTCACCCGGCTCTGCGATAGATAGAGCCGCGCGCCCGCGCGGCCGAAATGCAGTTCGTCGGCCAGCGCGAGGAATGCCTCCAACTCGCGCACCTCCAGGCTGCCCATCGGTGTCCTTTCGTCGCGAGCCCGGATCGGCCGCTTACCGCGGTCGATTAGCTCAGCTCATAGAACGGTGAGAACTTCGCTGTTGTTTCCGCTCGGCGCGATCCCTTGAGTGGATGACATGACAGAAGTTCACGATGTCGCGGAAACCGTTTCGGCCCAGACGAGTTCACGGCTCGCACTGCCGCGTGGCTGGCTCGGTGTCGGTGCGGTGGCCGCGGCCACCTTCACGGTGGTCACCGCGGAAATGCTGCCGGTCGGGCTGCTCACGCCGATCGGTGCCACATTGCGGGTCACCGAGGGCACGGCCGGACTCGCGCTGACCGTGACCGGACTGGTCGCGGCGGTCTCGGCGCCGCTGCTGACCTCTGGTTTCGGGATGTTCGATCGCCGCTGGGTGCTGTGCGTGCTGCTCACCGTGCTAGCACTCGGCAATCTGGCCGCCGCCTGGTCGCCGAATTTCGCGGTATTCGTCGTCGGGCGGGTGCTCATCGGCATCGGGATGGGTGGTGTGTGGGCGCTGGCGGCGGCGGTCGCGGTGCGGTTGGTGCCGCCGAAATCCACGGGGACGGCCACCTCGGTGGTGTTCAGCGGTGTCGCCATCGCTTCGGTGCTCGGTATTCCGGCGGGCGCATTTCTCGGCGCGCTCGTCGGTTGGCGTATCGCCTTCGTAGCGACCGCGCTGCTCGCGTTTCTGGTGTTGCTGATGCTGGCCGCACTGCTGCCGCCGCTGCCCGCATCCCATGCCGCTCCACTGCGCGCGGTCCTGCGACTATCCGGCAATCCGCAGGTGTCGACCGGACTGCTCCTCGTTGCGTTCCTGGTGACCGGCCACTTCGCCGCCTATACCTATGTACGGCCAATTCTCGAGGAACTATCCGGTGCCAGCTCGGAAATGATCGGCACGCTGCTGTTGGTCTACGGAATCGCCGGTATCCTGGGGAATTTTGTCGCGGGCGCATACGCGGCTCGTAGCCCGCGCGCCACGCTGTTGATCATCAGCGCGGTTCTCGGTGCGACCGTTCTCGCGCTGTTCGGCCTCGGCGGGTCGCGCATCGTGGCAGCCGCGCTGATAGTCGTCTGGGGGCTGGCCTACGGTGGCGTCTCGGTGAGTGCACTAACCTGGTTTGCCGCTTCGGCCCCTGACCATCGCGAAGAGGTGTCCGCGCTGCTCGCCACCGTCTTCAATGCCGCGATTGCGGTCGGCGCACTACTGGGTGGACTCGTAGCCGACCACCTCGGCAGCACCGCGATCCCCTGGCTGGGTGGCGCTCTGGTCGGTGCGGCGCTGCTGACAACAGTGCTCGGCCGAGCCCCGGAAACCGCGTAGAAACTGCACTGCCACAAGGTATTTCGACCCAAAATGGCAGGACCATCCTGCGATCGGTTTGCCTGTGGTGTTTCGGCGGGTCAGAGGTCGGCGCGGGGTGTGCGGTGGCGGATCAGATCGCAAGAACACGTTCTAGACAGAAGTGAACTTTTGTCTTACATTCGGATCATGGTGACAGAGTCGTCTCACCAACCGTATTTCGAATTGAGGTCCGCGCAGACCTGGCGGGACCCGTGGCAGATGTATGCCGAACTGCGCGCGCATGATCCCGTGCATCATGTTGTGCCGCAGGATGATCCGGCGAGCGATTACTATGTCCTTTCCCGCTACTCGGATGTGTATGCGGCGGCGCGGGACGTCGCGACCTTCTCGTCGGCGAACGGCCTGACCGTCGACTACCGCGACCTCGGTGAGATCGGGCTGCCCGAACCGCGGCCGTTCGTCTTCACCGATCCGCCGGAGCACACCACCTTCCGCAAACAGGTCATGAAGGGGTTCACGCCGCGGCAGGTGCGTTCGGTCGAACCGCAGGTGCGGGCCTTCGTCGTCGAGCGGCTGGAGCGGCTGCGGGCGGCGAGTGCGGGCGATATCGTCGTCGAACTCTTCAAGCCGCTGCCGAGCATGGTGGTCGCGCATTATCTCGGTGTGCCGGAACCGGATCGGCCGAGATTCGACGAGTGGACCGAGCTGATCATGACCGCCTCGGCGGGTGGCAGTCCGCTCGACGCGCAAGAGGCGATCGGTGAATTGATGCAGTACTTCACCCATTTGATCGAACGCCGTCGCGCCGAACCCGCCGACGATACGATTTCGCATCTGGTGGCTTCCGGGCTCGGCGCGGATGGCGACTACGCGGGCATCCTCTCGATTCTCGGCTTCGCCTTCACCATGATTACCGGCGGAAACGACACCACCACCGGCAATCTCGGCGGCGCGGTGCAATTGCTGACCGAGCGTCCCGATCAGCGTCGGCTGCTGATCGAGAATCCGGCGCTCATCCCGGATGCGGTCGAGGAGTTCCTGCGGCTCACCTCTCCGGTGCAGGGTTTGGCGCGAACCGCGGTGCGCGATATCGAGATGCACGGCACCACCATTGCGGCCGGACGTCGGGTGCTGCTGCTGTATGCCTCGGCCAATCGGGATGAACGCGAATTCGGTGCCGATGCAAGCGAACTCGATGTGTTGCGACGTCCCAAGCAGATCCTGACCTTCAGTCACGGCAACCATCACTGTCTCGGTGCGGCCGCCGCGCGCATGGTCGCGTGTGTCGCACTGGAGGAACTGCTCACGCGCTGCCCGGATTTCGTCGTCGATATCGACCGTGTGCGTTACGCCCCCGGCAGTTATGTGCGCTGGCCGGATCGTGTGCCGTTCCGGGTGTCGCGATGATGGCCTCCTCGGGTGGGGCCGGAGATTGGTTGCGCCCCAAGCGCGCCGATATCGCGGCCGAGCAGATCCTCGATGCCGCCGCACAGTTGTTCGTCGAACGCGGTGTCACGAATACCGGCATGGGCGATGTCGCGAAGGCCGCGGGTTGCTCGCGCGCCACCCTGTATCGCTATTTCCCGAATCGCCGAGCGCTGCGAATCGCGTTCGTGCACCGCGAAGCTCGTCGGGTCGCGGCCGCGGTTGCCGAGCGGACTCGAGCGATCACCGATCCGCGCGAGCGCATTGTCGCGGTCATGCTCGCATCGCTGCGCGAGGTCCGTGCCGACCCGACGCTGATCGCGTGGTTCACCACGGGTGATGCGGGTATCGCCAATGAAATCGGTCAATCCTCCGAGGTCATCGAGGCCATTGCCGCCGGGTTGCTGCCGCCCGCCGCCGATCCGGACCGCTCTCGCCTGGCCCGCTGGTTGGCTCGGATCATCATGTCGCTGCTCACCGCGCCCGGTCGCGACGAGGCCGATGAACGGGTCATGCTCGAGCAGTTCGTCGCGCCGGTCGTTCTGGGTGCGTTCGCGAGCTGACCTCCTGTCGTCGCGCCGCAGGACACGGCAACGAGCAAGCCGGCTCGCGTTCACGGCGCTGAAGTGATCGCCGAACCGGCAACTCGGCCCTTGACTTGGAGAGCACTCCAGCTCGTAGCGTCGATGGCGAAGATCATCGACCACAGAGGAGAGCCCCGCATGATTCCGACCAGGAAGCTCGGCCAGTTGACCGTCGGCGCACAAGGGCTGGGCTGTATGGGCATGAGCCAGGCCTACGGCGTGCGTAATAACGACGACGAATCCATCGCCACCATTCACCGTGCGCTGGATCTGGGCGTGACGCTGCTGGACACCGCCGATATCTACGGCCCGGAGACCAACGAGCGCCTGGTCGGCAAGGCCATCGCCGACCGCCGCGATCAGGTCGTGCTCGCGACCAAATTCGGCATCGTGTGGGGCGAGGACGGCAGTATGGGGGCTCGTGGCGACGCCGCGTATGTCGAGCAGAGCTGCGATGCGTCGCTGGCCCGGCTCGGTGTCGACCACATCGACCTCTACTACCAGCACCGCGTAGATCCGAATGTTCCGGTCGAGGAGACCTGGGGTGCGCTTTCGGAGCTGGTGCAGGCGGGCAAGGTGCGTTACCTCGGCATTTCGGAGGCCTCGGCGGCGACCATCCGGCGCGCGCACGCGGTCCATCCGGTGACCGCCCTGCAGAGCGAATGGTCGCTGTGGACCAGGGATATCGAGGCCGAAGTGCTGCCGACCTGCCGTGAGCTCGGCATCGGCATCGTGCCCTTCGCACCGCTCGGCCGCGGCTTCCTGACCGGCGCCATCACCTCCATCGTCGATCTGCCTGCCGACGATATGCGCCGCCGCCTACCGCGCTTCGCCGAGGACAATCTGGACAGCAACCTCGCCATTGTCGCGACGCTGCGCGAGCTGGCCGCCGAAAAGGGTATTACCGCAGGACAATTGGCGCTCGCCTGGGTGCAGAGCCGTGGTGACGATGTGGTTCCCATTCCGGGTACCAAGCGCCGCACCTACCTGGAGGAGAATGTCGCCGCGGCCGGGATCACCCTGACCGCAGACGATCTCGCCCGCATCGATGCCGCCGCACCCGCCAGCGCCTTCTCCGGTGCACGCTACCCGGAACACCTCGCCAAGGCCGCCGGTCGCTGATTATCGCTCCGGCCTCGCACACCTCGCATAGCGACGCACTGCATGAACCGTGTCCCGAATACGAAGGTCTGCGACAGCACTGTGATGTGATCACGGTCAACCCGACCAATACCTGCGCGACATGCCATTCCCGAGAAACGGGTGTGGGCCGATTAGCCTGCGCCGGACGCGCCGTCTACGATCTTGGCGTTTGCTTGTCGTCAGCTGCTCCATCAGATCAAGTCGATCAACAGGAGAAGGTATTCGTCATGGCAATATCCCGGAAGTTCGCGATAGTTTCCGTCGCTGTCGCCGCATTCGCCGCCGCATTCGTCGGCACCCAGCAGGCCGCGGCGGAGCCGATTGCCGGAGACTGTTCCGGCGGCCAATTCAGTTACAGCACAAGTCCGCTCGGCATGTCGGTCACTCCGGTGACCGCCACCTGGAACGGCAACCTCACCGGCTGCTCGGACACACCCGCGCCCGTGGCCACAGTGAGCGGCACCTTCAGTGGATCCGGCAACTGCAGCGATGTCGATGGTCAGATCGACGGTCAGGTCAACTGGTCCAATGGCGCGGTCAGCCGGATCAGCGGGCCATGGCAGGTGCGCGGTGGCGTCGGCGGGTCGATGTCCAACACTGTGACCATCACCGATGGCCCCGGTGCGGGTGGCCATCTGGTGATCGAACAAGGTCCGATCCGCAATGCCCTGGCAATGGCGGGATCTTGTATCGCGGGCGAGGTCCGCGGTGCCGACGTGCCGATCGTCGCGGCGCATTTCAACTGAACCGATGAACGGGTACCGGGCAGTGCGCCCGGTACCCGTATTCGGATATTTGCCAGCCCGGTCGTGAAATAACTTGCCACTGAACGGGATAGGCGCATGCGCGCATAATCGTGGCTATGGCTACCCAGAACGAGGTCGTGTCCGCCGACAGTCACTCGGTGCCGAGCTGGCGCAACCGGATCATCGCGCTGCTACTGGCGGCGGTGGTGCTGATCGCCTCGTATTTTGTGCTGGCGGCATTCATTCCGCGCTGGTGGGGGCAGCGGATCGCGGATCTGGCGCACGGGAGTTTCGCCAAGGGCATCGGCTGGGGGTTGACATTCGGCACGCTCTGTACCGCGCTGGCACTGGTGCTGCTACTGATCGCCCCGCTCGCCTGGCGCCGGCGCTATGGCCGATACATCGCCGCGGTATCCGTGGTTGCCGCGGTGGTGACGGCGATCCCGAACCTGATGACACTCACCATCGTGCTCGGCGACGGTAATGGCGCACACGCGGGCCAGCGAATCCTCGACGTCGACGCACCAGGTTTCCGCGGTGCCACCTTGGTCGGCGCGATCGTGGCCGCCATAGTGGTTTTCGGCGCGGGCTTGCTGGTCACTCGCTGGCGTCGACGCCGCCGGACCGAGCATCCGCAGCTGTCGAATTAGCCCCGCTTCGGCTGGAAGTGGGATCAGCCGAGCCTGCCCCATGATCACCTCGCTTCGGTTTTCCCATTGACGAGCACGCGCGGCCCGCCGGATCATCGACCGGCCGCGCCTGCCCAGCCGTGGCAGCTAGTGCCGTCCGCCACTGATCGCGGTCTTCGGCTGATCGATACGGGCGGTGGGTGCCTGCGTGGTCTGGGACCGGTCGAGCCGGTACAGGGCCAACGTGGCCAGCGCGCCGATGGCGGTGAGTCCGACCCAGACCGCCCACTCGGCTTCGGCATCGTGGGCGGCGCCGACTACCGCGCCGGTGGCGAGGTTACCGATCAGGATTCCGATGCCGACGACGGTGTTGTAGAACCCGTAGTGGGTGGCCACCAGCCTGCCGTTGGCCAAGGAGACAACGGTGTCCATCTCGAACGGGAACACGGCCGCGGTTCCGATCGCCAGCAGGGCCGCCGTCACCAGCAGCGCGGCGATTGCGGCCACTGTCCCGAATCGCTCCGGGGCCGGCACGACCGCCAGCGGCAGAAACGACACCGCTAGCAGGCTCATGCCGACGACCAGGCTGCGCCCGCTGCGCCACCGGGTCCGCAACCACGCGGTGATGCGCAACTGGCCGGCCACCGCGACGACACCCGAGATCACGAATACCGCCGAGGTCACCTCCTGCGACCGCGCCCCGGCCACGTAGTCCGCTTGCAGCGGCAGTGCGAGATACACCTGGAACGACAGCACGTACGAGCCGATCATCGCCAGCGCGAATGCCACGAACCGCCGGTTGGACACCACGGTGCGCCAGTCCTCGAGCACCGAGGTCCGCTCGGCCGGAGTTTCGGCGTGCCGGGTGGGTAGCGCGAACAGTTGCGCCACTGTCAGGACCGCGAACACCGCCGCCGCCGCGCCCGCGGTCACCCGGAAATCCAGCGCCATCAGCGCGAGTCCGACCAAGGGGCCGGCCAGGATGCCGGCCTGGTAGAAGATGTTGAACACCGCGAACGCTTCCACCCGGCGCTCGCCGGTGTCGGCCGCGAGATAGGCGCGAACCGCCGGATTGAACAGCGCTCCGGCGAAACCTGTTGCCGCCGAGGCGATCAGCAATCCCGGCAACGAGGTCGCGAATACCAGTAACGCGAAGCCACCGGTCCGCAGGAAACATCCGGCGACGATCAGCGGTTTGTAGCCGAGCCGGTCGGCGAGCGTGCCGCCGACGAGAAACATCCCCTGCTGGGAGAAGTTCCGCACGCCGAGCACGAGGCCGACCGCCCATGCCGCCAATCCCAGTGGGCCGGCGAGGTATCCGGCCAGGTACGGCATCAGCATGTAGAAGCCGAGGTTGATGCCGAACTGGTTGACCATCAACAGCCGGGCGGCGAGATCGAAGCTGCGGAACTTGGCGAGCACGGTCATGACGCCTGCCCCCGACCATCGTGATGTTTCGGATCGATGACAGTAGTGCAGCGAGTCCAGGACTGTACGACTACCTCGGTCGGGTGGGTGATGGTGTCCGGTTCGATCGGCGGATCGGCGTCGAATAGCCCGTGTTGCTCGCAGTAGGTGTCGTTGTAGATGGTGTCGAAGTAGCGGTCCGGCCCGTCAGGGAATACTGCCGCGATGCGTAGTTCGGGGTCGTGCGTGCGGGCGGCCCAGCTCGCCACCAGCGCGACCGCGCCGACGCTCCAACCACCACTGGCATGGTGGGTCGCGGCCAGGGTGCGGCACGCCCAGACCGCCTCCGACGGAGCGATCCAGTGAATTTCGTCGAACGCGGCGTAGTCGACGTTGTGCGGATAGATGCTCGAGCCCAGCCCGCGCATCAACCGCGGACCGGCGGGCTGACCGAAGATCGTCGAGGCAATGGTGTCGACCCCGATCAGCTTCAGGTCCGGGTTGAACCGCCGCAACACCCGCGCCACCCCGGCGGAATGACCGCCGGTGCCGACCGCGCACACCAGCACATCGACACTGCCGAGCTGTTCGATCAGCTCGATCGCGAGCGATTCGTAGCCGTCGACGTTATCCGGGTTGTTGTACTGATCCGGGCACCACGCATCGGCCTCACCATCGAGCAACTCGATCACCCGTGCACGCCGGGCCTGCTGCCAACCACCGATCGCATGCGGCTCGGTCACCAGATCGACCTGTATCCCATACGCGGCGAGCTTCTGCGCCATGATCGGCTCGAGGCCCGGATCGGTCACCACCGTGACCGGATGCCGATACACCATTCCCGCCAGGGCCAGACCCAAACCCAATGTGCCGCTTGTGGATTCGACGATCCGCGCGCCGGGCGCCAGATCGCCGCGTGCTTTCGCGCGCCGAACCATGTGCAGGGCGGGGCGGTCTTTCATCCCGCCGGGGTTGAAGCCTTCGAGCTTGGCCCAGAACCCTCGGCCCGCCGGTGCCAATGGTTCGCCGACCCACAGGATCGGGGTGTTACCGACCAGCGCGTTCAGGTGTCGGGCCGGGCCCGGCGCGGCCACCAGCGCCGCCGGGACCTCGGTACGCGTGCCGAGCACAACTTTGTCCATGACCTTTGCTTTCTGTATCGAGACGCCCCGCAGGGGCGCAGAGACGAACGGGCAGCGGACACCGGCCGGCGGGGGACAACACGCGCCGGCCTGGCGCTGACCGATCAGCGTCGGGCGATACAGATACGCGTCAGCAGGACTCGGCCGCTGACGACAGGCCGAGCCGCGACCGGCGGACCACGCACGCCACCGGAATCCAGCCGGTACCCTGCTGCGACGACCATGGTCGTGACCAGTGCAAACAGGACCAGCAGCAGCGGCACGAGACTTCCAGCAGTTACCGGTAGTGCGGGTGTGTGGAAGCAGTGGACGGCATGCGGCGCACCGTGGTGCTCATCGAGATCGGCGATGGCATGTGCCGAACCATCCACCGTCGAGGCCACCAGAGCAGTGATCGGAGGTGCCGCCGCATGGGGGTGCTGAGCAGTTCCATGCGCATGGTGATCGTCGGCGAGCAGCGTGCAGTGCAGCAGCGATGCGATGAGCAGCGCCGCGGCTAGTAGCGCCAGCGTCCAGGCGGTGGGTCGGAACCGACCGATGAGCTTCACCGCGACCACAGCCTCCTCCCGCGAACCCGTCCGGCCGAAACGCTTCCTACCTACATCCTCACGCACTACCAACGTCCGCACGCAGAGGACATGCGATGGACATCCTGCCAAAAATCTACTATTCGCATACGTACGAGGCTGGAGTTGTATGACCGATGCCACGAAATTGAGGGGACAGGGCTGGCCGGCTGATGTGCGGCCGTCGCGCCGCCGCCGAGAGGCTTCCGGCTTGTGTGGCGTGGCTCTCGCGTAGCAGGGACCGGATGCTGAACTCCGCCATCCACATCGTCGCCGTCACCCGAGCGCGTACATCCAGCAGCCCCGGATGTGTCTACCACCAGCGGAAGATGGCCGAAGGCAAGACCTCGCGTGAGGCGAGCCTGAAACGGCAAGTGGCGAAACGGCTCTGGCGAACAATGTGTGACGACCACGTCGGGAGACTCACACCCGCTGCCGACGTGGCCTGAACCCGACCAGGGCGGCATCCGCCGAACAACCATCGCCGTATCCGGCTATCATCGCCATATGACGATCAATAATGTCGGGGGTTGTCTCTCGGCGGATAGCGAGTCGGGCCCGGCGCTCGATTCCGCGGTCGCGTTGTTCCACAGCCTTTCCGACGGAACACGGTTGGCGATCGTGCGTCGCCTCGCCCGTGGGGAGGCGCGGGTCGCCGATCTCGTCGCCGAACTGGGGTTGGCGCAGTCGACAGTGTCGGCGCACGTGGCGTGTCTGCGGGACTGCAAGCTCGTCGAGGGACGCCCGCAGGGCAGGCAGGTGTTCTACTCCCTGGCCAGGCCGGAGCTGCTCGATCTGCTCGCGGCTGCCGAGACGGTTCTGGCGGCGACCGGTTCCGCGGTCGCGTTGTGCCCGAACTACGGCACCGAGTCGGCAGCGTGGTGACGGGATGAGCGACGCGTGCGGCTGCGGTCACGATGAGCCCACCGAGGAAGGCGAGGAGCGAGAAGCGGGGAAGCTCTGGCAGGTCACTGAGATCCGGGCGGCCGCCGTCGCCGGAATGCTGCTGCTCGCCGGGCTGGTCGTCAACCTGTCGGACGGCCCGCAGTTGGTGCGAACGGTGCTGGAGGCCGTCGCGCTGCTTGTTGCCGGCTATACGTTCGTCCCGTCCACCCTCACCCGGCTGGCGAAGGGAAAGGTCGGGGTCGGCACCCTGATGACGATCGCGGCCGTCGGTGCGGTGGTGCTCGGGGAGGTCGGGGAGGCGGCGATGCTCGCCTTCCTGTTCGCGATCAGCGAAGGCCTCGAGGAGTACGCGGTTTCCCGCACCCGCCACGGCCTGCGGGCGCTGCTGTCGCTGGTCCCGGACACCGCGACGGTGATCCGCGACGTCGAGCAGAGCGTGCCCCCGGCCGAGTTGCGGCTCGGCGAGGTCATGATTGTCAAACCGGGCGAACGGATCGCCACCGACGGCATCATCCGCGGCGGCCGCACCGCCCTGGACACCTCGGCGATCACCGGCGAGTCGGTGCCGGTCGAGGTCGGCCCGGGCAACGAGGTGTTCGCCGGATCCATCAACGGCACCGGTGTCCTCGAGGTGGAGGTCACCGCGTCCGCGCAGGACAACTCGCTGGCGAAGATCGTGCGGATCGTCGAGGCCGAGCAGACGCGCAAGGGCGAGGCTCAACGCCTCGCCGACAAGATCGCCAAACCACTCGTCCCTGCGATCATGGTCGCCGCCGCGGTCATCGCGGTGGCCGGCAGCCTGCTCGGCGACCCGCGGATTTGGATCGAACGTGCCCTGGTCGTGCTGGTTGCTGCCTCGCCGTGCGCGCTCGCCATCGCCGTCCCGGTCACCGTGGTCGCCGCGATCGGCGCCGCCAGCAAGCTCGGCGTCCTGGTGAAGGGAGGCGCCGCCCTCGAAGCCCTCGGCAAGATCGGCGGCATCGCCCTGGACAAGACCGGCACCCTCACCCGCAACCAGCCCACCGTCATCGACGTCGCGACCGCAGACCGAGCCACCCGCGACGAGGTCCTCGCGATCGCCGCGGCACTCGAGTCACGCAGCGAGCATCCTCTCGCCAAAGCGATCCTGGCCGCTGTCGACGACATCGCTCCGGCCGAGAACGTCGAGGCCGTCACCGGAGCGGGCCTGACCGGACAGCTGGATCGGGCGCAGGTGCGACTCGGCCGGCCGGGATGGATCACTCCCGGACCGCTGGCCGGCGCCGTCGAGCGCATGCAACTGGCCGGAGCCACGGCCGTCCTCATCGAGCGCGACGGACGCGTCGTCGGCGCGATCGCGGTCCGCGACGAATTGCGCCCCGAGGCCGTCGAGGTGGTGTCGCAGCTGCGGCGCGAGGGTTACCACGTCGCGATGCTCACCGGCGACAACGAACGCACCGCGCGCGCCCTGGCCGCCGACGTCGGGATCGAGGACGTCCACGCCGACCTGCGGCCCGAGGACAAGGCCCGCATCATCGGCGAGCTCGGTCGGCAGCGGTCGATGGCCATGGTCGGCGACGGCGTCAACGACGCCCCCGCCCTGGCCACCGCGGACGTCGGAATCGCGATGGGCGCGATGGGAACCGACGTCGCCATCGAAACCGCCGACGTCGCCCTCATGGGTGCGGACCTCCGCCATCTGCCGCAGGCCCTGACCCATGCCCGACGCTCGTGGCGGATCATGCTGCAGAACGTTGGCCTCTCGCTGGTCGTCATCACCGCACTCATGCCGCTGGCGTTGTTCGGTGCCCTCGGCCTAGCCGCGGTGGTCCTGGTGCACGAAGTCGCCGAGATCGTCATCATCGCCAACGGTGTGCGCGCCGGACGCGTCCGACCCCTGGTCGCCCAGGGGCCGGCAGCTCAGGAGACCGCCCCGCTCGTCGGGGCCCATTCGTGACCAGCATCTCGGCGGCCGACCCGCCCGCGGCCGCGGCCCGCCGACGACATCACCGGTTGCTGCTCCTCTTCGTTGTGTTCGCGCTCACGGCAGTCGCGCTGATCGCCGATCTGCTTGCCCGACAGCAGCTCTCGGGTGGAAACGGTGTCGACCTCGGTGTACTGCAGCTGCGTCTGGCCTACAACAGCGGCGTCGCGTTCAGCGTCGGCGACCAGCTGCCGGCGCCGGTCATCCTCGCGGTGACCGGCGCGGTCACCGTCGGCATCGCTGTATTCGCCTGGCGCAGCGCACCCATCAGCCGAACCATCCAGGTCGTCGGGCTCGCGGCAATCGTCGCCGGCGCCACCGCCAACGTCATCGACCGCATCCACGACGCGAAAGTGACCGACTACTTCCACACCGGGTGGTGGCCCACGTTCAACCTCGCCGACACCTACATCACCTGCGGAGTGGTCCTCGTCATCGCCGCGGCCCTCCTCGAATCTCCCACCGGCACCGCCGAGGAAGACCCGAGATGAGCAGAATGCCCGCAAACCTCCGCAGCGCATACACCGCGGAAATAACCGCGGCCCGTCATGCTGACGGCGACGCCGAACGTTGGAACCACCTCGAACGCGCCCACATCATCTCCCAGCCCTACCCCTGGGCCACACACCCGCAACCACATCGCCATGTTCGCTGTCGCCGCCGGACTGACCACGCCCATGCCCATCGCCGCCGATCTCGCCGACATCATCCGCGGCTGAGCCCGACCGAACACCTCGACGAAATGTCTTGTCTCCCAGGTTAGTTCTCGTCGCGAGTCACTGTGGTGTTGCTTTCGGCAGGGCGACGGTCATGGTGAGTCCGCCTCCTGGGGTGTCGCCGGAAGTGGTCGTCGCGTCCATGGCTTCGGCTATCGTGCCGGACCGTCACCATCGCTGGCGGATAGGCGGATAAAGCGTTGGTCATAGCCCCTCGGCTCGTACGGGTCTACCGTTGGATGAGTGGTGGCCCTTTTCGTCTGTTCGCGTCACCGCGTCGCAGGGCAGGTCAGCCGCTGAGGCTGGCGTCATCGGCACAGTCGCCGAACTCGCGTTCCGAATGCTCGACCCGCACTTCCGTAGGAACAGATCGGTCCATCGGGGTGGTCCCGATCGGTCGTACGGGTTGCCCAGCCCGAGAGGAACGGAAATGAACACCCCACATTCCGATCCCCTGACGACCGCCGCCGGCATCCCTGTGGCCAGCGGGGAGTGCTGATACGCATACCGGCCACCCATCGAGATCGCTCACGGAAGGAATCCATCATGACGACTACCGCGCGCGACCGGGCCGACCAGCTCGACCTCGTCAATCGGTTGACGTCCTCCTTCCAGGACCTCCCGGACGCTCCGTACGAGCTGTCGAACGATCGTGTCGAGGCGTACCTCAAGACCTCGCACGATGTCGGCGGTTTGCGGGATGCGCCGATCGAATTCATCGAGAAGGAGGGCGAGCACTGGGAGCACAACACTTACGTGATGGCTGAGGTGCTCGGGTGGCGTGGTATCTGGGTGTCGGAGGAGCGCCGGCGCCTGCACAACGTCGACCTCGGCCGTGCGATGTACTTCGGACTTCCCTACTACGGCCGATGGTTGCTCGGCATCACGCGGGTGCTGATCGACAAGCACATGGTCTCGTTGACCGAGCTCACCGCGAGGTACAACGAGGTGAAGGCCAGGGTCGCCGACCTCGCACCGCACGAGCTGCTGGAGCCGAAGCCCGGGAGCATCGCTGACGGCAACGACATCCCCCGTAACAAACACCACGTGCACGCGGTCGGCAAGGGCGATCCGCAGGTGTACGCCGGCCAAGCACCTCTGGCCGAGTTCGCGGTCGGTGATGTGGTGCGGGTCCGCGACAGGCAGGCGTTGTTCTACACCCGCACCCAGGAGTTCGTCCGCGGCGCCGTGGGCGAGATCGCGACGGTTGCCTACGAATCTCCAGCCGCCGAGGACGAGGCATTCGACTACGAGGCTATCGGCTCACCCCGGCCCGAGTGGTTCTACATCGTCCGCTTCAAGATGACCGAACTCTGGCCGGACTACACCGGCGAGGAGACCGACACGCTGCAGACCGAGTTACCCGAGCGCTGGCTCCAGGCCGTCTGAGACGCAGAAACCCCGCCTCCCGGAAAGGCTTTCGATCACCATGTCAACGATTGGGCACCAGCACGGTCACCGTCCGCCCGCACCCATGGTCGAGGAGGTGTCCGACTTCGAGGTCCTGGAGGTCGCGGTCCGCGAGCTCTGCCTCGAGAAGGGCATTTTCACGGCGGAGGACCACCGCGCCTTCACCGAGTTCGCGGAGCGCATCGGCCCGATGCCCGCAGCGCGGCTTGTCGCCAAGTGCTGGCTCGACGATGAGTTCAAACGCGCCGCGCTCGCCGATCCGATCGAGGCGTGCACGGCTGTGGGAGTCGACTGGCTGCAACCCACGGGCTTCGGCACGCCGAGCGACTTCACGGCGCTGCACATCCTCGAGGACACCCCGACGCTTCATCACGTCGTCGTCTGCACGCTCTGTTCCTGCTACCCCCGGCCGCTGCTCGGCAATTCACCCGAGTGGTACCGCACGCCCAACTACCGGCGCCGGGTGGCGCGGTACCCGCGCGATGTGCTCGCCGAGTTCGGTACCTACCTGCCCGCGGACGTCGAGATCCGAATCGAGGACTCCAACCAGAAGCACCGCTTCATGGTGCTCCCGATGCGTCCGGAGGGCACCCAGGACTGGTCCGAGGACGAGCTGGCCCAGATTGTCACGCGCGACTGCTTGATCGGCGTCGCCCTGCCCAGGCCCGGTGTCACAGCCAATGTCACGGCCAATCGGGTCCGCGAAGCGCAGCGAGGAGGGCACTGACATGGTGGACACCGGCAGGCAGAACCGGTCCGTGGTCGTCGCGAAGGTCGACCCGTCCCTGCTGACCACCCGGGTCGAGGTGCTCGAAGACCTCGCCTCTCGCCAGGATCAGCTCTGGCCGGCACTCAGCCGGAAGTGGTCGGTCGACAATCCCGCACCGCCGTGGAAGACCAGTCTCGACGGGATGTGCGACGCACTCGACGATGCTTCCCTCGCGCACCCGGGAACAGTCTTGTCGTTCGAGCAGCGCCGCAACGAAGAAGACGCACTCGCCCAGGAGCGGTACATCGACTTGCCATTCCCCGAGAGTCAGCTGGTCGCGTTGGCCCACTCACTCATCTGGCGGGGCGTCATCGACGAGGACTCGCTGCTCGATCGCATGGTGACGGTGCGGCAGCGCCTCGAGGCCTGACATCGCCACCCGGGCCGGCCTGGCTTGGCCCGCCGCCCACTCCAACGGATGTGACCTCACGCCGCTGAGCGAGCACCTACACCGGCCAGCTACTCGCCATAACCACCACGGCGACACCCTGCCCAACGCGGCTGATTCAATCGAGTCCCGAATACTCACAGGCGCTGCCGAATACTTATGCCCGTGTTCTCATCCGCCGTTACACCGCAGGGCCGCGCGGAAGTTTTCGATCTCGCGGCTCATAAACACGGCGAACACAAGACCATTGTGTCGCAATCGGATTCCCCGACAGAGATCGATTCCCCGCGCTCCGTCCGCCAGCAGGGAGGACAGCCTGATCGACTACTACGACTCGGAAGGGAGATCTCGCGCCGTATATCAAACATAGGTTCGGAAAACAGCGCCTATTGGCCACGAGCCTGGCCGAAGGATTCCATGCCGTCGACCTCGTCGAGTTGCATCTGCAAGGTTCGAACCGTCGCCGAGCCAGTGCACTTTACGGTGTAGATCGCCAAATGCTTCGCAGAGCGCGTGCCGAGCGAATTTTCGACCATCAAGCAGGAAACAGCAGTGTGGGGCGGCGTGACGTGTCGTTCATCACGACATGCCCAGCCTGCCCGGCAGCGTCGAAGGTGACCAGGATGCCGACGCAGGTAGGCATACCCGCGGATCGAGCTGGAGCAGTCCGCGAGGAAACCGTACTCGGCGTACGGCCCGATGAGCATTTTCACGCACTCGGCCGAGCACTCACAGTAAGCGCCGAGGAATATTTAGCCATCCTAAGGTGGTTGCCCCAGCTAGAGCTTTGCCTTTCAGGAATTTAATTCTTGTTTGTTGAAGGAGGTTTCTTGATGTCAACTTCTGTGAATGCTCGCGAAGCACGTCGACAAAATCGATTCGAGAAGTTGATCTCGACCGACGCGCAACTCCGTTCCGCGCAGCCCGATCCGGCGATCACCGCGGTACTGGACGACCCGGGCACACTACTCATCGACGTGATACGCACTGTGCTGAATGGCTATGGTGACCGGCCCGCTCTCGGCCAGCGCGCGGTCGAATTCGTGACCGACGCAAATGGACGCACCGTTGCCGAATTGCAGCCCCGTTTCGACACCCTGACCTACCGGGAAACCTGGTCCCGCGTCCGGTCCCTCGCCCATGCCCTGGCCGACAACCCGGTCCGGCCGGGCGACCGCGTGGCGACTCTCGGATTCGCGAGCGTGGACTACGCGATCGTTGACATGGCGCTATCGCTGGCCGGAGCGGTCGCCGTTCCGCTGCAGACCAGCGCCCCGGTGCAACAACTGCACCCGATCCTTGTCGAGACGGAACCGGTCGCGATGATCTCCAGCGTCGACCACCTCGCGGACGCGGTCGAACTCGCACTCACCGCGTACACACCACAGCGCCTGGTGCTTTTCGACTACCACCCGCAGGTCGACGAGCACCGTGCGGCATTGGAATCGGCCCTCGTCCGGCTGACGGACCGACACGTCACAGTCGAGGTGCTCGGTGACATCATCGAACAGGCGCCGCACGACGCCGACGCGCGAGAGATTCCGAGCGGCGATGGCGATGCGCTGCGCCTGTTGATCTATACCTCCGGCTCAACGGGGGCCCCGAAGGGCGCGATGTACACCGACCACCTGATGACCAACTACTGGCGGGGTTGGTTCAGCCTCGACTCGGACTTGGATGCCGAGCTGCCGGCGATCACGTTGAATTTCATGCCGATCAGCCACGTCATGGGTCGAGTGATCCTCTATTCCACGCTTGGTAGGGGCGGAACGGCGTACTTCGCCGCCCGCAGTGACTTGTCGACTCTGCTCGAGGATCTCGCGCTGGTTCGCCCGACGAGGCTGGATCTGGTGCCGCGTATCTGGGAGATGTTGTTCCAGCAGGTGCAGAGCGAAGTCGATCATCGCTGGAACGGCGGCGCACGGGAGGCCGTCGAACGACAGGTCATGGCTGAGCAGCGCGAGAAGCTCATCGGCGGACGCCAGTTCTCGGCGATGACAGGGTCCGCACCCATCTCACCCGAACTGCGGTCCTGGGTCGAAGAGTTCCTCGATATCCACTTGACGGAGGGGTACGGCTCGACCGAGGACGGCATCGTCCTTGTCGACGGCCGGATCCAGCGCCCACCGGTGCTCGACTACAAGCTGGTCGATGTTCCCGATCTCGGCTACTTCGCTACCGACAGGCCTCATCCACGCGGCGAATTATTGATCAAGTCCCCGGATCTGGTTCCTGGCTATTACAAGCGACCTGACGTCACCGCCGAACTGTTCGATGCCGAAGGCTGGTACCACACCGGCGATGTGATGGCCGAGATCGGCCACGATCAGCTGGCCTACGTGGACCGCCGCAACAACGTGCTGAAGCTTTCGCAGGGCGAGTTCGTCACCGTCTCGACGTTGGAGGCAGCCTACGGCGCTCACCCGCTGGTGCGTCAAATCTTCGTGTACGGCAACAGCGCCCGGTCGTCGCTGCTCGCGGTGATCGTCCCGACCGACGACGCACTCGACAGTGTCGGCGGCGACGTGACCGCGGTCAAGCCGCTGCTCAGCGATGCGTTGCGGAGTGTTGCTCGGGAAGCAGGCTTGCAGTCCTATGAGATTCCCCGTGATTTCCTGGTCGAGACCACACCGTTCACCATGGAGAACGGTCTGCTGACCGGTATCCGCAAACTGGCCCGCCCGAAGCTCGCGCAGCACTACGGCCCAGCGCTCGAGCAGCTCTACCGCGATCTGGCCGACGGCCGGGCCGAGGTGCTGCGTTCGCTGCGCGAGGGCGGTGCACACCGGCCGACAGTGGAAACCGTGATCCGGGCCGCCGGTGCGCTGCTCGGTGCGGCCACGCCTGAGATCGCTCCCGATGCCGCGTTCCCTGATCTCGGCGGGGATTCGCTGTCGGCGTTGACCTTTGCCACTCTGCTTCGCGAGATCTTCCACGTCGACGTCCCGGTGGGCGTGATCGTCAGCCCCGCCAGCGACCTCGCCGCCATCGCGGACTATATCGACACGCAGCGTGTCGGTGGGGCCGAGCGCGCGACCTACGACGCGGTGCATGGTCGCGACGCGACCGAGGTACATGCCCGCGATCTGACGTTGGACAAGTTCCTGGACGAAGCTACGCTTGCGGCCGCGCCGGCGCTGCCCAAGGCGAATGGCGACGTGCGTGCGGTGCTGCTGACCGGAGCGACCGGTTTTCTCGGCCGATATCTTGCGCTGCAGTGGCTGGAACGGATGGATCTGGTCGACGGCAAGGTCATCTGCCTGGTGCGCGCCAAGTACGACGCCGCTGCCCGGCAGCGTCTCGACGCGACGTTCGACAGTGGCGATCCGAAACTGATCGAGCACTACCGGTCGCTGGCGGCCGATCATCTCGAAGTGCTCGCCGGCGACAAGGGCGAGAAGAATCTCGGACTCGACGACGCCACCTGGCAACGGTTGGCCGACACCGTCGACCTGATCGTCGACCCCGCCGCGCTGGTCAACCACGTTCTGCCCTACAGCCAGATGTTCGGGCCGAACGTCGTCGGTACGGCGGAGCTGATCCGAATCGCCCTGACGACCCGGATCAAGCCATTCGTCTATGTGTCGACGATCGGTGTCGGTGACGGCATCGAGCCGGGCAAGTTCATCGAGGATGCCGATATTCGACAGATGAGCCCGACCCGCGAAATCAGCGACAACTACGCCAACGGATACGGCAACAGCAAGTGGGCCGGCGAAGTCCTCCTGCGCGAGGCGCACGACCTGTGCGGTCTGCCGGCGTCGGTGTTCCGGTGCGACATGATCTTGGCCGACACGACCTACGCCGGACAGCTCAACGTGCCGGACATGTTCACCCGGATGATGCTCTCGCTGGTGGCCACCGGAATCGCGCCGTACTCGTTCTACGAATTGGACGCCAACGGCAATCGGCAACGCGCGCACTTCGACGGGTTGCCCGTGGAATTCATCGCCGATGCCATCGCGACCCTAGGCGCCAACGTGGTCAACGGATTCGAGACTTACCACGTGATGAACCCCTACGACGACGGCATCGGCATGGACACCTATGTCGACTGGCTGAACGACGCCGGTTACCGGATCGCCCGGGTGCCCGAATATGCGGCCTGGTTGGCGCGGTTCGAGACGATACTGCGCGGCCTGCCTGACCGGCAGCGGCACGCGTCGCTGCTGCCGCTGCTGCACAACTACCAGAAGCCCGAACGTCCGATCAATGGGTCCCTCGCGCCCGCGGATCACTTCCGAGCGGCCGTCAAGGACAACAAGATCGGGCCGGAGAAAGACATCCCGCACGTCTGCGCGCCGGTGATCGTCAAGTACATCACCGACCTGGAGTTGCTCGGTCTGCTCTGACCGGGCTTGCCACGACAGTCTCTGGGCAGCCGTGCCGCGTGAGCCCGCTCAGCGCCGGCACCAGTCCGTGCGTCGGGTACACCGCGCGACAGCTCCTGGCTCCCAGGAGAACTCGCTACAAAGTCGAAATACAAGCCCGCACAAGTGGATACACCCGCGATCGAGACGGTGAAGATGAACGGGCCGCGTGCCTCGGGTCAGCAGTGCGTGAATGTCCTTGCGGCACAGCTCGAGTAGCCCACTGGTGTGGACTACGCCGCGACAAACCTTACGCCGATGCTGCCGTCCGAGAGCGGCTCGGCCGACTACTCGATGTTGCCCTGCAACCCCGACATCGAGGTCCTCATCGCCGGGCCGGCGACACCACCGATATCCGAGACCGTTCTCGGCGACTGCTCGAGAAGCGACGTCGTGCCGCCGAACCGGCCGAGGAGATCGCCGACAAACACGCCGCCTCAGGTATCGAACATCGCTGGGCGGGTCGGTCGCGGCGGCAAGGAAACCGCCGATACGGCACGCACGCACCACCGGCCGCACGGATCGGTCAGCCGAGCTGGGGAACCACGCTGTGGACGCGGGCGATAAAAGTGGCGAAATCCGCCATGAACCCGGTGAGGAACTGCTTCGTCGAGTCATCGAGGACATCGCCATCAGCGGTGAAGACGTCCGGGTGGAACTGGATGTAGGCCTCCGGGGAAGTCATCTGCGGGGAATTGCAGTAGCCGAGGACGCTGCGCAGACTGAGCTGGGCAATCGCGGTACCGATCTTGCCCGGCGAGGCGCCGATGACGGCGGACGGCTTGAGTGTGAACGAGTTGTCGCCCCACGGGCGGCTGGCCCAGTCGATGGCGTTCTTCAGCGGGCCCGGGATCCCGCGGTTGTGCTCCGGTGTCACGAATAGCACGGCGTCGACGGTGGTGATGGCCGCCTTGAGTGCGCGGCCCTCCGGTGGGTAGTCGACGTCGTAGTCGCGGTTGTACAGCGGCAGATCCTTGATCGGAATCTCGGTGAACGTCAACTGTGGTGGCGCCAGCCGGATCAGGGCCTTGGACAGGATCCGGTTGACGGATTCCCCGGACAGACTGCCGATGATGTAGCCGACCGTGTAGGTACTCACGCGTTGCCTCCTGACCAGAGGGTTGTCCGGTGCTTACGGGAGCGCCAGGCGTCGTCGACGCGCGGCGGTTTCGACGAGAGTGCACGGCCAACGTAGCACTTCACAGCGGTCGTGTGGCCCGAGTAGTGAGACGCCGTCGGTCGACGCGGTGTCGAGGTAGTGGATCGACCGCCCGCGCCCACCCGAGCAACCGTTCGACCTGCATGTTTCCGGTTCGGTTGGTGACCGCTAAGTGCTCTACGAACTGAAAACATGCCCTGAGCTGGGAAATACTTCGCAGGTTGGTGCCCTCGGCAGGACACGCAGGACATGTGCAACCGGAAAACGCCCGGTCATCGGCGGGACTTATGCAGTGTGACTGCGGTGTCCAGGTTGCTACGTGTCGGCGGGCAGGATCCGGAACGAGCGGAAACCGGGTGTCAGTGGTTCGATCGCGCGGAAGTCGCGCTGGTCGAGGGTGAATATGCAGTCGGTTTTGTATTTGTCGGCGACCGCGACGCCGACCGCGTCGGCTAGGTCGAGTTGCAGCCCTTCGTATTTGGCTCGGACCGATTGCGCTGTGGACAGGTCGACGTGCTTCAACTCGGCAAGCCGGTAGCGGCCGTCGAGGGCTCGGCCCAGCAGTGCGTCGGTGATCTTCATCGCCGCGGCGAAGCCGAGGTCGCGGCGGGTCAGGTGATCCAGCTCGGTCAGCACCAGCGGCGATATGACCAGGGTTTCGGAAGGCAATTCGACACGGTCCGGTCGCGCCTGGACCGCAGTGGTGTCGCGGTATCAGCTCACAGGCAGTACTTGGCGCCGGAGGAGATCGACTGCACCAGGCAGGCCAACGACTGAGCGCTGCTCGATCCGGGCGATACGCCGATGGGATCGCCCTGCACGCCGACGGGCGCCACCTGGTTGCTCGGCGCGGGCTCCAACGGAATTCCGCTGGGCGCCGCATTCGCCACCCCCGCCCCGGCGGTCAGCGCAATCGATACGGCGACAAAGACTTTCAGTGTGGTACGGCTCATCGGGCAACTCCTGGGTAGTGGGTAGGACCACCCGACACGGTAACCATGCCGTTCACCGCGGGCACGCCCCCAATTGCGTTGACAGAGTTTCGGGCGGCCGGATGGCGTTCATATGGTTTCCCTTCAGTGAGCGAGCAAGGCCAAGGCGGCGTCGCGCGGAATGAGCCGCAGTGCGGCAGTGAACAATTGATTCGCGCGGCTGGTGAGCACGACCGGACCGGACCTGTCGGACAGCGCTTTCCGGGCGCGATCCACTACTTCGCGAGGTGTCTGGACCAGCCAGGACGGCGCATCGTGAGCGGTTTGCGAGGCGGTGCGCGTGACACCCGGGCACAAGGCCAGGACATGCACGCCGCGCGGTTTCTGTTCGTGCCACAACGTCTCGGAGAATGACGTGACGAAGGCTTTGGTGGCGCTGTAGACGCCGGTCCCGGGCTTCGGCGTTACCCCCAGCGTGGAGGAGACATTGACCAGCGCACTGCCGGGGGTGGCCGCGCCGAGGAACGCGTGCGCCAGCACGACCACCGCGCGGCAATTCAGATCCATTGTGGTGAGCGCGGATTCGAGCGGTTCTTCGACGAAGTCGCCATGGGTGGCGGTACCGGCATTGTTCACCAGCAGCGTGTATCCGCCGTGACGTAACAGTTCGGCGGTCGCCGCCAATCCCGCGCCGGTGGCGAGATCCGCGACCAGGTAGTCGTGCCCGTCACCGATTTCGGTCATGAGCGCTTGTAAGCCCGTGGTTCCACGTGCCACAGCGGTCACCGAATATCCCTGCGCCGCGAGCGCTACCGCGAAGGCTTGCCCGATACCCGCACTGGCCCCCGTCACGAGCGCCCTCACCGCTCGGCCTCGGGCTCGGTGTCGGCATCGAACAGGAACGAGATGCGCTCCATAACAGTTTTGCGCTGGGTGTTCTGGAAAGCGGCGATGCGCCACTTCCCGTCGTGTCCGCGCACCATGGTGTAGGTCTGGGTCTTCGACAGCTCGCTCGGGCGCTCGCCGTCGTACCGGTCGCCCCGGGTGGTGACCACCGCGGTGTCCGCACCGAAGAAGCGGATGCCGAGGTATGAGTCGGCGAGCTTGCTGCCCTTCACGAATCCGTCGAACAGCGCACGGTGCGCCTCGGTCAGATCCCGGCGGCTGTTGTAGTAGGTACCCGCGAACGTGGTGTAGGTGCCGTTCTCGGTGAAGGTCGCGCCGAAGGCGTCGGCATCGCCTTGTCCCCAGGCAGCGGTCATCTCGGCCAGTGTCGTGCATACCCCCTGTAGGTCCGCTGCACTGCCGCCGTCCGGCGTGACGCCGGTGCACTCGGCTGTTCCTCGATTACGCACGTCTGAGGTTTGATCCAGCCACACGTACCCGCCCGCAGCGGCAAGGCCGAGGGTCAGCGCACTCGCGCCGAGCACCTTGGCGACGGTGCGGCGACGGGACTTGGCCGGGGTGGCGGATTCGGTATTCGTGATGGTTGTGATCATGGCGGAACCTTCTCCCGTGATATTCTCTGCCTAGAAGATGTATATGCGTTAAAGATGTCTCTTCGTTGAAGAAGAGATTAGAAGGAAGGTGTGCACCGTGTCAACAGAAGGTCGAGAAGACAACGAAGGCCAGGTCTTCCGGCGGTATCTGAGTTCCGTTGTGCTGCATGCTCGAGCGGGCGCCAAGGCTGTCGGACTGGGCGCCACCGACCTGTACGCCCTCAACATCCTGGAACTGAGCGGAGCCATGACGCCCGGCGAACTCTCCACCCGTACGGGCCTCACCACCGGACCCACCACCAGACTCATCGACCGCCTCGAACGGGCCGGTTATGTGCGCCGCGCCAACGATCCCGGCGACCGCCGCAAGGTCATCGTCGAACCGATCGCCCAGCCCGCGGACCTCGACACAGTGCTCGCGCCGGCCCGCCGGAAGATCGGCGAGATCATCGGCGGGTATTCACCCGAACAGCGCGAGTTCCTGTTCGACTACTTCGCCTGTGCGGCCGACGCCCTCCAGCAGGCGGCGGGGGAAATCAGCTCCGCGGGCATGTCCCACGGCTAGCGGGTGCTCGGGGTGTGAGCTCGACAATGTGATCGTCGGGATCGCGCTGAGGCCCGGATTGCGTTCGCCGAGGATTCGGCGGTGTCCTACCGGAGCCGTCGCGACCAACGGGAGTATCGGGTAGCGCAGCCGAACGGTGAAACGGTTCTATTGCGAGGAATGGAACCTGCGACGCTGAAACCGCCCTGCCCTGCGGAAACGCAGTGGAAAGTTGTGCCCTCGGCAGGATTCGAACCTGCGACACCCGCTTTAGGAGAGCGGTGCTCTATCCCCTGAGCTACGAGGGCTGAACGTGCGGTGCCCGGGGCACCGAGTGGGACGACGGGGAGTCTACCGGGTGGGAGGCGCGGGGGCCGCATTCGATTTGGTCGGGGGGCGAGATCGGTTGAAGGTTCACTCGGTTCGAGTCGCTGTCTGAGGCTCTCGAGGGGCTGGCTCTGTTCTTTCGATGCGTCGGAGTGTCGAGTGTTCGACTTCCCTTCGGGCGTATCTGAAGCTCGTGAATGTAATCGTCTCAGACAGTTGATGATTGCGCTCAGGCGACTCTCGTCGCCCGGCCGGGTGCTCAGAACCCGCCGTCGAAGCCGCCCCCGTCGAATCCACCGCCGTCGAAGCCACCCCCGCCGAAGCCGCCATCGAAACCCCCACCATCGAACCCACCGCCCGAGTCGTACCCGCCTTGATCGCCGGCGTCGTATCCGCTCTGATCACCCGAGTCGTACCCCTGGTCGGCGGCCGCCGCATCGAGCGCGTCCTGATACCCCGCGCCGTAACCGCTTTCGAAGCCCTGCACGTCATAACCCACCCCGGACATCCCGGAGAACAGTGACGAGAACAGCAGGGCCGAACCCAAACCCCAAGCGCCGCCGATCAATGCGGGGCGCCACCATGGTTCGGAGTACCAGCCCGCGGGGACCGGTCGCCCGGCGACGCGCCCGCCCGGATAGTAATTCGGGGTCTCCGCGGAAGGGGTTGGTGATGCGGCTACCTCTCGGCCCTCGTATTCGACGACCCGCTTCTCGGTGACCTTCCCCGCGGTGTCCTGACCGTCCAATGCCGGAACGGCCGGACCCGGATCCATGCCCAGCGCGGAGCGGGCGGCTCGGATGTAGTACATGCCCTCGATCGCAGTTTGCTTCGCCAACCGCGCCTGGGCCGGCGTGCGCGCCTGCGCGATCTGCGAACCGGCCGCGATATGCCGCTCCGAGGCGTCGGCGAGTGCCTGCTTCGCCGCCTCATTGCTATCGGGGAGGTGGTAGAGCTGGCCCGCGAGCCGCTCGATCATCTGCCTGGCTTCGGCGGCCGCATCGTCGAACTCGCGTACGGCGCGCTGTTTGGTCTGCTGCGTCTGGTAGATGACGTAAGCCGCCGCGAGCAGGATTACCACGCCGATCAGTAGCCACAGCATCGCTCGTGCCCTTTCGTCATCGATCCCGGTCGTCCCCGAGTTTACTGGGGGATTGCTGAGAGTCGACTGAGCTTCGCGGCGGGCGGTGACCCGCCGTAATCTATTGTCCGGTGAGCCGACGGGCATGACCAGCCATTGGATCTGGTTGTTGCGCACGAAGAGGTGGCGATGGTGCTCGGCTGTGTCCAATTGGACACAGCATCGATCGGGTATGAAGCCGCGCGCGGATAAATAGCGCATCGGCAATCAGCGGAAGTTCACCTTCGCTGTGCCAAACTTGGGCCCGCACAGCTCTGCACTCCTCACCCTCGGAGGATTGTCCATGAAGAATTCTGTTGCGCCACTGGAACTACCCGAACCGTTGGTTATAACGCTCGGAAATCTCAAAGGCGGCGTCGGCAAGACGACCTCAGCGTTTTTCTTGGCCGCATACTTCGCACAGGTCCACGAATTGCGTGTGCTCGTCATCGATGCCGACCCGCTCAGTCAGACCGGATATTCCTGGTATCGGCGGCTGCTCAGGGGCGCGATCGAGGTGCCGTTCAAGCTGATCGCCTTCCCGTCGCGACACGTCGACGACTGTATTACCGACAATGCCGGGAAATTCGACGTGATCATTGTCGATGCCGGTGGTGAGTCGGCCGAGATATTCAAGGCCGCCATACCGCAGAGCGATGAGCTGCTTCTGTTGACCAGTGTCAGCCCGTCGGAGGTCAAGCGGGTGCCGAGTACCTATAAGGCCGCCGAGGAGGCCGCGGCGGATAGCGGCCGCGAGATCCGGGTGCGGGTGCTGATGACCAAGGTGCCGGTGACGATGAAGAACGGCGTGAACGTCTCGACCGAATACCGCACCCAGCGCGGAAATCTGGAGGATGCGGGTTACGACGTCTTCGAATCCTATTTGAGCGCGTGGAAATGGTATCGGGAGGCGGCCGACGGGGAGGTCGGTGAAGGCGCCGAGAATCCGATTGTGGATCTCGGGGAGTATCGGCAGGTCGGAGCGGAGTTGGTGAGTCCGTACCGGGTCGCGGTGGAGGTGTTCGCCTGATGCCTCCGCAGCGTAGAAAGGGTTCGATCGGTAAAGGTTCGATCGGCGGCGGGAATCCGTTGGCCGATGGCGCCGAGCACACGCCGCCGGTATCGCCGCTGCGGGATGCCGAGTGGCGAACGGGCCCGCTGAGCGCGGCGTCGCTGGAGGTGCTCGCACCGACCATTGATGCGAATGTGTCGACGACCGACGCGAATGTATTGACGATGCCGCTGCCCGCGCCGAACGACAACACGCCGGACGGTCCGCTCGACGATCGCGAGCAGGCCCAGTTGACGGCCTGCGAATCCTCGATCGACGGCCTGCGGGTCGCCTTCTGGGCGGCTGGACGGGCGCTGCAAATAGTGCGCGACGGTCGGCTCTACCGAGATCGGTACGCGAGCTTCGACGAGTATGTGGAGCAACGCTGGGATATGCAGCGGTCCTACGCGCACAAGCTGATTCGGGCCTGGCCGCTCGCCGCCAAATTGCATCCGGTCGCGCCCGCCATCAATGAGGGGCAGGTTCGCGAACTGCTGCCGGTGGCTGCTCAGCATGGCGAGGATGCGGCGGTCACCGTGTATACGACCATCGCCGGTGCCGCCGATGTGAAGGTCACCGCGGGCAAGCTGCGCGAGGCCGTCGCGCTGCTGCCCGAGCGATTCGACAAGGCCGAGGTGGTCGAATTGCTGCAGGCGTGGCTGCGCGGGGAATTGCGGGACGAATCGAATGCGCGGGCCGTCGATCTGTTCGCCGCGGTGGAATCGCGGTTCGCCGCGCTGACGCGACGAATTGTCAAGGGCTCGAACTATGATCCGGTGGCGGCGCGCGAATTCGCCGCGAAACTGCGCACTCTCGCCGAGCAGATCGAGGAGCAGATCATCGCCTGAGCCGTTTTGTGTCGACATGCCTCGTTGTGGAAGTGGCTCCGGAGCGGGGCATTTCGATTTAGTTATGCATTTGTTATCGTCAATGAGCGTGTTGTGTCGCATAATTCGATCGGATTGCGCGAAATATGATCGCTCGGATCCGCTGGACTAAAGATCACCGTGATGGTTTTCGAATTCATTCGAGGTCTTGGTGAAGTCCTACGCGCCAATGCAATGCGGCGTCGCATGACCCGCCAGGGCCTTCGATACGAGCATCGGAGGACCGGATCATGGCATCAATTACGGAGGGTCGATATTCTCGTTTCCTGCGGCGCGCGCTCCCATGGGCCGTCGGCGCGGGAGTCATCGCAGGCGCGGCGATCGCCGCGGCACTGCTTGCAGGAGGTCAGGCGTCAGCACAACCGCTGACCATTCCGGGTGTCGGGACATTCGAAGCCCCGAACCAGGTTTCGATTCCCGGCATCGAGGTCCCGGCGGATGGGCGATCGTTGCCCGCTCCGATTCCCGCGGTAGCGGATTCCGGCGCACCTCTGGATAGCGCGCCCGCTGAAGTTCCGGGGAAGGAATTTTCGGCACCACTCGCGGTTCCAGGAACGGAACTCGCTGCGCCTTTCCGGATTCCGGGTAATGAACTTTCGATTCCGCCGAAGGTTCCGGGTGCGGAGTTCTCGGCGCCGCTTGCGTTTTTGAATATCGAGCGTTCGGCACTTCCATTTGTTCCGGCTATTGAGATTGCTGCTTCGGATGACGTACCGGTTGCGGTGCGGGGCAAGGAGCTTTCGGGGCCGCTGGCTGTTCCGGGTCCCGCGCTGGCGGTGCCGCTGCGGGCTTTGGGTGTCGAGCGTTCGACACTTCCGATGATTCCGGCTATTGACGTTGCTGCTTCGGATGACGTGCAAGTTGCGGTGCAGGGCAAGGAGCTTTCGGAGCCGCTGACTGTTGCGGGTCCCGCATGCGCGGTGCCGCTGCGGGCTCTGGGCATCGAGCGTTCGACACTTCCGATGATTCCCGCGGTCGAGAATCCCATCGCTGTCTCGGAGGTCGCGCCTGTCGAGGTCCGTCACAGGGAACTCTCGATTCCGCTGGCGATGCCGGGTGCGGAGATTTCGATACCCCTCTGGGTGCTCGGGTTCGAGCGGTCGGCTCCGCGCGCGATACCCAGTCTGGAACGGTCCGCGCCGCATACCGCTCCGGGGGCGGAGCGCTCACTGCCCTTGGCGATTCCGTGGGGCGAACGTTCGACTCCGGTGCCTGCGGGGCTTCCCGATGCGGAGCCTGCGGCACCCGCGACGATTCCGGGAACCGGGATTACGGTGCCCGCAGACATGTTCCGCAATGAACTCGCGTTCCTCGCTGGTGCGCTCGGCATCAAGCCGCCTGTCTCGCCCCCCGCGCCCGCGGTGTCGCCGCAACGGACGCACGGTGCGATCGCCGTCGACGCGGCGCGCGGCAAGGTCGGCACCGAATACAGCATGGGCGCGACGGGGCCGGATGCCTTCGACTGTTCCGGGCTGGTGCAGTGGTCATACGAGCAGGCGGGGGTGAAGGTGCCGCGCACCAGCTACGAGCAGTTGGCCTCGGGTACCCCCGTCGCCCAGGACGAGTTGGAGCCCGGTGATGTGGTGGCGTTCTACGACGGCGGCCACTCGGCCCTCTATGCCGGTGACGGCAAAGTCATCCACGCCTCCACCTACGGGACCGGCGTGATCATGTCGCCGATGTCCTCGATGCCATACGCGGGTGCCCGTCGGTACTGACGCGGTAACGGGCACCGGCCTGGAATGCCGCGTTTCATTCAGGTCTTCCTCGGTAGGTCGGCTGGCGTGCACGAGTCGCACCGGCTGAACCCGATGGGTAGTTCGAAGCGGAGCGGACCGGTCTGTCGGCGACGTGCGGGGGTATCGCCGTCGGGCCGGTCCGAAGGAGCGACGCCATCGACGGCTGCGTTGTTCTATTATCTGCGTATGAATGCAGATAGCTTGCCGCTGCGGCCGCCGATTGCGGAGGATCTGGCCGGGCTGGTCGTCGAGGTCTTTCGCATGTTGGCCGACTCGACCCGCGTCCAGGTCCTGTGGGCACTGGTCGACCGGGAGCTCTCGGTCAACGATCTGGCCGATCACATCGGCAAACCGGGCCCCTCGGTATCGCAGCATCTGGCCAAGCTGCGGATGGCCCGCCTGGTCCGGACCCGCCGCGCCGGAACCACCATCTTCTACAGCCTGGAGAACGAACACATCCGCCAGTTGGTCGTGGACGCGGTGTACAACGCCGAACACGCGGGCCCCGGCGTACCCGCGCATCACCGCGGCGACGGTTCCGTGCGCAAACTGCCGGTTCGCGATCAGGCGGTGGCGGAATGAGTCACGAACGCAATCCCGAACGCTGGCAGGGCATTTCGGACGCCCGCGGTGATGAAGTCCGAAATGACAGGAGTCACGGGCACAGTCATGACGCCGCCGACGGCCACACACACAGCCGCGGGCCCGGGTGGGTGCATCGGCACGATCACGGACATGATCACGAGCACCCCCACCACGACCATCCGGGTGGGCTGCGCGGTGCGCTGCGCGAGATCTTCGTGCCGCACAGTCACGATGCCGCCGACAGCGTCGACGATGCGTTGGAGTCGAGTGCCATCGGGATCCGTGCGGTGAAGATCAGCCTGGCGGTGCTCGGGCTGACCGCGGTACTCCAGGTATTGATCGTGGTCGCTTCCGGCTCGGTGGCGTTGGCGGCGGATACCATTCACAACTTCTCCGATGCGCTGACCGCGGTGCCACTGTGGATCGCATTCGCGCTCGGCCGGCGGGCGGCGACGCCGCGCTATACCTATGGGTTCGGGCGGGCCGAGGATCTGGCCGGGTTGTTCGTGGTCGGGATGATCGCATTGTCGGCGATCATCGCCGGATACGAGGCGGCGCGCAGGCTGATCGAGCCGGTGCCGATCCAGCATCTGAGTTGGGTCGCGGCTGCGGGGCTCATCGGATTTCTCGGCAACGAGACCGTCGCGCTGTATCGGATCAGGGTCGGGCGGCGCATCGGCTCGGCGGCACTGGTCGCCGACGGATTGCATGCGCGGACGGACGGATTCACCTCATTGGCGGTGCTCATCGGTGCGGGCGGCGTCGCGCTCGGCTTCCCGCTCGCCGATCCCATTGTCGGACTGTTGATTACGATCGCGATCCTGGTGGTACTGCGCTCGGCCGCGCGCGACGTGTTCCGCCGCTTGATGGATGGCGTCGAGCCCGCCCTGGTGAACACCGCCGAGCAGGCGCTGGTCGGCGAACCCGGGGTGCTCGGTGTGCGCAGCCTGCGCATGCGTTGGATCGGCCACCGGCTGCACGCGGATGTCGAATTGGATGTCGCCCCGACCACCACCCTGGCCGATGCGCACCGCTTGGCCCATGGCGCCGAGCACACCCTCACCCATGCTGTGCCCAAACTCGACAGCGCGCTCGTTCACGCGTATCCGGCCCACGTCGCGGGGTGACGTCGGTGATGGCACCTGCCTGCTGATGGTATTCGCGCTCGGCCCCAGCTATGCGCCCAACTCTTGGGTAGCATCCCCGGTGTGATGTGGCTAACGGCAAGCAAGCCGCCGTAGCCACCGAAGAAAAGGAGTAGTACCGATGTTGAGCACCATGCAGGACGAGCCGTTGTCGTTGGCGACGTTGCTGCGCTACGCATCGACGTTCATGGGCGATTCCACTGTCTCGACCTGGACCGGCACCGGCGTACGCACCATGACCTACCGCGAGCTCGGCGCCGAATCGGCACGCCTGGCAAATGCGTTGCGCAGCTTGGGTATTGCTGAAGGCGATCGGGTCGCCACCTTCATGTGGAACAACAACGAGCATATGGTCGCCTATATCGCGGTACCCGCGATGGGTGCGGTGCTGCACGCGCTCAATATCCGGTTGTTCCCGGAACAGCTCGTCTTCGTGGCCAATCACGCCGAGGACCAGGTGGTGATCGTCGACGGCACGCTGGTGCCGATGTTCGCGCAGTACCTGCCCAATCTGAAGACGGTCCGCCACGTCATCGTGGCCAATGGTGATGCCGCCGCACTGCAGGCCCCCGAGGGCGTACAGGTGCACTCCTACTCCGAACTGCTCGCCGCGCAGCCGGATACCTTCGACTATCCGGTGATCGACGAACGATCCGCCGCCGCGATGTGTTACACCTCCGGCACCACCGGTGACCCCAAGGGCGTGGTGTATTCGCACCGCTCCAACTGGTTGCACGCCATGCAGGTGTGCCAGCCATCCGGCATGGGCTTCTCCAACAGCGACTATGGGCTCGCCATCGTCCCGCTGTTTCACGCCAATGCCTGGGGTCTGCCGTATGCAGCGCTGATGTCCGGTGCGAATGTCCTCATGCCCGACCGCTTCCTGCAGCCCGGTCCGCTGCTGGAGATGATGGCGGCCGAAAAGCCGACCTTCGCCGCCGCGGTCCCGACCATCTGGGGCGGTGTGCTCGCCGGGCTGGCCGCCAAGCCGCAGGACATCACGCATCTGCGCTCGGTGGTCATCGGCGGTTCGGCGGTGCCGCCGTCGATGATGCGCGCCTTCGAGGAAAAGCACGGCGTTCGCATCGTGCACGCCTGGGGTATGACAGAGACCTCCCCGCTCGGCAGCGTCTCGCATCCGCCCGCCGGCGCGACCGGCGAGGACGAATGGGAGTACCGCTTCACCCAGGGCCGCTTCCCGGCGAGTGTGCAGGCGCGCCTGGTCGGCGATGACGGCAGCGTGATCCCCAATGACGGAGTGTCGCTGGGCGAGCTGGAAGTTCGCGGTCCCTGGATCACCGGGTCGTACTACTCGCCGGACGGTGCGATGGTCGATCCGGACAAGTTCGACAATGGCTGGTTGCGCACCGGCGATGTCGGCAAGATCAGCCCGGACGGCTATCTCACCCTGGTCGACCGCTCCAAGGATGTCATCAAATCCGGCGGCGAATGGATCTCCTCGGTCGATCTGGAGAATGCGGTCATGGGCCATCCGGCCGTCGCCGAGGCCGCGGTCATCGGTGTGCCGGATGAGAAGTGGGATGAGCGTCCCCTCGTTGCCATCGTGCTCTCCGACGGTGCCGAGACCGAACCGGAAGAACTGCGCGACTTCCTCGCCGACAAGTTCGCCAAATGGCAACTGCCCGAACGGTGGGCCTTCATCGCGGAAGTCCCCAAGACCAGTGTCGGCAAATTCGACAAGAAGCGCCTGCGCGCCCAGTACGCCAACGGCGACCTGACGGTCACCACACTGTCCTAGAACGACAGGCCCCGCGTCACCACTTCAGCATCGGTAGTGGTGACGTGGGGTGCGTCCGGATTCGTTGGGCGGCCAGTTGGACCAATCGGCGATGGAATCCCTTGTCGGGGTAGCGCTTCGCCAGGTCGCGGAAGGTCGAGCGCGGGATGCCGAAGCGACCGAGCAGGCCGTATTCGACGTCGATCGCATCGGCGCGGCGGAAGATCTCGATCGGGTCGGTGGGTGTGCCCGCCGACCGGATCTTGTGGTGCTCGTCGATCATTGCGACGACCAGGTCTGCCAGGTCGGCGCGGTCGATCTGGTCGAGCCATTGCAACGCGAGGTCGGCCGATGGCGCGAGGTAGTCGAAGGTGCCCGCGGTCCAGATGCCGAGATCGTGGAAGGCCGCGGCCGTGCGGAACTCCTCGCGGGTGCTCGGCAAGCTGCCCGAGCCACCGCCCAGCAGATCGCAGAGTTCCAGCAACCGCAGCACATGGTTGGTGTACGCACCGCGATCCGAGCCGAGTTGCGGCAGCCAGGGGTGCAGTCGCCGATCGATCTCGTCACGAAGATCGTTGCCGCTCATGCGCTCTCATACTACGCGTGGTCAGGTGCGACGCTCGTCCGCTTCGAGGGTGGAGAAGTCGATCTCGCCGGCGTCGACCATTCGGCGCATGCGCTCCACAGCGGCAGTGCGGCGTCGACGGTCGATGATCTCACGCAGGGCTGCGTTAACCGTGTCGCTCGTGGTGCTGGTTCCCAGATACCTTGCTGCTTCGGTGCAGGCCTGCTCGTCGAGGTCTATCACCGTTCGTTCCATCGCCGAACCCCTGATCTGTCGGTATCCAGTTCGAGAATGGGATATCACGCGCGGGATCTGGTCACCGCGGCCGGGTGTTCGGACACGAGTCGGCGCGGCCGATATCTCGACCGCGCCGACCTGCGAACCACTCAGCAGTTGCGGAGTTCGGGGCTCTGGTTCAGTAGTTGGGCGCGGGTCCCGATGAAGGTGGTGTAGGTTTCGCCGCCGACGGCGGCGATCGGGAAGGCCGCGACGCGGTGGCAGTTCTGGAAGGCGAGTTTCACGTTGAAATGGCGTTCCAGCCCGCCGCGGATGGCGTCGGAGGCCATGGCGCGCAGCAGTTGTCCACGGGCCACCTCGTCGGGCGGTGGAACGACATTGTCGGCGAATTCGGCTGTGCCGGAATGCAGCTCACCGGCGACCCGGCTGACGACCTCCCAGGCGTAGGGGAGGGAGACCCGCACGACCTCGACGAAGTCGGCGTCGTCGACCTCGCCGCGTTCGGCGAGTTCGAGAAGGGCGGTGGGAACATCGAGGGACATACGCTCTCCTGACGTGGATGGCTGTAGCGATGCTCCTCGATTCTAATCGGAAACTGTTGTCAACAAGACTGGATTCGTCGCGAAAGTGCTGTGGTCAGTGCGGTTTTCGCTTCAGCGGCCAAGGTGCGGACCAGTTCGCCGGCTGGTAGCTCGGGTGCCAGTGCATGAGTCTGGCCAGCCCACATGTTCACCTCGTCCGGGTTGCCTGCCGCTCGGGCGGCGGCTCGCAACGGTGCTGTGGCGTAATGGATTTCCGGATAAGCGACCGGTGCCGTCGCGGAATGTTCGTCCATGAACCGATTGCGCAGGCCGCGCGCCCGGCGGCCGGTGAAGGCGCGGGTCAGCATGGTCGGGGTGTCGGCGCCCAGTGCGGCGCGATGTACCGCATTGGTGCCCGCTTCCGGCGAGCGCAGGAAGACGGTTCCGAGTTGCACGGCCGCCGCACCGGCCGCGAGTGCCGCAGCGATCCCGGCGCCGGTCGTGATGCCGCCGGTGGCCACGATCGGCCGCTCGACGGTCGCGCCGAGGATCTGCAGCAGCGCGAGCAGGCTCAGCGGATCGGTGGCGTCATCCGCGACGCGATCGATGAAGGTGGCGCGATGCCCGCCCGCTTCCGCGCCTTGAGCGATCAGTACATCGGCGCCCGCCTCGACCGCGATGCGGGCCTCGGCGGCCGAGGTGACCGTTACCCACACCTCCGAACCGACCGCGTGCAATCGATCGACCTCGGCGGTGCTCGGGCAGCCGAAGGTGAAGGTGACGACCGCGACCGGCGCATCGACGAGCAGCTCTAGCTTGGCGTCCCATTCGTCGGTGTCGTACTTCGGCGTGCCGACCTCGTGGGTGCGGCCCAACTCGGCTAGGTAATCGGCAAAACCCTCGGGCGCGGTGGCGGGACCAGGAGTGAACAGGTTGATGCCGAATGGCGCGGTGGTGAGTTCGCGGGTGGCCGCGAGTCGCGCCGCGGTATCGGTCGAGGTCAGGTATCCGGCGGCGAGCAGGCCCAGCCCGCCCGCCGCGGAAACCGCCGCCGTCAATTCGGGCGTGGACGGCCCGCCCGCCATGGGCGCCAGCACGATCGGAGCGCTCAACTCGTTGAGGATCACGGTCTCAGTGTGGCGCATGGGGTGCCGTTAGTGATTGCTTGCCGGTCGCTCGAAAGTGTCCGTGAGGTCGACCCGCGTTTCTGACCAGGTACGGAATGAGGATTTCGGTGGGAAAGGTTGCGGAATGATCACGACCGGGTAGAGTTCCCGTCACAACGGACACCGAAACGTTACAAACCTCGGAATCCGTTGAGCCAGTGTAGGTCGAGTGCAAGGACCAGCTTTGTCGCACCATCGGGTAAGCCCCAGTTCCATAACCGTCATGAGCCTCATCGGCGACGGTGTTGCGGGGCGGCCGACGCGGCATCGCGCCGAGCCGTCGACCACCGACCGGATGAAGGTCGCGGCCGGTGTCGCGGTTGCCGCCGGCGCCCTCATCGGCACCGCAGCCCAGGTCGCGCCTGCCATTGCCGCCCCGCTCCTGCCGGGCACGCACGACGGGGACGAGGAAGCCGCCGCGCCCATGACCTTCCAGGGCACGGCGGAGCTACCTGTCGAAGAGGTCAAGGCGGCGACCCCGGTAGTCGAAGCCGCGCAGGCCGTCGCCACCCCGGTGGCCGCGCCGATCGCGGACCTGGTCGCCAATCCGTTCGGCATCAGCAATCTGCCGCCGGAGATCGCGGGCCCGCTGGCTCAGGTCGAACAGATCCTCAAGGACGCGCAGCAGCAGCTCGCCCCGGCATCCGCCG
The DNA here is from genome assembly GCF_040674855.1 of Nocardia sp. NPDC049707. Lineage (NCBI taxonomy): Bacteria > Bacillati > Actinomycetota > Actinomycetes > Mycobacteriales > Nocardiaceae > Nocardia > Nocardia sp. NPDC049707. The sequence goes on along the minus strand of NZ_JBFANN010000024.1, from coordinate 23,672 downwards.
TGCGCCCGGTCGCCGGTGCGGTCAGCTCCGGATTCGGTTCGCGCTGGGGCGAATTCCACTACGGCCTCGACTTCTCCGATCAGATCGGCGCGCCGATCCACTCGGTGAGCAGCGGCACCGTCATCGAGGCGGGCCCGGCCTCCGGCTTCGGTCTGTGGGTACGGGTCAAGCAGGACGACGGCACCATAGCGGTCTACGGCCACGTCAACGAGATGTTCGCGCGTGCCGGACAGCGGGTGAACGCGGGCGATGTCATCGCTACCGTCGGCAACCGCGGCAATTCGACCGGACCGCATCTGCACCTGGAGATCTGGGATCAGGCGGGCAATAAGATCGACCCGATGCCATATCTGGCGGCCAAGGGCGTGCCGTTGCAGTGGGGCCCGTCGGCGCACTGATTTTCTTGCCCGGCTTGATATTTCGACGACCACAAGGGCCCCATGGGGACCGTACGGTCGTTAGGCTCGCTTCCCGTGAGCGAGCGAACCATCGACACAGCCGAGCATCGCTCGGTCATGGCGGAGCCGAGCGCCGGCGAGGCGCAGTCATGAGTGAACGCGGCGGGCGAACCATCGACACCGTCTGTCCCGCAGGTACAACGGAGCCGAGCATCAGCGAGGCGCAATCGTGACTGTGCTGGGCGATATCTTCGAGCCTGGATCACCGCATGGGCGCACCTACGCCGTGCTGGTGCATCATCCGCGATCCAGCCTGGCCGAGGTAGCCGGTTATCTGGGCGTCTCGATGGAGATCGCCGCCGCATCGCTCGAGGTATTGACCGATCTGCAGGCCGCGGTCAGCCAGCTGTCCACCGATGGCGAGGCCATCTGGGATGCGCACGCCCCCGAATCGCTATCCGAGGCCGAGGCGCGGCGCAGGCAGCACGAGATCAACCAGATGCACGCCGCGGCAGCGCGATTGAGCGAGACGTTCCGATCGGTGCGCCGCTCACCGCGCAGCAATGGCGCGATCGTGCCGGTATTCGAACGCCTGGAGATGCTCGCTGATTTCGAGGAGGTGCAGACCTCGGCCCGCAACAGTGTCAAGATGATCGAGCGCGGCCCCTATCTCAGCGATCCGGAACGTGAGCGACAGCTGTTCTTGCTCAAGCGCTCTCGGATCGGCGACGGCATCCGATACCAGACGCTCTATCAGGACACCATCTACCAGGATGCCGAAAGGTTGCGGTACGCGCTGTCCGCCAATGCCAGTGGGGCCAAGGCGCGCACGCTGCCACAGCCGCCGTTCAAGCTGATCATCAGCGATGACGAGCGGGCGAGCCTGGTCCTGCACGTGGACGAGCGCCGTCCGGATCCGATGGGTTTGCGCATCACCGGATCGCCCGGATTGCGGTTGCTGGTCAAGACCTTCGATGTGCTGTGGTCGCTGGCGGCGCCGATTTCGGTGAATCCGGCCGCCGACGAACTCGACGAGCGGGATAAGGCGATTCTGACCCTGATGGGCCTGGGTGCGACCGATGACACCATCGCGCGCCGCCTCGGCATGTCCCGTCGAACCGTCGTCCGGCGGACCGCGCGGCTGCTGGAGCGGCTCGGCGCGAGCACCCGGTTCCAGGCGGGTGTGCAGGCGACCAGGCGAGGCTGGCTGTAGCTCGAGTAAGTGAACGGCTCGAGTGGACAACATGGGACGAATGCTGAACGATCAATGCCCCAGAAGTTTGAGGGCTTGTGTCACAACGGATTCGAAGGTAGCACCGCGCCTCCGCGATTCGCGGGCAGTTAGCTCTCTCTTCAATACGATTTACCCGATTGCGTTGCGCAGGTGCGAATGCGGCGGCGGATTTCCGCGATTCGACCCTGTCCATATGTTCGATGTGAAAGGCTAATGGTTCCAATGGATAGGGTGCGTCAGTCTGTTCGGACCAACCGTCGGCGCCGGACCGGCGCCCCACACTTCGGACAACTACTCACCGGCGCCGTCGAATCCGGCGCCGATGCGGCGGCGGTTCGCTGGAACCCGACCGGCGCTCCGGCCGACCAGCGCGAGCTGACCTATCGCGAATTCGACGAGGCGTCCTCGCGGCTGGCCAGGGAATTGATTGCGCGGGGTATCGGACCCGGCGACATTGTCGCTACCGCGCTGGCCCGGTCGCTCGAGTCGGTCCTCGCGGTGTGGGCGATCGCGAAGACTGGTGCCGCCTATGTCCCGATCGATCCGGCCTATCCCGCGCAGCGTATCGCGCATATGGTGTCGGACTCCGGCGCTGTGCTCGGCCTGACCACCGCGGTACATCGTGCGGCGCTGCGTGCATCGGTCGATTCGGGTGCATCGGTCGATTCGGGTGCATCGGTCGATTCGGGTACCTCGATCGACTGGGTCGAGCTCGATGATCCCGCGGTGGCCGCGCGGATCGCCGCGCAACCGGAGCGGCCGATTTCGTATGCCGATCGGGTGCGGCGGCTGGACGAGCGGCATCCGGCCTATGTCATCTACACCTCGGGTTCCACCGGGCGGCCGAAGGGCGTGGTGGTGACGCACGCGGGATTGGCCGGGTTGGCCGCGGTCGGGCAGTGGTATGAGCTGACCGCTGACGCGCGAGTGACGCATCTGAGTTCGCCGAGCTTCGACTTCTCGCTGATGGAGTTGCTGTTCACGTTCTCGGTGGGCGCGACGCTGGTGATCGCGCCGCCGACGGTATTCGGCGGTGCCGAGCTCGCGGATCTGCTACGCCGAGAACGGGTTACCCATCTGCTCATCACCCCGGGTGCCCTGGAATCGGTCGATCCGGCCGGCCTGGACGAACTGCGGGTCGTGGTGGCCGGTGGCGACAAGCTCGGTGCCGAACTCGTCGAGCGCTGGGCTCGGGACGGGCGGACCGTTTTCAATGCCTATGGCCCGACCGAGGTCACGGTCATGGTCACGACCGGCCACATGGCGCCCGGCGCGCCGGTTACCCTCGGTGGCACCGTCGCCGGGGTCGGGGCGTTTGTGCTCGATTCGCGCTTGCGGCCGGTGCCCTCGGGTGTCGTCGGCGAGTTGTATCTGGCCGGACCCGCGTTGGCGCAGGGCTATCTCGGACGTCCCGGGCTGACCGCCGAAAGGTTCGTCGCCAGTCCGTTCGGTGCGGAGGCCGGTGCGCCCGGTGCGCGGCTGTACCGGACCGGAGATCTGGTGCGGCGCAATGAAACCGGTGTGCTGGAATATCTGGGCCGGTCCGATTTCCAGGTCAAGATCCGCGGTCTGCGCATCGAACTCGGCGAGATCGATAATGCGCTCACCGCGCATCCGGATGTGGATTTCGCGGCCACGCTCGGTAGGACACTGCCCTCGGGCACCGCGCTCGTCTCGTATGTGCTGCCACGCGCCGATTCCGTCGTGGATACTGCCGAACTCGTGGCCGCGCTGGAGCGAAAGCTGCCCAAGTACATGGTGCCAACGGCCATTGTGGTGCTCGACGAACTGCCGTTGACGCCGGTGGGCAAGCTGGATCAGGCCGCGCTGCCCGATCCGGTTTTCGAGGCGCGTGAGTTCCGTGCGCCGTCCACGCGGGCGGAGCAGGTCGTCGCCGAGGTGTACGCGGCGCTATTGCTCGCCGACGGTGGGGACGTCGGTGCCGATGACGATTTCTTTGCACTGGGCGGCAACTCGCTGCTGGCCGCACAGGCCGCCGCCCGCATCGGTACCGCGCTGGATACGCGGGTGCCGGTGCAGCTGGTATTCGAGGCACCCGGTGTCGCCGAACTCGCGCAGCGGGTGGCGGCGCAGATCGGTGTCGCGGCCGGGCAGGCCCTGGGTGCGCAGCCGCGCCCGGATCGGATTCCGCTCTCGTACGCACAGCAGCGCATGTGGTTCCTGAACCGCTTCGATCCGACCAGCGGTGTCAACAACATCCCGCTGGCGGTGCGTTTGTCCGGCGTGCTCGATATGGAGGCGTTGCACGCGGCGGCGCGTGATCTGGTGGCGCGGCACGAGGTGCTGCGGACGGTGTATCCGGAAATAGATGGCGAGGGCAGCCAGGTCGTATTGCCGATCGATGATGTCCGTGCGGTGCCGGAACTCGAGATCGTTTCCGCGAGTGCGGCCGAGTTGCCCGAATTGGTCATCGCCGCGGCGGTCGCCGGATTCGATGTCGCTGTCGCGCCGCCGATCCGGCTGCGGCTGGTACGGCTGGGTGCGGCCGAGCAGGTGCTGGTGTGCGTAGTGCACCACATCGCGGCCGACGGGTTCTCCATGGGGCCGCTGGCACGGGATTTGATGTCCGCCTATTCGATTCGGTCGGGTGGTGCGCGGCCGCAGTGGCAGCCGCTCGAGGTGCAGTATGCCGATTACGCGATCTGGCAGCGGGCGGTGCTCGGCGCGGAAGACGACGCGGAATCGCTACTGGCACAACAAATCGCCTTCTGGCGCGCCGAATTGGCCGGATTGCCCGAGCAATTGGCCCTGCCCACCGATCGGCCGCGTCCTGCGGTGCTGTCCAATCGCGGCGCCGTCTTCGCCTTCGAGGTCGACGCCGAGGTGCATACGGCGCTCGAACATATTGCCCGCGAACATCATTCGACGCTGTTCATGGTGGTGCACGCCGCGCTCGCGGTGCTGCTGTCCCGGCTGGCCGGAACCACCGATATCACCATCGGCACCCCTGTTGCCGGGCGTGGGGACGCCGCACTCGACGATGTGATCGGAATGTTCGTCAATACGCTGGTGCTGCGCGGCGAGGTCGACCCCGAACTATCGTTCGACGATTTGCTGCGTAACTTCCGACGGGCCGATGTGGCGGCCTTCGGACATGCGGATGTGCCGTTCGAGCGACTGGTCGAGCTGCTCGATCCGGTGCGTTCGATGGCACGGCATCCGCTGTTCCAGGTGATGCTGACCTTCCAGAACATGGACCGGCCCGAGCTGGAGCTGCCCGGCCTCACTGTTTCCGGTATCGATCTGGGTGTGGTGCAGGCGAAGTTCGATCTCGAGCTGACCGTGGTACCGCGCGAGGACCACGGGGCGGCGAACGGTCTCGCGGCATCGTTCACCTATGCCACCGACCTTTTCGACGAGGCGACGGTGGCCGGTTTCGCACAGCGTCTGAATCGGGTGCTCGCGGCGGTTGCCGAGGATCCGCACCGGGTGGTGGGGGAGCTCGAGTTGCTCGCGCCCGCGGAGCGGCAGCGGATGCTACGGGACTGGAACGACACCGGGCATCCGGTCGTCCCGGAGCTGCTGCTCGACGACTATCGCCGTGCGGTGGCGGCGCATCCGGATGCGGTCGCGGTGGCCTACGAGGGGACCGAACTCACTTATCGCGAATTCGACGAGCGGGTCAACCGGCTCGCTCGGCTGTTGATCCAGCGTGGCGTCGGTGCGGAAGCCCTGGTGGGACTGGCGGTTCGGCGTTCGATCGACCTGGTCGTCGGCATGTATGCGATTGTGACGGCCGGTGCTGCATATGTGCCGCTGGATCCGGATCATCCAGCGGAGCGGGTCGCGCATATCCTCGATACCGCCGCACCCGTCTGTGTGCTGACCACGACCGCCGATGTGGTTGCGGTTTCGGACGATATGCCGGTGGTGTACCTGGATACCGTTGAGCTGACGGCAATCTCGGGGGATCCGGTGCGGCCGACGGAATTGCTGCGACCGGTTTCGCCGGACAATCCCGCCTACGTCATCTTCACCTCGGGCTCCACCGGTCGCCCGAAAGGTGTGGCGGTCACCCATGCGGCCATCCACAACCAGATCGAGTGGATGCTCGCGCACTACCCGCTCGGTCCCGATGATGTGTATCTGCAGAAGACCGCCACCACATTCGATGTGTCCCTGTGGGGATATTTCATGCCGCTGCGCGCGGGTGCGAAGCTGGTAGTCGCCACGCCGGAAGGTCACCGCGATCCGGCCTATCTAACGGAAACGATTGCCGCGCAGCGGGTCACCGTCACCGACTTCGTGCCGTCGATGCTGACGGTATTCGCCGCTCATCTGACGTCCGGGTCCTGCCCGACACTGCGCGATGTCTTCGTCATCGGTGAGGCCCTGCCACCGGAGACGGTGACCGCGCTGCGTGCGGTATCGGATGCGGCCGTGCACAACCTGTACGGACCGACCGAGGCGGCGGTGTCGATCACCGCATGGCGTGCGGAGGCGATCGAGCAGGCCACCGTGCCGATCGGCCTGCCGCAGTGGAATTCGCAAGTCTACGTACTGGATTCGCGACTGCGGCCGGTGCCCGCCGGGGTCGTCGGTGAGCTGTATTTGGCCGGGGCGCAGTTGGCGCGCGGGTACGTCACCCGGCCGGATCTGACGGCGGATCGGTTCGTCGCCGACCCGTTCACCGCCGGTGTGCGGATGTATCGCACCGGAGATCTCGTCGTCTGGCGCGCGGACCCGCACCGGTTGGAGTACGTGGGCCGCAGCGACTTCCAGGTGAAGTTCCGCGGCCAGCGCATCGAACTCGGCGAAATCGAAACGGCACTACTCGCCCAGGCCACGGTCAGCCAAGCGGCGGCGCTGGTCGCGCCGTCGGCGACCGGCGATCAGCTGGTCGGATATGTGGTGCCGCGGCCGGGACAACAGCTCGACCCGCAGCAATTGCGGACCGCGGTGGCCGAAGTGCTTCCGGCGTATATGATTCCGGCCGCCATTGTGGTGCTGGACGCCTTCCCGCTGAATACCAGCGGCAAGCTGGATCGCAAGGCATTGCCCGAGCCCACCTTCGCGGCACGCGAATTCCGCGCCCCGATCACTCCGACGCAGGAGATCGTCGCCGCCGTCTTCGCCGAGGTGCTGGGTATCGAGCGGGTCGGCCTCGATGACGATTACTTCGCACTCGGCGGCAATTCGTTGCAGGCCACCCGGGTCGTCGCACGGATCAACGACGCACTCGATTCGAATGTCGCGGTGCGCGATCTGTTCGAGACCTCGACCGTCGCCGCACTCGCGGCCGGCATCATCCCGGGAGCGGGCCGGACGGCCGCAGCGCGCCTACCGCTGACGCGGACCGAGCGCCCGGAGCTGGTGCCGCTTTCCCTTGCCCAGCAACGAATGTGGGTGCTCAACCGCATCGATCCGCAGTCCCCGGCATACAACCTGCCGTTCGCGATTCGGTTGACCGGCGCGCTCGATGTCGCGGCGCTGCGCGGGGCCGTCGAGGATGTGCTGGTGCGGCACGAAGCGCTGCGCACCCGGTTCCCGACGGCGGGTACCGGTGGGCAGGCGTATCAGGAGATTCTGCCGGCCGCCGAGGTGCTGCCCGATGGACTCCAGGTCCAGACCACCACGGATATGCTCGGTCGGGTCGTCGAGCTGGTGTCGGCCGGATTCGAGGTGACCGAACAGGTTCCGGTGCGGGCTCGGCTATTGCGCGATGCCATCGGTGACGGATATGTGCTCGTTGTTGTGGTGCACCACATTTCGGCCGACGGCGCCTCGCTCGCGCCATTGGCCCGGGATCTGGTGACCGCCTATCTCGCCCGCGTCGCCGGTGTGGCCCCGGGCTGGTCGCCACTTCCGGTGCAGTACGCGGATTTCGCACTCTGGCAGCGCGCGGTGATCGGCACCGATGACGATGAGAACTCCGTGGCCGCAGGGCAATTGGCGTACTGGCGTGAGCAGCTGGCCGGACTGTCGAGCGCACCGGTGCTGCCGCTGGATCGGCAACGCCCGGTAGCGCCGACGGGTCGTGGCGCATCGGTCGGCTGGACCGTGCCCGCCGAGGTGCACGAGGGCCTGGTGCGGATCGCGCGTGAGCATCGATCCTCGCTGTTCATGGTGGTGCACGCGGCGCTCGCCGTGCTGCTGGCCCGGCTATCGGGCGGTTCGGATATCGCCATCGGCACGCCGATCGCCGGACGTGGTCAGCGGGCGTTGGACGAGCTGGTCGGCATGTTCGTCAACACGCTGACGCTGCGTACTTCGGTCGAGCGTGACATGGCATTCGGCGAGTTGGTCGAGCAGACGAGGGCGACGGATCTGGCGGCATTCGCCCATACGGATCTGCCGTTCGAGCGGGTGGTCGAGGTGATCTCCCCGGGGCGTCCGCTGTTCCAGGTCATGCTCGCCTTCGAGAATCTCGAACGGCCGAGTCTGGAACTGCCGGAACTGACGGTCGCGGCCTTGGACGCGGGCGATGTCGTCGCCAAGTTCGATCTGCAGGTGGTCGTCGAACCGCGGCTGGGTGCGGACGGGACGCCGGATGAGCTTGTCACCGTATTCACCTACGCCACAGATCTTTTCGAAGAATCGACGGTGCGTGGGCTCGGGCGCATGCTGGAGCGCATTCTGACCGCGGTGGTCGCCGATCCGGGCGTGCGCATCGGCGGTATCGATATTGTCGACGAGCAGGATCTGGTCCCCACCGTGACCGATGCCAGCGCGGCGGCCACGGACGGCACCGAGCTGACCCACCTGCTGACCGCGGCGGTGGAGGACGATCCGGACGCGCCCGCACTGGTGTGGGGCGCGGCGGAAGTGCCCTACCGCGAACTCGATGCCAGATCGTCGCGGCTGGCCAGGGTGCTGATCGGGCGCGGTTGCGGGCCGGGGACCGGTGTGGCGATCCGGCTGGACCGCGGTATCGACTGGGCGGTGGCCGCGTGGGCGGTGCTCGAGGCGGGCGCGGCGCTGGTACTGCTGCCCGCTGACGAGGTTGCGATCCCGGATGAGCCAACGGTGCGGATCGGGTTGACCACCGGTGCCGGTCCGATCGGTGACGGCGTCGAATGGCTGCGGCTCGATGATCCGGCGATCAGCGCCGAAATCGCCGCGCAGTCAGCGCGACCGGTCAACCACGCGAATCGGATCGCGGTGCTCAGCGGGTCCGATCCGGCCCTCGTCATCGCCGCGACCGGGGTGCGGATGAGCTACGACGAGCTGGCCACCGCGGCCGATCGCCTGCGGGTTCGCACCGGTCTGACCTTCGAATCGCGCACCTTCCGGCACGGCCGGTCCGATTCGGTGGCGACGCTGCTCGAGGTGGTGAGCGCCGGTGCGACCGGGGCCAGTCTGATCGTGGTGTCGAGTGCCGACGATCTGGGTGCCTCGCTCGCCGAGGAGTGGGTGACGCATCTGATCGCCGATCGGGCCGCGCTGGCCGCCATCGATACGGCCCGGCTGACGGAACTGCGGGCCGTGGTGGTCGAGCAGGGCATACCCGCCGAGGTCGTGGTGCCCGAATCGGCCGAGATCGTGCCGTTGGATGAGTTACTGCCGGTGGGTGTCGAGCTGAGGTAGCTGACGCGCACGGGGTGGGTGAGATGTAACGACAACGCTAGAAAGTAGTTCCGGAAATGGTCGGCTTGTTCGAAGATGTGGTGGAGTTCGCGCGCGGTGCGCGACAGAGGTTCGGCGCATGACGCGGCCGAATCGCGAGCGGCCCAACCGGACTCGCGGCCCGCGGATCAAGACCCTGCCGCAATTGCTCACCACTGCCGTTGAGGCCAATCCGGCCGGACCCGCGATCGTATTCGCCGATGCCACGGCGACATTGGCGCAGTCGAGTTATGCCGAACTCGATGATCGGTCGAACCGCCTGGCGCGCTTGCTGATCGAGCGCGGCATCGGCCCGGAGGATCTGGTTGCGGTTGGGATTCCGCGGTCGGTGGCATCGATCGTCGCGGTGTGGGCGATCGCCAAGGCCGGTGCCGGATTCGTCCCCGTCGACCCGAACTATCCTGCCGATCGCGTCGCCCACATGCTGTCGGATTCCGGTGCGGCACTGGGGCTTACTGTCGCGGCAGTGGACCTACCCGGCGGCCTGGAGTGGCTCGCCATCGATACCGCGGACTTCGAGCGGCGGATCGCGGCATATTCGGCGGACCCGATCACCTACGCGGATCGGATCCGGCAACTGCGTGCCGAGCACCCGGCCTATGTCATCTACACCTCCGGATCGACCGGTACACCCAAGGGGGTGGTCGTCACCCAGGCCGGGTTGTCGAATTTCTGTGATGAGCAGCGCGAGCGCTATACGCTGACCGCCGATTCGCGCACCCTGCATTTCGCCTCACCCTCCTTCGACGCGTCGGTATTGGAGTTGCTGCTGGCGCTGAGCCGGGGCGCGACCATGATCGTCGCCGCACCGACGGTGTACGGCGGCGCCGAACTGGCCGCACTGCTGCGCCGGGAGCGGGTGACACATGCCTTCATCACCCCGGCCGCGCTCGCCTCGTTGCCCGCCGAGGGGCTGGACGAGTTGCGCGTCGTGGTCGCGGGCGGCGAGGCCTGCCCACCGGAGTTGGTGCAGCGCTGGGTACTACCGATCGCGGATGGCCGAACCCGGGAATTCTTCAATGGTTACGGGCCGACCGAGACCACGATCATGACCAATATCAGCGCACCGCTGGTGCCCGGCGAGCCGGTGACCATCGGGGGGCCGATTCGCGGGATCACTGAATATGTGCTGGACCCCGAACTCGCGCCGGTGCCGGGCCGGGTGGTTGGTGAACTCTATATTTCCGGTGCGCAGGTGGCCCGCGGCTATCGCGATCGACCGGGACTGACCGCCGCGCGGTTCGTGGCCGATCCGTTCGGTGCGCCGGGTTCCCGGCTCTACCGCACCGGCGATCTGGTGCGCTGGACCGCCGATCGGGAGCTGGAATACCTGGGGCGCAACGATTTCCAGGTCAAGATCCGCGGTTTCCGCATCGAACTCGGTGAAATCGATGCGGTGCTCGCCGCACACAGCGGCGTCGATTTCGTCGTCACCATCGGTCATGAGCAGGACAGCGGCGCGACGATTCTGGTGTCGTATGTGCGGGCCGTCGATGGTGTCGTCATCGATACGGCGGAACTGACCGAGCTGGCCGCGCGCAAACTGCCCGCCCATATGGTGCCGAGCGCCATTATGGTGCTCGATGAGATCCCGCTGACCCCGGTGGGCAAGCTTGATCGGCGGGCACTGCCCGCACCGCAATTGCGCACCAGGACTTTCCGCGCGCCATCGGGTGCGGTCGAGCCGGCGATCGCCGAACTCTTCGCCGAGGTCCTCGCGCTCGAGGTGCCCGTCGGCGCCGATGACGACTTCTTCGAACTCGGTGGCAACTCGCTGATCGGCACCCAGGTGATGGCGCGTCTCGGTGCGGCGCTGGATGCCCGGATTCCGGTGCGTCTGCTCTTCGAGATGCCGACCGTCGCCGGACTGGCCGCCGCGGTGGCCGAACACGCGGGGGCGGGTAACCGCAAGGCATTGGTCGCCGGCCCGCGTCCCGCGGCGATTCCGTTGTCGCTGGCCCAGCAGCGGATGTGGTTCCTGAACCGGTTCGATACCGCATCGGCGGCCTACAACATCCCGATCGCGGTCCGGTTGAGCGGTGCGCTGGATGTGGCCGCGCTGCGCGCGGCGGTCGCAGATCTGGTTGCGCGGCACGAGGTTCTGCGCACGGTGTATCCGGAGACCGATGCGGGTCCGGTGCAGCTCATCCTGCCCGCGGACCAATCGGCGCCCGAGCTGACGGTCCGGACGGTCGCGGCCGAGCAGCTCGAATCCGCCGTGCGCGAACTGCTTTCGACGACCTTCGATGTGACCGCCGAGGTGCCGCTGCGGGTCGGCTTGTTCGAGGTCGAGAACACACAAGCCGATTTCGTGTTGGCGCTGGTGGTGCACCATATCGCTGGTGACGGTACCTCGATGGGGCCGTTGACCCGAGACCTGATGACCGCCTATGCCGCGCGGTCGGCCGGTGCCGCGCCCGGCTGGGCACCGCTACCGGTGCAGTACGCGGACTACAGCATCTGGCAGCGCGAGGTGTTGGGCAGTGAGGACGACCCGGAGTCGTTGGCGGCCGGGCAGATCGCCTACTGGCGCGACGCACTCGCCGAGCTGCCCGATCAGCTGGAGTTGCCGACGGATCGGCCACGGCCGCCGGTGCAGTCCTTCGCCGGTGGCAAGATCCCGGTGGACATCGACGCCGAAACCCACCGGGCGCTGGTCGAATTGGCACGCGCCGAGGGTGCGACGCTGTTCATGGTCGTGCACGCGGCCTTGGCGGTGCTGCTGGCGCGGTTGTCGGGTACCGATGACATTGCCATCGGCACGCCCATGGCGGGTCGCGGTGAGGCGGCGCTGGACGAGCTGATCGGTATGTTCGTCAATACCCTCGTATTCCGCACCCGGGTCGATGAATCCGCACTGTTCACCGAACTGCTCGCGCGCCAACGCGAGACGGATCTCGCGGCCTTCGCCAATGCCGATGTGCCGTTCGAACGCCTCGTCGAGGTGCTGAATCCGGTCCGCTCGACAGCCCGGCATCCGCTGTTCCAGGTGGGCTTGTCGTTCCAGAATCTGGCCGCGACGAGTCTGGAACTACCCGGACTGACCATCTCGGGCGTGGACTTCGATGCCGCGGTCTCGCAGTTCGATCTGCACTGGATCATCGGCGATCGCTACGACGAGACCGGTCGGCCCGCGGGCATCCGCGGTGCGGTCACCTATGCGCACGATCTGTTCGACGAACCGACGGTGCAGGGCTTCGTAGCTCGGTTCACCCGCCTGCTCGGTGCGATCGCCGCCGCACCGCGCACCGTCGTCGGTGCGGTGGAACTGCTGGATGCCACGGAATGGACCGAACTGGTGTCCGGCCGCAATGCGACCGACCATGCGGTGGACGCGACGGCGACGCTGGTGTCGCTATTGGACGCGACCGTAGCCGCGACACCGGGTGGGGTGGCGCTGATGGGCGCGGACGGTGAGTCGATGACCTATGCCGAGCTGGATGCCCGGGTGAATCGTCTGGCCCGGCACTTGATTTCGCGCGGGGTTGGTCCCGAGTCGCGGGTGGTGCTCGCGCTGCGCCGGTCGGTGGATCTGATCGTCGCGATGTACGCGGTGGTCAAGGCCGGTGCCGCGTATGTGCCGGTGGATCCGGATCAGGCCGCGGCGCGGACCGATTACATTCTGGGTACCGCGGCACCGGTCTGCGTATTGACCAATGCGGCAGCGGGCTTCGATACCGAACTGGCACCGGTGCTGCGACTGGACCGGCTCGACCTCGGTCGGCTCGCCGCGACACCGATCGCGGATGATGAGCGGGTCCGGCCACTGCATGCGGCGAATATCGCGTACGTGATCTTCACCTCGGGTTCGACCGGGCGGCCGAAGGGTGTCGCGGTATCGCATGCCGCGATCGTCAACCAATTGCTCTGGAAGACCGGCGAATTCGCACTCGGACCTGGCGACGCGGTGCTGTTGAAGACGGCCGCCACCTTCGATCTGTCGGTGTGGGAGTTCTGGTCGGCGGCGGTATTCGGCGGGCGATTGGTGCTGGCCCACGCGGATGGGCATCGCGATCCGGACTATCTGAACGAGCTGATGGCGCGGGAGTCGGTGACCACCTTGCATGTGGTGCCGTCGATGCTGGACGCGCTGTTGTCGGGTCGGCTGCCGTTCACCTTGCGGCGGGTGCTGGTGATCGGTGAGGCGCTGCCCGCAGCGCTGGCGCGGCGATTCCGGGACACCTATCCGCACAAGGAACTGGTCAATCTGTACGGCCCGACCGAGGCGGCGGTGTCGGTCACCAGCCATCGGGTGACCGATGCGGATGCGGTGTCGGTGTCGATCGGTGCGCCGGAGTGGAACAGCCGTGTCTACGTACTGGATGCGCGGTTGCGTCCGGTGCCGTCGGGTGTTTCGGGTGAGTTGTATTTGGCCGGTGCGCAATTGGCACGCGGTTACTTCGGGCGGGTCGATCTGACCGCGGAGCGGTTCGTGGCGAATCCGTTCGAGTCGGATACGCGCATGTACCGCACAGGTGACCTGGTGGCCTGGAATGCGCGGGGTGAGTTGGAGTATCGCGGCCGCACCGACTTCCAGGTGAAGATCCGTGGCTTCCGGATCGAGCTGGGGGAGATCGAGGCGGCATTGACCGCGCTGCCGGAGATCGCGCAGGCGGCGGTGATCGCCGACGCCGATGAGCGGACCGGTGATCGGCTCGTCGCGTATCTGGTTCCGATGGGCGGCGATGTCGATGTGGCACAGGTGAGGTCGGCGCTGGGGCGTGTGCTGCCGTCCTATATGGTGCCCGCCGCCTATGTAGTTCTCGCGGCGCTGCCGCGCACCGTCAATGGCAAACTGGATCGAAAGGCATTGCCCGCGGCGGAGTTCGAGACCCAGGTGTTCCGTGCGCCGTCGACGCCGATCGAGGAGATCGTCGCCGGGGTGTTCACCGATGTGCTCGGGGTGGCTCGGGTCGGGATCGATGACGACTTTTTCGCGCTCGGCGGCAATTCGCTGATCGCCACGCAGGTGGCGGCGCGCTTGGGGGCCGCGCTGGATACCCAGGTGCCGGTGCGGGTGTTGTTCGAAGCGAGCACCGTCGGGGCACTGGCGGTGCGGGTGGAACAGCATGTCGGCTCCGGTCGGCGGCCGCCATTGGCCGCGCTCGAGCGACCGGATCGGGTGCCGTTGTCGCTGGCACAGCAGCGAATGTGGTTCCTGAACCAGTTCGATACCGCATCGCCCGCCTACAACGTGCCGGTCGTGGTGCGGCTGTCCGGTGCGCTGGATATCGATGCACTGCGCGTGGCGGTCGCGGATGTGGTGGCCAGGCACGAGGTGCTGCGCACCGTGTATCCGTCGCACGACGGTGTCGTGCGTCAGGTGATTGTGCCGGTGGGACAAGCGGTTCCGAAGCTGACGGTGGCCGATATCGCGGCCGGTGAGCTGCGGGATCGCATCGTCGAGCTGGTCGGCGCCGGGTTCGATGTCACCGACGAGGTGCCCGTGCGTGCCGAATTGCTCTGCTGCGATGGTGAATACGTGCTGGTGCTCGTGGCCCATCACATCAGCGCCGATGGCTGGTCCATGGGCCCGCTGACCCGTGACCTGATGCTCGCCTATCTCGCACGCACCGGCGGATCCGCTCCCGCGTGGACGCCATTGCCGGTGCAGTACGCCGACTTCGCGCTCTGGCAACGGACCGTACTCGGCTCGGAATCGGATCCGAATTCGCTCGCCGGACAACAGGTGTCGTATTGGCGCGAGAACCTGGTTGAGCTGCCGGATGAGCTGAATATGCCGTTGGATCGGGTCCGGCCCGCGGTCCCGTCGTTCGTCGGTGGCCGATGCGATATCCCGATCGACGAGCAGTTGCACGCGGAGCTGCTGCGCTTGGCCCGCGAGCACAATGCGACCCTGTTCATGGTGGTCCACGCCGTACTCGCGGTATTGCTGGCCCGACTATCCGGCACCGACGATATCGCCATCGGTACGCCGGTCGCCGGGCGTGGTGAGGCCGTACTCGACGATGTCGTCGGCATGTTCGTGAATACGCTCGTATTGCGCACCGAGGTAGCGGGTGGCAGCACCTTCGCCGAGTTGCTTGCCCAGGCCAAGGAGGTGGACCTACAGGCGTTCGCGCACGCGGATATTCCGTTCGAGCGTCTGGTGGACCTGCTGGAACCGGAACGGTCGACGGCGCGGCATCCGCTGTTCCAGGTGGCGCTGTCCTTCGAGAACCTGCCGGACAATTCCTTCGAGCTGCCCGGGTTGCACGTGGCCCCGGTCGATTTCGATCTCACGACCGAGAAATTCGATCTGTCGCTGGCGATTCGCGAGTCGAGTTCGGGCATCTTCGCCGCATTCACCTATGCGCGCGACCTTTTCGATGACGCGACGGTGCGCGTATTCGCGGATCGGTTCGTGCGGTTGCTCACCGCGATCGTCGCGAATGCCGAAACACCGGTCGGTGATCTGCCGCTGCTGGCCGACTCCGAGGTCGAATTCCTGACCCGGGTGCAGCCGGATCGGATGATGGCGGGTGGGCTCCTGCCCGACCTGCTGTTGCGCGGGCTGCGGCTCGGGGCCGACCGCACCGCGGTCCGGTATGCGGACCGGTCGATCAGCTACCGCGAACTCGACCGGTACTCGTCACGGTTGGCCCGGGTCCTGATCGAACGCGGTGTCGGTCCGGAAAGTCTGGTCGCGCTGGCATTGCCGCGTTCCTACGAGATGGTCGTCGCGATGCTGGCCGTCACGAAGGCCGGTGGCGCGCATGTGCCGATCGATCCGAGCCATCCGCTGGAACGGGTCCGGTACCTGCTGACCGACTCGGCCGCGGTACTCGGACTGACCGTTGCCCAGTATCTCGGCGACCTTCCCGATGACGTGCGCTGGCTCGCGCTCGACGATCCGGCGACGGAATCGCTGTGCGCCAACCGATCCGCCGCACCGATCACCGACACCGACCGGATCACCCCGCTGCGCCTGCACAATCCGGCCTATGTCATCTACACCTCGGGTTCGACCGGTATGCCCAAGGGCGTCACCGTGACCCACGCCGGACTCGGCGGTCTGCTCGAGCATGCGATCGAGCTGTACCGGCTCGACCCGACCTGCCGCTTCCTGCATATCTGCGCGCCGAGCTTCGACCCATCGGTACTGGAATGGCTGTGCGCCTTTTCGGTCGGCGCGACACTGGTGATCGTGCCGTCCACCGTGCCCGGTGGGCACGAACTCGGTGAGCTGCTACGCGCCGAACAGGTGACGCACGCGATCATCACCCCGGCGGTGCTCGGCACGGTCGATCCGACCGGCCTCGACCACCTCGAAATGCTTTCCGTCGGTGGCGATGTCACCACACCGGAACTGCTGGCCAAATGGCAGCCCGGTCGCAGGTACTACAACGGCTACGGCCCGACCGAGACCACCATTATCTCGTCCTATGCGGAACTGACCGCGGGACAGCACATTACGATCGGCAGTCCGGTGCGCGGCATGTCCGCACTTGTGCTCGACGCGCGGCTGCACCCGGTACCGCCCGGCGTGACGGGTGAGCTGTATCTGGCGGGCGGCGCGCTGGCCCGCGGTTACCGCAACCGAGCCGGGCTGTCCGCGCAACGTTTCGTCGCTGATCCGTGGGGCGAACCGGGTGCCCGGATGTATCGCACCGGCGACCTGGTCCGCTGGTACGCGACTCCGGCCGGGTCGTGGGGGCTGGACTATGTGGGGCGCAGCGACTTCCAGGTGAAGATCCGCGGCTTCCGCGTCGAACTCGGCGAGATCGATGCGGTGCTCGGCGGTCACGAGGATATCGAATTCGCGGTCACGCTCGGGCGCGAAACGGCATCGGGTGCAACGGTGTTGGTGTCGTATGTACTCCCGGTGGCCGAACGCATCGTCGACCAGGACCGACTCACCGAATTCGCGGCGCGCGTCCTGCCTTCGCATATGGTGCCGTCGGCCATCGTCGTCCTCGACGAGGTGCCGCTGACCACCAACGGCAAGCTCGACCGGGACGAGCTGCCCGAGCCACGGTTCACCGCCACGGTGTCACGGGCACCGTCCGGCCGGCTGGAATCGCGGATCGCCAAGCTCTTCGCGCAGGTGCTCGGCGTGCGGCAGGTCGGTGCCGACGACTCCTTCTTCGCCATCGGCGGCGACAGCATCATCTCGATCCAGTTGGTGTCGCGGGCCAAGGCGGTCGGAATCGGATTCACTCCGCGCGATGTCTTCGAGCAGAAGACGGTCGCCGGATTGGCCAGGGTCGCGGTGCTCGGCACGGATCCCGCGCCGGTCGTGCTGGCCGAGCTGCCCGGCGGTGGGGTCGGCGACATACCGCTCACGCCGGTGCTCGCGGGTTTCCTCGACAACGGTTCGTTCGGCCGATTCGCGCAGACCCTCGTGCTCGCACTGCCCGATGGCATCGATCGCACCGGACTGGTCGCTACGCTCACCGCGGTGCTCGACCACCACGACATGTTGCGTGCACGGGTATGGCAGGTCGAGGGCCGGTGGTGGCAGCAGGTGGCCGCGCCGGGCACCGTCGACGTGTCGGCACTGTTGTCCGAGGTGGAGGTGCCCTACGGGGCCGAGCTCGAGCGAATCGGCAATGCCGCCATGGCTTCCGCGCTAGCGGCGCTGGACCCGGGCACGGGCCGGATGGTCGCGTTCAGTTGGCTGCGCAGGTCGGGTGCACGCGATCTGCTCATCGTCGCGGCGCACCACTATGTGATCGACGGGGTGTCCTGGCGGATTGTGATCCCGGACTTCATCACCGCATGGGCGCAGCGTTGCGCGGGGATCGCCATTGCGTTGCCGCCGGTCGGGACATCGTTCCGGCGCTGGGCGCACGGTCTGGTCGAGGCGGCGGGCTCGCCGTCGCGGATGGCCGAACTCGACTACTGGCGCACGGTGCTGGCCACACCGGATCCCTTGCTCGGTACACGTGCGCTCGATCCCGCCGTCGATACCCACGCGACGGTGCGGCAGTTGACGGTCGAGGTGCCGGTGGGGGTCGCCGATGCGGTACTGACCACGGTGCCCGCGCTGTACCGGGGCGGTGTCAATGACGGTCTGCTCGCGGCGCTGGCTATGGCGGTGCGGACCTGGCGGGCGCGCCGCGGTATCGACGCCGCGGTCACCAGAATTCGACTGGAGGGCCACGGCCGTGAAGAAGCGGCCGTACCCGGTGCCGACCTGACCCGCACGATCGGCTGGTTCACCAGCGTGGACCCGGTGGCGCTCGATCTCAGCGGCGTTGCCGAAACCGCGGCGATACTGCGGTCGGTGAAGGAACAGTTGCACGCGGTTCCGGATCGCGGTATCGGCTTCGGACTACTGCGCCAACTGAATTCGGGTACCGCCGGTGCGCTGGCCGCTGATATCGGGCAGATCGGCTTCAACTATCTGGGCCGGGTATCCACCGGCGTACCGGAGGGGCTGACCGATCCGGCCTGGCTCCCATCCGGCGATCTGGGTGACCTCGACGACGGCCAGGATCCGGCGCTGCCCGCCTCGGCCGTTGTCGATATCAATGCGATCGTCATCGATACCGATGCTGGACCGCGCATGGACGTGGTGTTCAAATACGCCGGTGAAATCCTCGACGCGGCGGCGGTTCAGGAACTGGCCGACGACTGGCTCACCGCGCTGACGGCGGTAGCCCGGCACGTCACCGAGCCGGACGCCGGTGGTCTCACCCCATCGGACGTGCCGCTCGTATCGACCACCCAACGCGAACTCGACACCTGGCGCGCGAACTACCCGGGCCTGGTCGAGGTGCTGCCGCTGTCGCCGCTGCAAACCGGTCTGCTGTTCCTGATGGAAATGCTGGCGGAGTCGGTGGACCCGTATGTCATCCAGGTGGCGGTCGAACTCTCGGGCGAATTCGAACTCGAGCGCCTGCACCGCGCCGCGCAGGCGGCACTGGACCGGCACGCGAATCTCCGCAGCGCCTTCACTTTCGGCGCGAACGGCAAACCGGTGCAGCTCATCGCGGACGATATCCGGGTGCCGTGGCGGGTGGTCGCCGAGGTACCCGATGCCGATCTGCCCGAGCTGCTCGCCGCCGATCAGCGCACCGGATTCGATCCCGCACTCGCGCCGCTGCTGCGATTCACGGTGTACCGCACCATATCCGGGCGCACGCAACTGGCGTTGACGGCGCATCACATCCTGCTCGACGGCTGGTCGATGCCGCTGCTCATGAAGGATCTGCTGATCCTCTACGCAACCAGGAGCGATACCTCGCTGCTGCCCGCGGGGCGGCCGTACCGCGACTATCTGGCGTGGCTATCGCGCCAGGACCGCGCTGCCACCATGGGCGCGTGGGATGCGGCGCTGACCAAGGTCCGGCCGACACTGCTCGCGCCCGCGCTGGTGCGACCCACGGTGCCGGACAACGGATTCGGCAGGACCGCATTCGAACTATCGGCGACGGAGACGGCCGCGCTGACGTCCTTCGCCGCGGCGACCGAAGTCACCGTGAATACGGTGCTGCAGGCGGCATGGGGTGTAGTCGTCGCCGGTATCACCGACCGCGACGATGTGGTCTTCGGCGTCACGGTTTCCGGACGTCCACCACAGCTCGACGGCGTCGACGCGATGGTCGGCCTGTTCGTGAACACCATTCCGGTGCGCGTCCGATTCGATTCGGCGACAACGGTTTCGCGTCTGCTCACCGAGCTGCAAGCCGAGCAGGCGGCGCTGCTGGAACATCATTATCTCGGGCTGGCCGACATCCAGGCGCTGGCGGGTGGCAGCGAATTGTTCGACACGCTGGTGGCCTACGAGTCATATCCGATCGATACCGATGGGCTGCGGCAGGCGGGCAGCGCTGTCGACGGGTTGGTGGTCGGTGGCGTGAATTCGGTCGACTACACCCACTATCCGGTCACCGTCCGAGCCGAACTGGGGACCAGGCTGCGGGTCGAGGTGCTGTACCGCGGCGATGCCGTCGCGGCCGCGGCGGCGCGGGCGCTGACCGAGCGTTTGCGTGCGGTGCTCGGCGAATTCGTCACCGCACCAGAGGATTCGGTCGCCGCCGTGCGTGCTGGTGCGAGCCCCGATGTGCTCACCCAGGTTCGATACTGGCGCAATACGCTGGCTGGCCTGCCGGATGAGTTGACGTTGCCCATGGATCGACCGCGCTCGAGCATGCCCGCCGATGTCGGTGGGCGGGTCCCGCTCGAGATCGGCGTGCACCTGCACCACGAACTGCGGCGGCTCGCCGAGACCAGGGATACCTCGGTATTCGTGGTGGCGCACGCGGCCTTCGCGGTGCTGCTGGCGCGGCTGTCCGGTACGACCGATATCGCGATCGGTACACCGGCCTCGGGTACGGGCGAAACCTTCGACAACACCGTGGTGCTGCGTACCGAATATCACCCGAATGCGACCTTCGATGAACTGCTCGGCGCGGTCGCCTCGGCCGATGCAGCCGCATTCGCGCACGCCGATGTGCCGTTCGCGCAACTCGTCGAGGTACTCGACCCGATCCAGATGACCGGCAGGCACCCGCTGTTCCAGGTCGCGATCGATAATGTGGGCCCCGCAACCGATCCGCTCACGGTGGACCTGCGGCTTTCGCTGAGCGAGCGGATCGGCCCGCGCGGTGAAACCCAGGGTGTGCTGGCCGAATTCACCTATGCGACAGACCTGTTCGACGCCGCGACCGCACAGGGCTTCGCCGATCGGTTCGCCCGCATCCTCACCGTGGTCGTCGCCGATGCCACGGTGATCGTCGGCGATATCGAGCTGCTCGGACCGAACGAGCGCACCAGAGTGCTGCACGAATGGAATTCGCGCGGTGCCTGGGTGCCCGCCGCGACCCTGCCCGAGTTGATCGCCGATCAGGCCCGGCGTAGGCCCGATGCCGTCGCGGTGCGCTTCGGCGATACCGCCCTGAGCTTCGCCGAGCTGCGGCGACGGGCGAACCGGGTGGCCAGGGCGCTCATCGCGACCGGTGCCGGACCGGAATCGCTGGTGGCCGTCGCGGTTGCGCGCACCGAAGAGCTGCCGGTCGCCTTGCTCGGCGTGCTCACCGCGGGCGCGGCGTATTTGCCGATCGATATCACTTATCCGGCGCAGCGGCTGGCCTTCGTGCTCTCCGATGCGGTGCCGGTCTGTGTGCTCACCACCGCCGAACAGCGTGCCGATGTGCCGGTCGGCGAGTTGCCGGTGATATTGCTCGAAGAGACAACGGAATTCGACGATCGCCCGGTCAGCGATGCCGACCGCATCGCACCGCTGTTGCCCGATCACCTCGCCTACGTCATCTACACCTCGGGTTCGACCGGTGTGCCGAAGGGTGTTGGGGTGGCGCATCGCAATGTGGTCGAGCTGTGCGCGAATACCCAGCCGCTGTTCGGTTTCGACGACACCGATGTGTGGACGCTGTTCCACTCCTTCGCCTTCGACTTCTCGGTGTGGGAGTTGTGGTGCGCGTTGGCCACCGGAGGTGCCGTGGTCGTCGTCGATTACGCGACCTCGCGGGCACCGGAACTATTCCGCGAGTTGCTGATTCGGGAACAGGTCACGGTGCTGAACCAGACACCGTCGGCGTTCTATCAGCTCATCGAGGCCGACCGAGCCGCGGCGGATTCCGATAGCGAATTCGCGCTGCGACATGTCGTATTCGGCGGCGAGGCACTGGATCTGCGACAGTTGCGGCGCTGGTACGAGCGCCACGACGCGGATGCGCCGCGCCTGGTCAATATGTACGGCATTACCGAAACCACGGTGCACGTCTCGTTCCTGGCGCTGGACAAGCAGATCGCGGACAGTCCGGACAGTCTGATCGGACGTGCGTTGCCCGGTTTGGACGGTTATGTGCTCGACCAGCGCCTGCACCCGGTACCGGTCGGCACGCCGGGTGAGATCTATGTGGCCGGAGCCCAGTTGTCCAGGGGATACCTCGGCAGGCCCGGTCTGGCCGCGGTGCGTTTCGTCGCGAATCCGTTCGGCGCACCAGGATCTCGCATGTACCGCACCGGCGATCTCGGCCGTTGGGGCCACGCCGGACTCGCCTACGCGGGGCGCAGCGATCAGCAGGTTCAGTTGCGCGGCTTCCGCATCGAACTCGGTGAGATCGAATCCGCGCTGCTGCACTGCCCGGGGGTGAGCCAAGCGGTGGTGTTGGTTCGCTCGACCGAACGTCTCGGTGATCAGCTCGTTGGATACGTGGTGCCCGCGGCCGGTGCCGACCTCGACCCGGACGAACTGCGCGTTCAGGTGGCCGAATTCCTCACCGGCTATATGGTTCCCGCCGCCATCGTGGTGCTCGAGGTCATGCCGCTGACGCCGAACGGCAAGCTGGACCGGCGCGCATTGCCCGAACCCGCCTTCGCGGCACGGGAATACCGCGCACCGGCCACCCCGATCGAGGAAACCGTCGCCGCCGCCTTCGCCGAGGTGCTCGACCTCGACCGATTCGGTATGGACGACAACTTCTTCGAGCGCGGCGGCAATTCGCTGATCGCCACGAAGCTGACCGCGCGGCTGAGTTCGCTACTCGGCGAGAAGATTCCGGTGATGCGGATATTCACCGCGCCGACCCCAAGTGAATTCCTGGCCGAATTGGCCCGCCGAGCGGGCGGGCACGTCGAGGGCGAGGCGGCCTTCGATGTGGTGCTGCCGCTGCGCGCGACGGGTACCACCGAGCCGCTGTTCTGTATCCATCCGGTCTCCGGTATCGCGTGGTCGTTCGCGGGTCTGGCCGCGTATCTCGATTCCGACCGGCCGATCTACGGCATCCAGGCGCCCACACTGGCCGCACCGGCCGTGCTGGCGGACACCATCGAGGAATGGGCCCGGCTCTATGTCGAGGCGATCCGCACGGTTCAGCCGACGGGGCCGTATCACCTCATCGGCTGGTCGATGGGTGGTGTTTTCGCCCACGAGATCGCGGTGCAGTTGCAGCGGGCCGGACAGCGGGTGGCCACCCTCGCGGTGATGGACAGCTATATGGCCGATCCGCCCGACGAACGCGCGCAGGGCGCGGGCTCACCCGTGCCGGTGGCCGAGCTGATCGGCGGCCTGCTCGGTGAACAGGCCGGTGACCTCGGCTTCGACACCGACGTGGACTGGGGACAACTCGCCGAGCGGTTGGGCGAGCTGCCGGAGCCGTTCGCCTCCTTCGGCTCCGACCGGTTCACCCGGGTGCTGGATACCGCCGTGCATTCGGTCGTGCTGCGCAATGCCTATCGGCCGGCTCGGTTCCACGGCGATGTCATCTACTTCACCGCGGCGCTCGACGATCCCACCGGCTCGATCGGTGCGTCGATCTGGTCCGAGGTGGTCGACGGCGTGGTGGACAATCGCGCGGTGCCGACGACTCACTGGCGGATGACGGCCGCTGCCGGACTCGCTGAAATCGGCGCAGTGCTGACCGAGGTTTGGCGGGAAACCCGCAGCGGAGACTGATCTTCGGCGGTGCTGAACTCATGTGCGCACTCATTGCGGTGGCCGCACACCCTTACCGGGTGTGCGGCGTGGTGCCGCACGATCTGGC
>NZ_JBFANN010000023.1:320-111155 GCF_040674855.1 Nocardia sp. NPDC049707 | reverse complement strand
GTCCACTTGTTAGTCGCCATGTCCACAGCAAGGCGGATTGGCATCGCGCATGCGACGAAGTCGCGAGTCTCGACGGCTCGGACGCGAGACAGAAGGGGGCCGCGAACACGCCGCGCCCGCGCGGCCAAAAACACAGGCGCGAGTCTCGACGACTCGGACGCGAGACAGCAGGGGGCCGCGAACCCGCGGCGCCGCAGGCGCCGCAATCAAACACAGCGGAAGATCCGCAGATCCTCCGGCACGCCATTCAGCGGTGCGGCGAAGAAACTGCGCCGATACGGCCTGACCGAGAACCCGAGTTCCGCTAGCGTCTCCGGCCCGAGTGACTGCAATGACGCATCCGAAAGCATGGTGTTGCCATTGCCACCGGCTTCCATCACCCGAGCGGCAATCGTCACGTCGACACCGAGCCAGTCGCCGCCGATCTCGCGCGGTGTGCCGGTGTGCAGACCGATCCGCATCTGCGGGCGATAACCGTGCACACTGACATCGGCAAGATTCCGTTTGGCCTGTGCCGCGGCGCGCAGCGCACCATCGGCCGAGGTGAACACGGCCATCACACCGTCGCCCATGCGTTTGACCACCTGACCGCCGCGATCGGCGATCGGCGGTTCGATGGCCTTGGCAACCCCACGCAACAATTCGAGGGTCGCCTCATCGCCCGCTGAGAGCGACCAACTGGAGAACGCCACCAGATCGGTGAACATCACAGTTATTTCTTCGCTATCTCGACCGCCGCCGACACGCTCCACCATGGCCTGCCAGACCTGCAGTGCACCGAACCCGATTTCGCGCGCCGCGCTCGGCGTATCGCCGACCAGCTTATCCGCCGCGCGCGCCACCGCGCGGGCGCCGCCGGGACCCGAAACCGAAAGTGGGTCACCGAAAGACGGGTCACCCGGCAGTTGTTCGCGTGCCTTCCGCAGCGCACCGATGATGTCGGGCCGCTGGCTCGCGGCATTCATCAGTGCGGAGAACTGGCCCCGTCGAATTCCCGAACCGCGACGAGCGGATCTGTCCTCGTCACCCGGCCCCGTCCCCGGCTCAGCACCGTGGGAAGGTGTTTCGGTCACGCCCCGAGCGTATCTAAGCCGACCAACCGTCGGCGGGTTACTTATTGTCGCCACCTGCGCCCCCTCGATCAGACTGAGCGGGCACTACATCGGGTCCGCCAATGGGTAACTCACTGGTTGCTGTCCCCGAGGGTAGTCAGCGCTGATTTCGGATGGAAGCGGAGCCGGTCATAGTTTCCGGGATGTTCACTTGCCGCCCGGATTGTCCCCATACACACATCGGCCCGGTGTGGAAGGAGATTCACACACCGGGCCGATGTCACATCGTCCGCCGGGCAGTGGCAGACGATGCGCGGGGTGCTCGGACCTCCCGACAAGGTCGGCACCCATCACCCGAGTGGCGAGGGAGGGCAACTCGGGCGGTATCCATCATGCGTCGCGTTGGTTGACCATAACCAGCGCGGCGCCGAAGACAATCGCGACAAAAGCCGTGAAGTAGAGCAGGCTCCCCCACGGTCCCCAGTGCCAGTTCGCCGGCGATTCGGTGGCGCTGTAGAAGTGGCTCGCATTCGCGAAAGGCAGGAACGGTTGCACATTGCGCCCGAAACTGCCGAATGCGCCGAGCAGCGGCTCGATCAGCAGCGGCCAGAGCACGATCAGCGAAATCGCCGCGGCCGACTGCCGGACCAGCACCCCGATGCCGACCGCGAGGATCACGCCGAGCAGGGCATAGATCGGAATGCCGTAGATCTCGCGCCAGGCAGCACCGCCGGAGAGCGTCAGGTTTTTGCCCGCATCGCCGCCGACCGCCTTGGCGATCGCGAAGGCGGCGAAGGCCAGCACGGTGGTGAGCACCGCGCCGTATACGCCGACCAGCCCCGCCTTGGTGGCGATCACCTTGGCGCGATGCGGCGTCGCTTGGAAGGTGGTCCGGATGATGCCGAAGCGGTATTCGCTGGTCACGGACAAGGTGGCCATGATCATCAGGACCATCACGCCGAATCCGCTGATCCCGCCGACCGCCGTGGCGACGGTCAGGTCGAGCACGTTCTCCTGGCCCGATGACGAGCGGGCCACCACCGCGAAGAGCGCGGCCAGGCCGAGGGCGAGCGCAATCACGATCGCCGAGCACCACCATGGCGACTTGGTCGAGGTGAGTTTGATACGTTCCGCTGCCAGCACGCCCATCAGAGCGCACCTCCCATCGCTGTGTAGGACGCGGCGTCCGCGGGGCCCTGCGTGGTTACGCGAGCTGCCGCCTCCGGGCCTGACGCTCCCGCCGGCTCGAAGCCTTCGCCGTGGTACTGCACCGCGCCACCGGTCATCCGCATGAAGGCCTCCTCCAGCGAGGCCCGCTGCGGTGCCAGCTCGAACAGGGTGATGTCGTTCGCGCCGGCCAGCTTGCCGACCGCGTCACTGGTCACTCCGGCCACGACCAAGGCGGCGCCGTCCTGGCCCGCACCGTCCTCGCGGACGGTCATGCCATTGGAGGTGAGCAGGCTGCGCAGCTGTTCGAGCTGCGGACTGCGCACGCGCACCGACTGCTCCGAGGCACGCTCGATGAATTCCTGTGTGGTCGAATCGGAAATCAGCTGACCACGTCCGATGACGACCAAATGCTCTGCGGTCTGGGCCATTTCGGAAAGCAGATGGCTGGAGACCAGCACGGTCCGTCCCTCGGCCGCGAGCCGCTGCATGAAGCGACGGATCCAGAGGATGCCCTCGGGGTCCAGGCCGTTCACCGGCTCGTCGAACAGCAGCACCGGCGGATCGCCGAGCAGTGCCCCGGCCAGGCCGAGCCGCTGCGACATACCGAGGGAGAAGCCACCGGCGCTCTTACCCGCCACCTCGGACAGGCCGACCAGCCGCAACACCTCGTCCACGCGGGCGGAGGCGATGCCATTGGAGGCAGCCATCCACTGCAGATGCGCGCGGGCCGAACGGTTCGGATGCACCCACTTGGCATCCAGCAGCGCACCGACGGTCCGTAGCGGATGATCCAGCTCATGATAGGGCTTGCCCTGGATCAATGCGGTGCCCGCGGTGGGCTTGTCCAGGCCGAGGATCATCCGCATGGTGGTCGATTTTCCGGCGCCATTCGGCCCAAGAAACCCAGTCACCTGTCCGGGGCGAACAGTGAAAGAGAGATCTTGAACCGCGACGGTCTGCCCATAATGTTTGGTCAGGCCTCTCAGCTCGATCATGGTGACCAGCTTTCCTCATCGCGCGGCCACGCGCGTCATTAAATGGTGCCTAGTTCGATCATCCTCGAGGATGACACACGGGCGTCCACATGGGTGCAAGCCCGTACGGGTATGTCCAGCGACCAGGCACTTTGGACTCCTGCGTACTCCTGCGAACACCCCTGAACGAATCGAATTGTGACAAGTAGGTGACACGAAAGCGCCCCGCCCGGTTCGTCCAATTTGAATTCACCAGGCGGGGCGCTGCAACTGTTGCCCTGGGGGCTACCGTCCCCAGGGATGGATCACGTCGTCCGCCTTGTCCTCGCGCGGATCGGTATTCCAGTTGTCATGGTTGCTACCATCCGGTCCAGGGCCAAGCAGAAACGCCATTGATCTACTCCCTACTCGCGGTTGTGTTAAATCCATCCCGGCCGGTGCCGGGACATCTATGCGGCGGCGGCATGAAGGCGCTCACCGGAACTCGTCTTCGATCCGGATGCGTTCGAGTGCGGCGGCCAAGCGGCGGCACGTCTGGGCGGTGCAAATGCCTTTGTCGCGGTGGACGACGACGATGCCGTGGGCGTGCTCGTAGCTGAGGCCCAGGGGGACCCTGTCGCACTTGTCCATCTCGCGGGCCTGTGCCGGGGTGAGTGCCATCAGGATTCCCCCCATGCGCGGACCGCGTCAGCGACCCGTCCGACAAGCTCGACGAACTCGACCGACGGCGCTATCGGGCGTGGCGGCCCGACGAACGCGGCGCGTTGCGGCAACTCGGTGTCGACCACGGTGGTGGCGTCGACGTCGATGAACGCCGCCCCGAGCTTGGGAGTGGTCTCCAGTTCGGGAGTGACCTCGATGGCGTCGAATTCGTCGACCCATCCGTCGTCGGCGACGAGTCCGACTGTGCCGTCGCTGAACTCGATGTAGCCGCTCATGACTCGCCCTGCTCGGGGTTTTCGCTGGGGCCGAGTTTGGGCGGGCGGCCGAGCGCCCACACGGCCCACAGCATGTACAGGGCCGGGATGACGACAACGGTGACGATGACTGGAGCGGGCATTGGGCGCTCCCCCTTGGTGTGCGTGGTCCGATGTTTGGAGGCACGCAGCGCCGAGGGCTCTTGACTGGCCAGGTTGTCAGGGCGGAAACCTGGCCATCATTTCGGGATATCAAGGGGGCTCACCCCGGCGCTACGTGCTTCTATCAGCGTCAGGGTGGAGCCCAACAGCATTTGTCCTGAAAGGACAAACCGGGACAACTCAGTTAGGGGCGATACCCAACCGCCACGCCAGGCCTCGCAGATTCCGCCCACCTGCGTCCCTGCGGGCCGTTCGCAAGTGATCGGCTACAGCCTCACGCGTGAACACGTCGGCATGTACCCGTTGGGGCGCAAGGGTTTCGGCATGCATCAACACCTGCACGCCCTCGTCTCGACGGCTCGAGTCAGTGAGCAGGGCACGGCCCATCTCCATGTAGAACTCCGCCTGCCTCGACTTGCTCGGCAATGCCTCGACATGCACCTTGCGCCCATGCTCGGCGACCTTCACTCCGTCGCCGAACTCGTTGCCGATGCTCGCACGCCACACACCAACGTTCGTCGCCCCGAACCACATTCGCCCGAAAGTGCCAACCTCTACGTCGAGCCGATTCGCGATCGCAGCGGCTTCATCGAGGTGGGTATCGGTCGTGGTGCGATCACCTTGCACAGCACACGCCAGAGCCGCGGACAAGTGAAGCATCCCGTACGCCTGAACAACTTGCGGATCGTCCAGATACGAAACGAGCTCATCCGCGGTGCGCACCGCACGCCGGTACTGATCAGGGCGGGACAATCCGCCGGTAGCGTCGCCACGCAGCCACGCTGTAAAGCCCCGCCATTCCGGGGATTCCAGCATCTCTGCGCACTGCTGTGCAGCTCGGGCAGCCAGTAGCGGTAGACCGCGACCGCCGAGACGCTTGGTCGTCCACACCGCCGAGCTGTAGCAGGTGATCATCCCCAGCAATGCCTCGCGGCGTTGGCGCGGGTCGCGGGCATAGACCGCGTGCAATTCGCCAAGCAGTCCTGGCATCAGTGCCGCCTGCCCTGCGTAATCGCCGGTGCCCTGAGCGAGTTCACCGAGGCGCTTGAGATCTGCGGCGACCAGCGGCCATTCACGAACCTCTATGCCCGGATCGTCGCCGAGTTCGTAGGCGTCCAGTGCGCTCTCGACGGCAACCAACCCGCCGTGCGCCGACTCGGTCGAGGCGGGCGCGGCCGATTGCCAAGGCGCTGGCGAGAACTCGCTCGGGGCAACCCTCAGTGCACGAGCTAACGCCTCGAGGGTGCGTCGGTTCTCCAGCGGCTTCTCGCCCCGCTCGAGCTTTCCCAGATATCCAAAGCTGATACCGGCTAGACCGGCTACGACATCGAGACTCTGCCCTCGCCATACGCGGATTTCTCGAAGTCTGCGCCCTACGTCGTTGGGTGGAATTTCCGTCATGATGTCTCGCTTGCAACCACACTCATGTGTTCCACGCTACGACTGATCGGCTCACGCGGACAGGGAGTTGACGCAAACGTTGCGGCGGTAGAATCGCGTGCGCGCGACCACACTCAAACCGCGCACCGAAACCGCTCCGGCGCCCGGGGCGGTTTCCTCGTTCCGAGGCCGTACCCGAATTGGGGCACCCCCGAACCATGACCACAACCCACAGTTCGGCCCCGAAAAGGCGTAGCTGCCTGGGTTTTTGTCGGCTCCGACAAGATGATCCGGGGTTACTCAATTCTGAGTACCCCGGGATTTTGCGGGGGTTCCGCACAATCTCGGACCCGCGAACTGTGGGCCACTGCCCGTCTACTGACACGAATGTGTCAGTAGGTCAGATCACGGGGCGTCAATGGCAAGACCTATGTCGGCACTGACTCCGATGTGCAGCGCGCCAGCGGTTCCACTCAGGTCCCAGAAGAACCCCGGTGGATCCCGCCGATATCTGGGGGTCATCTCGAATGGATAGTGAATACCATCTGAAAGTCGGCGTGACCGGGAGCGGTCGTGTGGCCGTTCTGTGCGGTAAACGCGCAGCTCATGACGAGTTTGTATTGCTTGTCGAGTTGGAGATTCGGCACCACCGAATGCCACCGATAGTCTGCGGGGATGGCGCTGTGGTTGTCCGAGTATCCGGTCTTGCCCTCGACGTAGGCACCGCACGCCATCGTGTTACCGACGATGAGCCCCTGCACGTACGGCGACAGCTGCAACGACCAGATGAGCCGGTTACCACCGTCGGGTTGCTGGCTCGCATAGACGGCGTCCCCCGTGAACGTCCCATGCTCGCCGTCATACCGATAACTCTGGGCACCGGGCCGGAAATCGGCATAGCCGGGGACGGCATTCGCCGCGCCCACCGACGTGGCGAGGATGCTCGCAGCGGCGGCCAGGGCGGCAAGGATCACTCTCTTCGGTGCACCGACTTTGCGCGACATGTGTACTCCCCCTGCGGGATCGGTTCGACATCGACATCGACCGGTAGCCCCTCGGCGATCGTGGTGATATCGAGATCCCCGCGAGCATCCGACAGGTGGAACCAAACGAGCGTGCTGTCGGCGTCATCGAGTTTGATCACGCCGGTACCGTTGCGCGGTTTCCAGCGCCACACTGTGCCGGTTTCCATCCTTTGCCCCTCTCCTGTCGCGGCCTACTCGGTCGCATTCAATGATCACTTGAAAGCACCTCACGCCGAGGCGGTTTCGTAACTACTCACAAGCCTATGACGCCAAGTCACCCGGCGCCCGGGGCGGTTTCGTCGTTCCGATGCCAATGGAAACCGTGGTTTCCACGGTTAGAAGTATCCCGGGGCACTCAGGTTCCGGCAGGACCCGAGTAGCCGGGGGCTACTGCACCACAGTCCACTCCGAAAAGGCGTAACTGCACCGCCGACAAGGTGATTCCGGGTACTCAAACCTGAGCCCCCGAACTGTGGGCCAGTGCCCCCTAATTCAGATTAGGGTCGCCGACAGACCGATGGTCTGCTTGCCCCACGACGATATGAAATCCGACTACCTCAGATGGCCGCGGCGGATAGCATCGGCCGGTGCTCCTGGCGTACATCGACGAAACCTATAAGCGCGGCAACGAGTTCTGGGTTTCCGCGCTGGTCTGCCCGGCTGACTCCATACCAGCGATCACGGATGCCTTGGACAGCGTCGTTGAAAGTGCTGTTGCCAAGTTCCCGGAGGTCGGTGAGGATGCCGAACTCCATGGGTACGAGTTAGACGCTGGGTCCGGCCACTGGGA
The DNA here is from genome assembly GCF_040674855.1 of Nocardia sp. NPDC049707. Taxonomy (NCBI): domain Bacteria; kingdom Bacillati; phylum Actinomycetota; class Actinomycetes; order Mycobacteriales; family Nocardiaceae; genus Nocardia; species Nocardia sp. NPDC049707. The sequence continues at coordinate 103,685 of NZ_JBFANN010000023.1, read as the reverse complement.
ACCGCTGAAGCAGAAGCCCCGCGCCCGGGTAGGAGTCTACCGGGATGCCGTCGAGACGATTGCGTCGTTCGACGATTTCGCGTGGTTCCGGGGCGGGCTCATTGAGAGCAAGGTCGCTTGGGGTGACAGCAACGACCCGCACGAGTGGTCGCTGAAATTCCTGTTGGAGCTGATCAATAACTACGCGACGAGCAATGATCAGCACGTGCTATGCATCTGCGATGAGGTGCAGAACAGGGATATCTACCGGGAGAAGCTCCAGCACTACCGCAAGCAGGGGACGGGTGGCAACAACCCGTCGAAGCTGCCGCGGATAGCGGACACCTTGCACTTCGCTCCGTCCTGCCACAGCAGGATGGTTCAAGCGGTCGACATGGTCACATACGTCCTCAACAGAAACAGGCATCCAGCGGAGAACGAAAGAACCAGGGCGTTCTATGCCGATCTCTGGGACGTCCTGAAGGGTCTACGACACCGCGGCGCTTCACGTCACTGGCCGTATTGAGCGGCTTTCTCCAGATGCACGTCGACCCCGCACTCTGGCGGGGTCGAAGGCCGGTGGGAATCCCCTTGAGGGGATGTCCTATCAACGAGCGTAACGGGTTACAGCTGAATCCGTGGGGCGATATCGGTAACGATCCCAGAACTGTCATGGCCGAGCCTTCGCTTCGGCCGCCCTCACGGTGTCATCAGGGCCAACTACATACGCCGCAGCACGGACAGCACGGTCATGCGGAATGACCCCCTCGAACCGCCCGCGCGCTGTGCCCGTCCAGCATCTACACCGGAACCAACACGTCCCGACCAGTGAGCATCGATCCGCCGAAGCCCGGTCTCGCGGCTGAGTACTGCATCATCGACTCACCCCATTCAGATCAGCGAAAGCCTGCCGGGGATCCGGGCCGCTCGAACGCCTACGCTCCGTCCGCTCAACCGCCTCGGTGGCCCGGCAGATCTCCCACTGCAACGTGCGCCGCGACATCGGCGTAAGACCACACTCACGCAGCAGCAACCGCACCTCCGACGCCGCATTCGAACGCGGAGTCGAGGCAACATCATCCGACCACACCAGTTGCATAAGCCGAGCGGCCATCACGAGCGTGTGCCGGTCGGATTCGGTCCACTCCGGAACCATCGGCGACGACCACGCATCGGTCCACCAGTCCAGAACCGCCGGATGCCAGTCGCAATAGTCCGGCAAATCCGGGACAACCGGGTCGGGAACCGGCGTCAGAATCGCCCGCGTAGCCGTCCGATTCTGGCGTGCACGCACCGAAGGGTGCTTAGGAAGTGGTGGCATGGACCACCTCCGCCCGAGACCTGGGGACCCGTAGGCAGGAGAATCTGCAGGCCGTTCCGATGCATCCCATGCCCCGGGGGGAGGGGTGGGTGGCCCTGGTGTCGGTCATCGGCGGGCTCATCGGTTGTTCCCGAACATCTCGACGGGCGTGGGATGCTGGCGCCGGTCGCGGAGCTTGTGCTCTGGTCCACGCTTGGGCTTGAGCCCGGCTCGGTCGCGCTCGAGTTGTTCGCGCTGGTACGGGGTGAGGGTGAGTTCGTAGGCGAGCTGGTTGTTGTGCCACATACGACTGGTGTGCAGTTGCTCGAGTTGCTGTTGGGTGGGCACCCAGAACTTGGCGCCGTGGTCGATGAACCACTTGAGCTGCATCGGTCCACGCTCCGGCCAGGGGGCATCGGAAGGATTCGCGCGGACGCCTTCGGCGGTGATGATTGTTCGCTGTGGCTGGCCGGGGCGTTCGCGCCATTCGGGGAACACGTCATCGAGGTTGGCGAAATTGGCGTCGCTGGCGGCTTCGTCGTTGCATAGGTGCGAGCGGCAGTTCTTGACCGTCTCCTGCTCGACGTAGTTGAGCATGATGCGGCTTTGTGCCTTGCGGATGTCGAGGTAGCCGGTCCAGCACTGGTCGAGGGTGTTGAAGGCGTTGACCGCGGCCATGCCGGCGCGTACGACGTCTTCGGCTTCGGTGATCTGGCCGAGTTCCTTGACGGCGGGTCGGGCGCGGTCGATGAGGTCGGCGAGTTGCTGGTGCAGGTGCCCGAGGAGTTGCGGCGTGTGGGACAGGACAGCGCTCCAGCACGCTCCGGCGGCCCTGTCGCGCAAGCCTTGCAAGGCTTGGCGTTCGGCATCGTGCTGGGCTTGGGCGTTGCTGTAGATGGTGAGCCAGGCGCGGAAGTCGTCGGGCATCTCGCCGGTGGTGATGATCTGCTGGACTGCGTCGTTGTAGTTCGCCGGTGGGGTGAGTGCCATGAGTCGTTGCTCGGCCTGCTCGGCGACGTTGAACGCGCGGTTGTACTGGTCGCCGATGGTGTCGGCGAATGCAGCGTCGAGCGACGGGATTTGGCGCAGGTGTTTGAACACTGCGAGGGAGGGGATGGCGTCGCGCATCAGCGGCCCCCTGTCGTCCGGTTGCCGGGGTGCTGCGGGTCGGCGGGTGGTCGGGCTTGGGCGACGAGCGCGGCAAAGTCCTTCGCGGACAAGGAAGCAAGGAATGCGATCACCCCGTCGACCAGGTAGTCGACGGGTGCGACCGGCATCGTGAGGGGTGCCTGGGTTGCCATATACGGAGTGTGTGCCCGGCACCCTGGGGCAGCGTTCCGCAGAGGGAATCGATGGTCAGGCGGCGTCGCGGCCTGCGGCGTACGTCTCGACGACTGCGCGGCTGAACACCCACGTTCGGCCGACGCGTACGCCGTCGAGGTCGGCGGCGATCTTGCGTATCCACCTGGTGGTGCAGCCGAGGATCGCGGCCGCGGTGTCGGTGCCGATCTCATCGCCGTGGATCCGGGGGTCTGGTTCGTCGTCGGTGCCGATGCGGATCTCATGGTCGAGGCGTTGGAACAAGACCCTGATCGCGTCGGGGATCGGTTCGCCGGTACGCCTGCGTCTGCGCATGAGCTCGGCGACGGCGTAGTAGGCGGCCCTGGTTTCGAGGTCACCGATTTTCACGGCGACTCCCTTTTGCCCCTCGAGATTGGAGAGCCGATTGGGCGACGCGGAAGCCGAGATTGGTTCGAAGGCAGTGGAGGTCGGGCACGGGCGGTACCCAATGCCGTTTGCGGCAACGTGGGCAGCGGACCCTGATGCGGGGTGGACCGGTCTTGTTCTTGCCCCACTCCAGGATCGCCGCGTAAGGCGCGGATTCGTTCATGCGCTCTCGCCTTTTTCTCCCGTACTCGGTTGCAGCTCGCCATCGGAACGGATCACCGGCCAGCCTCCCGACGATTTCGCGCGGGGAGAGAAGGGGCGCTATGTGCTGCGATCGCCCGCTTGAGCCGGAGTTGGACCCCTCCCCCACCTCCCCGTACCGCCTCACGCATGGCCGAGGCGGGCTTCCTATCCCGTACGGGCTGGCTGGCGCTATGCGGTACCGACCGACGAGGGACTACGAAGGGGGTACCGCCCCACCCCTTCGCCTGACCGAGGATCGCTGTGCGTCCTGCTGCGGGCCGATCGGCGGGTCCCATGGACGGTTGGGTGGTCGTGAGCGCATCGGGGCATACAGCGGCATTCACTCCGCATATCGTGACAATGCCCAGGTCAGGGAGTCGGCTGGTCACAGCAGACCCGGGTGTCGTCGGGTGGGGAGCTTGGCTCGCTGGGCACGCTGCCGTCGCTGTTCGTTGCTGGCTGCCGCGCCCTCGAGGGCCGTCTTCCTGGCGTGGCAACGATGGCAGGCGGCTTGCATGTTGCTGTCGTCATCGCTGCCGCCCGCTTTGACGTTGACCTTGTGGTCCATCTCGGTGGCGATGCCGATGCAGATATCGGCGTAGCGGAGCTGGCATTGCCGTTGGTCACGGCGCAGGATGCGTAGGCGTTGCTTCTGATGTCGGGCGGTGTGGGTGCGGTCTCGGGCGCCGGTTCCCCAAGCCATGATGTGGTGTCCTTCCTGCTGGTCGGTCAGGTTTTCGGCGGCGGCAACCTGGGTTGCCCCGGTGCGCGCTATCGCCAGTCAGCGTTAGCGCGCACCGGACGCTCAGCCCAGTTCGCGTTGGACGACGTCGCCGAGGTCGACGGGATCGCCGGATTGGCCGGTCTCGGCGCGGTACCGTCCGCCAGCGAGCATCTGCCGGTACGTCGACTCGATCTCGTTGAGGCTGGCATCGCGCATGTCGACGCGCTGGGTGGGGTGGACTTCCCGGTTGTGGCGTTCGATGCCTCGCTTGACGATGCGGTCGGCGTTTGCTTGGGCCATGGCGATGAGGGTGTTGCGTTCGCGTTCGTCGATGGGGTTGCCGTCCGCGTCAACCGCGACCACCTTGCCGTCGACGTTGATGACGTCGGGTCGGGAGGCGCGCTCACGCTCGCTCAGTTCTTCAATGCGTTGCATATCCGCGATGGCTGCGAGCACTCGACTGTCGATCATGCTGGTTCTCCTTCTTCCTCAAGTTGCTGGCGGATCTTCGCCAGGTGTTGCTGATGAATGGACGGCGCCCACTGGGTTTCGCCGGGAAATTGCTGTTCGTAGGTGCCGTCGCCCTTGGCGCGCTTGCGGCGTTGGGCGTCGTCGCCTACGTCAAACCAGTCGAACGGCCGCCCTCCGCCGACCAGCCGGTCTAGCCGGTCCTCGTCCATCTGTGTGCTCCTTCCTCTAGGGGTGGGGCGGGGGCCCCTTATCGCTGTGGCGTCGGTCGGTTCAGCAAAGCTGTTCGGGCTCCCTACAGGTCTGGGGCTTTCGGCGTGGCCGGCGGTGTGCGCCGTCCCTGGGGCCGGTAAGGGTGCCCAGTGACCGGACATCGGCAGGTTGGTTGAGGCGGGTGCCAGTGCCTGCGCCCGCACCATGGGCAGCGGACGCGGATCCGCGGTTTGCCGTAGCGGTTGGTGCCGCGCTCGGTGACGGGCACGGTGGGCGTGGTGGTCATGCCGCGGACTCCGGGGTCGGTTTGGCGATCAGGTCCGGCGTCCACGGTTCGAAGTCGCGGGGGCCGCTGCCGACGAGTCGCCGGTATTCGATCGGCTTGCGTGGCGGTCGGGCGGCGACGATGGGGACGGCTCCGGCGAGTGCGGCGACGCGGAGTAGTTCGGCGCGTTCGCTGGGTGGGCATCGGCCGTCGAGCTTGCATTGGACGAACACCGTGTGGCGCGGCTTGAAGCCGATAACGTCGATGGGGCTGCGGCTACCTGCCGATCGGAAGGTCTCGTAGCCCTCGGCTTGTAGGTGGTCGCGGACGGCGTACTCGAGGTCGCGGCCTCGGCGGTATTGGGTCATGCTTCGGCCCACACGTTTCGACTGCTCATGATGCTGTGCCCTCCTGGGGAATTGGGGTACCTGCGAGGCGATACAGCACCTTCCGGTGCCCCTTGTCGCCAACCGTTCGCGAGACGATCTCGCCGGATCCGAGGAGCTGTTCGAGAGCCGCGGGGAGGCCGACAGCGGACTCCTTGGACATGCGGCGCCTGCCCATGAATCGCTCGGTCAGTTCCGATCCATCGGCGAGGATCTGGAGTACCTTGACGCGGGCGCGGGCGACGGCGGTGACGTTCGGACAAACGGACACAGGCGATTCGGATGTGTCCGTTTGCGATTCACACTCTGAGCTGGGCGTATCGACGCTTTCGGACACACGGACACTTCGGACAACAGGTTGTATAGGTGGAGTTGCCGCCACCTCCACCTGGTTCGCGTAACCGGATGTGTCCGAAGTGTCCGCGTGTCCGTTTGAAGGTAATTTCAGCTGGTCAGGATCGGTTTCCGTTTCGGACACATGGCTGTCGTTCAGTGTCCGAATGACCGCCGCCGTGTCCGTTTGCTCTGACGTCGCTGGCATATAGATTCCGCGGGTCCGCTTGTCGATAAGTCCGCCGTCGTGCAGTCGCCGGAGGTACTTGCCGGCGTCGTCGGCGGAGATGCCGAGTTGCTGCGCAAGGTCGGTGGCGCGGGTGCCCATCGGCCGGGAAGCGACGAAAGCCAGGACGCTCGCCGAGCGGTCGCCGAGCCTGTCTCGCTGCTGTTCCTGCTGTCTGGTCGCGACCGTGGCAGCGGCGTCCATGAGGTCCTTGCCGTCCAGCGACCAACGCCCCTCGTCGGTGACGAGTGCGTATTCGTTTTCCGGGACATCGCGTCCGGTAACGGAGAGCACCGCCTGATCGGACTTGCGTTTGCGATTGAGGACCAGCACGAAATCGGCGCTCCCCGCAATGCCCTGGGTGCCGCTCACGGCGTCGATGAAGTCCGCGGACTCGGCTTTGCGGGTGTGGTGTACGACGAGCAAGGACGCGCCGGTCACGCTGTCGGCTACGTTCTTCAGCTTGGTGCCGAGGGCGTAGTCCTGGGCGTAGCTGTCTTCACCGCGTAGCTTCGGCGGCCGTGCCTTGCCCAAGGTGTCCAGGATGACCAGCGGTGCCGCGTCCTGGTGGCGGACCATGTACTCGGCGATCATCGCGACGACTTGGCCCTGCTCAGCCTTGATGACGACCGATATCCCCTTCGGGATGGGCTGACCTTCCATGAGGGTGCGGAACCGGGATTGCAGTCGCCGGTGACCGTCCTCGAGCGCCAGGTACAGCACGGGGCGTTGTTTGACCGGGATGCGCCCCAGCGCCATACCTCCGGTGGCGCAGGTCAGACCGATAGCGGCGACAAGCCAGGATTTGCCTGCCTTCGGCGGGGCGACGATTAACCCGAAGCCTTCGGGGACGATGCCCTCGACCGACCACGACAGCGGCGGGAATTCCTGCGCGTCGAGCCATTGGCCATCACGGAGACCGTGCAGCAGGTCGCCGGATCGGCTCGGCTGTTCCTGCCGCTTGGCGTCGGCGACTGCACGGAGGAACGATGCGCGGTTCTCCCATGCCTGGTCGCATTCGCCGCAGTCGTTGAAGTACTCGTCGTGAGCCGTGCAGTGCTGGGGTGGGGCTTCGCGTGCGAGCCAATCGCGCAGCGCCGAAGCGGGATCCGCGCCCGTAGGCGCAGCCGTGGTGGCCGCGCCTCGATCACGCAGCCACTCGGCACGCTCGTCGTCATAGGCGCGGCAGCCCAGGCATGCTCTGTCGAACTCCGGATGCCGTGGACACGATCCCGGCGGGCCACCATCAACACGGTCACGGCCCGAAGGCCCTGCCGAATCGGCAGAGCCCCGGACATCATCATGGTCACTCAAGCGGCCACACCTCCAGCTCGATGGATACGGTCGGCAAGTTCGCGCTCTCGCCCACCACGCCGGTACATCGCACGCAGCACCTCGACGGGGATAACGGGCGTAACCCCGTCTGCCGCAATGTGTTTCGCGGCCTGACACCATGCCTCGAGCTGGTGTGCGGTCGGTTGCGAATCGTCATGCGACGGCAACCATGGGTCACCGCCCCACAGTCGGTGTGCCGCTTCCGCGCGGCGTCGCAGCACTTCCGGAGAGTCGGTCATGCCCGACCCTCCCGGCATGCCCAGCAGACGACCCGCACAGCAGGCAGCGACGCCAGATAGCGGCGCAAGTTGGTGAATTCGAGGCGCACAGGCTTCGGTTCGACGCTCATCCGCGCGCCCCCTGCTCGACGGTCTCCTCGAGCCCGAGCCACACCCACACCGACACACCCAGCAGGCAGGAGAGGACGACCAGATCGGTGATATTCCACGGCTTCTTGCCCGTGAGGCGCTGCTTCAAGGCTCGGGTTGTCATGCCCAATGAAGCGGCCAAGGTGTCCAACGAACGATGGCGGGACAACCAGTGGACGTGCACCGAGGCAGCGGCCGCCTTGGCGACCTTCATGGACCAAGAGACATCGGGCGTATCGGTCTCGCAGGCAGCTCCGACCGGATCAAGCTCCGCCACCAGCTCAAGGTCTACAGGGGCGCACACCACAGGCAAGCCGATGCCGTCGAAACGGACACGGACGTAGCCGTCCGGTGCGTCGACCGAGGAGACGACCCCACGACGCTGGCCGTCACCCAGCACCGACCGCACATAATCGCCAGGGCTGAGCGCTCGACCGACGACGGCGGCACCCTGTGCAGTGGCCTGCGGGTCGCATGGGCCGCACACGAAAACGTGTGAGACCGGTCCGAACCCGGCGACGTAGAACCCCAACTCCGGGTCGGGGTCGGTCAACTGGTTGTGGCTGCATTTCACACACGCCCACCCCTGGTCCTGGTCATCGGTGAGTGTGGTTGTGGCCAGGTAATCTGCCCACCGAGCGATTCGGTCGTAGAACTCGACCTTGCGGGCATCGGCCTCGTTGATAGGGTTGTTCACGAACACTTCCTTGTGGTGAGGACTGGGTGTTTCTCGGCCCGGTGGGCGGTATGCGATGGGCGTCGCTCCGCTCCCCGGGTCGCTGCATGTCGGGGGGCAGGGGGTTGCATCAGGCAACATCCGCCCGTTCGGTCAGCCGCTCGATGAACTCGACGATTGCGGTCTCTGGGATGAGACGCCGCTTGCCGACCTTGACCGAGTTCAACTGGCCAGTGCGGATCAGGTCGAACAGCAGCGACCGACCGATGCCGAGTCGCTCGCACGCGGTCGGGATCTGATGCAGTCGAGCCTGTTGGTGCGACATTCCTTACTCCTTGCATGTTCGGTAATGCGACATTTTGTGTCGTTACTCGACACATCACGAACCGTAGCGCACGTTCCGGTACGTGTGCAAGACTGTCGCAATGCCGAACATTGACGAACAGGCCAAGCAATGGCAGCAGGACATGGCCAAGCGAGTGGGCATTGCCGTTCGCGACCTACGGCAGGACCGAGGACTAAAAGCCGCGCAGCTTGCCGAGCGAACGAAGGAACTCGGGTATCCGATCCATCGGGTGGCAATCACGAAGATCGAGACGAACGCTCGCGCCGGGAAGCTCGATCTCGCCGAGGTGATCACACTCGCCCTAGCGCTCGGCGTCCCGCCAGTCCAGTTGTTGTATCCAGACTTGCCCGCTGGTCCAGTGGAAGTCTGGCCAGAAGCTACTGCAACCAGTATCGAAGCGCTGCAATGGTTTTCGGGCGAGATTGCAGCCTTTCGTATCAAAGATGATGAGACGACACGGCACAGCACAATCGCGTACGTCCAGGGCGCGCGGCGATATTCACGGCTACGCGAGACGCTTCGGCTAGCCCGGTCGGCACTACTCGAAGCACAGTTGACGCCCGACCACTCGCCGATGACGAAAGAGCAAGCGACGCAAGCCGTAGCAGATGCTCAACGTGAACTAGCCAAGCTCAAGGAAGATTTCCAAGCACAGGGAAGAACGGTGCACGATGGCTAGGAAGAAGGCGTTACCATCGTCGATCACCTACAAGCCTGCGGGGCCGCGCGCCCCGGAGCGGTGGGTATTCCGGGGCCGCAACGGCACCGACCCAGCGACAGGCAAGCCACAGTGGACCGTCGTCACCTTCTACGCCATGGACGAGGCGATCGAGTACGACGCACAGCACAGTTTGAAGTCTGCGAAAGGATCGTTGTCGGGCCGCTCGCCGCGGTTCACTGTCGCCGAAGCTATCGATGAATGGGCCGAAGTGCAGGCGGCCGACGAGGGGACCGTCTCCGTGTACTTGGGCCTCCTTCAGCCCGTGAAGGACGCCCACGGCGACCTCCCGGTGCGGAAGCTTCATGACGTCCAGATATCGCGGCTGGCAAAGCAATTGCACGCCGGAACATTTCCCTACGTCTCGCCTGCGGGGAACAAGCGGGATCCTTGGTGCGCCGCCCTGGTCAACAAGATGCTGTCGCGGCTGACCGCGGTATTGGAACGGCTGCGCAATCAGGGCTTCACGGATCACAATGCGGCGGCATCGGTTCCACGGATGAGCACCAAGCGCACCGCCGTGGCGTCGGCCACCAAGCGCGAGACGTTCACGCTCGACGAGGTTGCCGTCATTCTGAACGCTGCCGTAGCCCGGGGCCTGAATCTGTTCATCGTGTGCCTACTGGCCTTCCTCGGCCTGCGCAAGGGTGAAATCGGCGGACTGGAGTGGGACCGCGTCGACCTCAAGAACGGCCGCATGTGGGTCCTCGAACAACGAAAGCGCAACCGCCGCAATAAGAGTGAACGCGCCGAGGGGGAAGGCGCGACCCTGACCGACGCAGTCAAGACCGAAGCGTCTGCCCGTGAGCTACCGATTCCACCGACCGTTGTGGCCGTGCTGAAGCTGGTCCGCCAGTGGCAACGAGAAATGCACCTCGCGACCGGCAAGCGATGGGGCGTCGACGGCGGACTACCGACTCACGTGGTCGTCAACCAGCGGACCGGCGGACCAGTGTGCTCTGACTACGCCTGGTACCGGTGGGCGGAACTGGTTACCAAGCTGCCGGTGGTCTATCTGACCCTGCACAAGGCACGGAAGACGTGCGGCACGCAGCTGGCGCTACAGCCGGGCATCGGTCCACACCACGTTGGCGCATGGCTGGGGCATGAGGCCCAAGGGTCGATCGCTTCACCGGTCACGGGCGTCTATATCGACGCCGACGATGAGTTCCGACAGGCGGCCTGCGAGGCCTGGGAGGTGGTTTTCGGGCCGATTGTGACATTGTGTGACACACCCGGGGTGTACCAGAGGGTTAAAGCCCAGCTCAGCGCATGAAATTAGGGGCCGCATAACAGTGGTTGTTGTCATCCTCGAGGATGACGAAGGATCCCCTCGTCCCCGAGCCTCATCAGGGAATTACCCTGACCGATGTCCCCGTTAACGAGCCGGGGCTCCGATCGGCCCGCCACATACTAGCCGCTGGACGTGAGCCGCGGCTGTGGTCCGCAAACCCATCGCTGTGTCCGGAGTAGTTGAACTCGTGAGGATCGACCACACCTGTAGCGGGGTATTTGAGTGTCGATTGCCACCGCCGAGGGACCGCAGCGTTGCCAGTTGTGGGACCACCGACGACAGCACAGAAGTGGAACAGGTTATCGCACTGTCGATCGTTCGAAGCCGCGTTACTGAACGACCGGCATGCGGCAATACAGGATGTTCTCGCTCAGATGAAGGCTGCCTAGTTGTCCTACGAAACCAAAAGCAGGACACCGACCGTCAAGAACAAACTCAGATGCGCTGGCCCCGTTGATCTTCCGGGTATCTCGCTGGCCGGTTCGGTCAGCGCGATCAGCGGCAGTAGCGGATGCTCCCTCGCCGCGTCGGTCCCGCCGCCTAGCCCTCGCTGGGCGGGTCCGAGATCGGTTGGTATCGGCAGGAACTGACACCGGAGTGTGTCGGCCCCTGCCGTTATGGTTCGCCCATGGCAGACCTACCGAGCAAATCAGTCCTCGTCCGCACGTGGTTCGGTGATGACACCGCGTGGGGTTCTCTGGTCCGAGAGACCCTGACGCCCAGCAAAGAGGGGTTCCTGGCCTATACGACTCTGGTGAACGACCCGGTGTTCGAGGGCCTGAGCCCCGAAGCGCTGAAGGCGAAGCATCCGGGCGGGGCGATCGTGTCCTTCCTCGCCGACGAGATCACCCTCACCGACCCCGAGCATCCCATCCTGGCAGTTTGGGTCCTGCCACCCCAGGATTACGACCAAGGCGACTACAAGCCGTTCCGGGTCGTGCCCGCCGAGCTGTCGAGCGTGGACACCAACATCAACGACGCGAACCTGGACTGGGAGGACTTCGCGAACAGGGTAGACACAGACGGCATCTACCGCGGCCAAGCGGTTGTAAAGGAATCGGATTTCGAGTTCAGCGTGCGGGCCATCATGGCGCAACGACTGGCACACCTCACCCCGGGTGCCGCCGAATGGGTTCGCGACGCCGAACCTCTAGACGGGATCGCGGGTATGGCGATCATCTCCCGCGAGCAGGATCCCCAGTCTGTACGCGAGCAGTTGGCATCGCTGAGCTCCTATCCCACGGCGCTGCCCTGGGATTGGTTCGCCGCCTTCGACGCCGAGCATGCCGACAACGGTCGAGCCGACTACATCAAAGCGTTCCTCGAAGAGATCGGTGAGCACGCCTTTGCCCTCGGAGCTGTCCTGGCATCGCTGGCTTCCGGCGAAGACTACTACCTGGTCTTCGTGACACCGACCCAGTTTCAAGAGCTCTCACGGCTTTTCATCGCACACGGAATGGGCGCTGAAAGCGTGCGGCGTGGCTGCTGGACGCAGCGCATCAATCCGGAACAGAGCGCCGCGATCAGAGCCTGGGCTAGGGCCCACAGCGGGAGGGTCAACGCCCGCGGGATGATCACGGCGATGGTCGCTAGCCCCGAGGAGACCGAACCGGACCCACTCGCCTGACACATTGGTTCGGCGCCCGGAAATCCCCACCCCGAGGCGGGAGTGGGTGGCAGCGATCCGCATCTGGGCCTCAGCCCAACCGCCCACGAAGGCATCTACCGCAACATTCAGGGACGATGACCATCCCATATTCGGCACTACAGGATGCCCGGCTGCTGTCGCCATGCTCAGCTCGCACAGCAAATCTGGAACATGTTCCCCGGGAGCATTACTTGTTGCCGGTGGTCCCACGACTGGCAACGTGATGGTCCCTTCACGCTGGCAGGCGACATTTGAGCCGTCACGACAGTGATGCTGGCGGTGGGACGCCGGATCTGACCCGACGCCTCACCTGATGGTTTATCTAGCCCGCATCAGCCAGCGGACCATAACGAGCGCCCCGGCGATCACGGCAGCTGCTGTCAACATGATGTCGTAGCCGACCGGGGCCTTGCTCTTCGGTCGGCGATGTTTCGCCATCCCCACCACCTCCCTCCTGGGTGCGGTGTGTGGAGCAAGTCCACCGCCCTCGGCCGGAGGTGGCACCACCCTACGTCAGTCCACCAACCGGAATTGTTGAACCCCAGCCGATTCCAGGAAAAGCGGGAGACAGGCACGTACCGAAGCCCGGTGCTCCGCTTCGTCGGCAGCATCGTTCCCGGCTTCCTGCCGTGCCTCACGAACGCAGCGGACTACTGCCGAATTCACCGGTCGTCCCGTTAACAAATTGCCGGGTCTACTCGTCCTCGTCATCGCGGGCATCGGCCGGCCAACGCACTTCGCCCGATGGCCAACGTCAAGATCTGAACTCGGCGTCAACCACAGCCGACCGTACGACCTGCGAGCGCCGATCCTGATGGGAGATGCCCCCGACTCAGCGATCCGGTGAAGAAGCCTGGGCCCAAAAGCGTTTGGGAATGCGGCCCGCGCGGCGGGCGAGGTGACCTGCGTCGACCGCCGAGCGCATGGCCGCTGCCATGAGTGCGGGGTGCTGAGCGCGGGTGACGGCGGTGGCGAGCAACACGGCCGAGCAGCCGAGTTCCATGGCCAGCACAGCATCGCTGGCTGTGCCGATGCCCGCGTCGAGGATCACAGGTACGCCCGCACCGGCCACGATCATCTCGATATTGTGCGGATTGCCGATGCCGAGTCCGGTGCCGATCGGGGCGCCGAGTGGCATGACGGCGGCACAGCCCGCATCCTCCAGGCGGCGGGCCAGGATCGGGTCGTCGGTGGTGTAGGGCAGGACGACGAATCCGGCGTCGACCAATTGTTCTGCCGCGGTGAGCAATTCGATCGGGTCCGGGAGCAGCGTGCGCTCGTCGGCGATCACCTCGAGTTTGACCCAGTTGGTGTCGAGTGCCTCCGCGGCCAATTGCGCGGTGAGCACGGCCTCGGCGGCGGTACGGCAGCCAGCGGTATTGGGCAGCGGCATGATCTCGAGGCGTTTGAGCAGGTCGAGCACGCCGGTGCCGCCGACGGCATCGACCCGGCGCATGGCGACCGTGGTCAGCTCGGTGTCGGAGGCGACCAGCGCCTCCTCCAGGACGGCGAGATTCTCGGCGCCGCCGGTGCCCATGATCAGGCGGGAACCGAACCGCTTGCCCGCAATCTCCAGTGCCTCGGGGGTTTCCAGTGCATCAGCCACCCTGAACCGCCGTCAGCACTTCGATCTCCCAGCCGCGGCCGACCGGCTCGTCCCAGCGGGACTTCGGGAAGACCGCACCGTCCACCGCGAGCGCCACCCCCTGGCACGGCAACCCGAGACGATCGAGAAGTTCGCGCACCGTGAGGGATCGGTCGAACTCGTGGTCCTGCCCGTTCACAGTGACACCGATGGGGACCGAGGTCATCGAACTCCTCCTACAGGTATGGCGACCGACAGCGGGTGCGCCGTCGAAAAACGTTGGGTGTCGGCGGCCTTCGCAGCCTCGAGCGGTGCGCCGTCGAGCAGGCTCAACACCGCGTCGACGGTGAGCGCGACCGCGAGCATGCCATTGCGGCCGTGGCCGGTGGCCGCCACGATCCGATCGGTGAGCCGCCCGATCAAAGGCAGGTTGTCGGGGGTGCCCGGCCTGGATCCGGCACTCGCCTCGGCCAATTCGTATTCGCCGATACCGGGCAGCACCGCCTCGGCGTCGGCGATCAGGTCGCGGACTCCGGCGACGGTCACCGTCGTGTCGTAGCCGGCCTCGTATTGTGTTGCGCCGACGACGATTCCGTCCGCACGCGGCACCAGGTAGACCTGCCTGCCGTGCACCCGCGCGCGAATCACGCGCCGCGGCGGTGGTGTCGCACCCGGACGATGACGCAAGCGCAGGATCTCACCCTTCACCGGGCGGACCGGGAGTCCGGGCCACAGCCGCGACGATGCCGCGCCAGCGGCGAGCACGATCTGGTCCTGCGGCAGCGCGTCCATCGCTTCGACCGTTTCCGCGCGCACCTCGACTCCGGCTGTGCCGCAAGCCTTGTGGAGGGCATCGAGCAGTTTTCGATTATCGATGGCGGGTTCGGCGGTGGCGCGCAGACCGGCGCGCACGGTGCGTGCCAGCTCGGGTTCCAACGCGCGCACCCCGGCTCGGTCGAGCACCTCGAGCTCATGGCCGCGCGCACCCACCCATTCGGCCACCGTGCGCAGGTCGGCGGCGTCCGCGCCATCCAGCGCGACGGTCAGGGTTTCTTCGGCGACGAACACCGACACACCGGTCGTCGATTCGAGTCGCGCGGCGAATTCGGGCCAGCGGGCCAGCGAAGCGGCACCGAATTCCAGCACCAGGTCCTCCCCGGGCCAGCCCTCGGACAGTGGTGCGAGCATCCCCCCGGCAACCCAGGAGGCGCCGGATCCGACGGCGGGATCGAATACGGTGACCGACCAGCCCGCCTCGGCCGCCCGCCAGGCGGTGGCGAGTCCGATGGCGCCGCCACCGACGACCGCCAGAGTCCGCATTTGTTCCACCTGCCTCACTATTCGCATCCCCACCGTAGCGCGACTACGGTCGAGCACGTGCAACCCTCCCACCTGTCCCGGTCCCTATCGCCCAGGGAGCGTTTGGCTACCGCTCGGCTGTACCTGTGCACGGACGCGCGCAGGGAGCGGGGCGATCTGGCCAAGTTCGCCGAGGCCGCACTCGCTGGCGGTGTCGACATCATTCAGCTCAGGGATAAGGGTTCACCCGGTGAGGCGAAGTTCGGTCCGCTCGAGGCCAAGGCCGAGATCGGCGCACTCGCCGAATTGAAGGCCGCGGCCCGCAGGCACGGCGCACTGGTCGCGGTGAACGACCGCGCCGATATCGCGCTCGCCGCCAGCGCCGATGTGCTGCATCTCGGACAGAACGATCTGCCGCCGTGGTATGCGCGGCGCATTCTCGGCCCCGAGGTGGTGATCGGGCGCTCCACCAACAGCCGGGCGCAGGCCGGGCTCGCGGCGATCGACGAGCACATCGACTACTTCTGCACCGGGCCGGTCTGGGCGACGCCGACCAAGCCCGGACGTCAGGCGGCCGGCCTGGATCTGGTGCGCTCCACCGCCGACGCCCACCCGATCCGGCCGTGGTTCGCGATCGGCGGCATCGATGCCGAGCGGCTACCCGAAGTGCTGGCGGCGGGAGCGGAACGCGTTGTCGTGGTGCGCGCGATAACCGAGGCGCGTGATCCGGAGGCGGCGGCGCGGCATCTCAAGGCAGCGCTGCTGGAGAACGCGCACCGCGGCTGAGAGTCCCCGCGCCCGTTCACTGCTCGACTCGGCTGCGATTGCCGAGCGCGATCTCAGCCCGGCGCTGCTCGAATCGGCCGATGTGCTGCGCGATCTCGAGGTGACGCTGCTCTGCTCAGCCCGACCGACACTTGCGCGAGCGATCTCGAAATGACGCTGCTCGCCAATGCTCAGCCCGACACAGACTTGCCGCGCGCAATCTCGAAATCACGCTGCGCGCCAATGCTCAGCCCGACACAGACTTGCCGCGCGCGATCTCGAAAAGACGCTGCCCGCGAATGCTCAGCTCAGCCGAGGCCTGCTCAGCGCGATCTCCAAGCGGTGTTGCTTCATGATCACGCTGCGGTGAGCGCATGACCTCAGCGAAATCTGACGTTTCTGCGACGCACAGGCTGAGAGCCGCCTTCAGGACAGCAACTGAACACGGGTGAGCGACAAGATCGAATCGGCCGCTGCGGTCTCCGCATTCGCATCGGGCGCGGCATTCGTCGCATCCATCTGCGCGTCGACGATACGGGCGTAGGCACCGGGTCCATCGGGATCCGCGTGCAACCAGACGAAGCCCTGATCGGCGAGGTCGACGGTGCGGGGCAGCGCGGCCGCCACCGTATCGGTGTCGTCCACAGCTATTTCGTCGAGGCGGACGCGTGCCGGAGCCGCGCGCAGCGTCGGCCAGGAGGCGGCGAAGCCGGGGTGCAGCGGATGACTGTCGACCTCATCCTCGGGGACCCAGGCCAGCGCACTGCTCTCCCGATTGCAACTCGTCGGCAGCGTCATCAAGGCATCGGCCACGACAGTGGTGTACGTCCAGCCGCTCGATGCCGTCGTGGTGACTCGCTCGCCGCGCACCCGAACATCGGCGGGATCGATGCCCGCTTCCTCCCATGCCTCGCGGACCGCCGCGTGCACCGGGGTCTCGTGGCTGTCGCGGGCGCCGCCGGGCAGCGCCCAGGTACCGCCCTGATGACTCCACAGCGCGCGGTGCTGCAATAACACCGCCGAACCGCCGCCCGCGAGCGGGGCGCGCAGCAGCAGTCCGGCGGCGCCGAAGCGGCCCCAATGCCGTAATCCGTCCGAATCGTGTGACCAACCGTCACCGTCACCACGCATCTGGTTACCATCCTCATCCAGCCGTAGCGAAGGTATTCCACACGCCACGGCGCCGGTAAGACCACAATAAGCTCCCAGCAAGAGCACCACGTGCGCACCAACCGGGGAGGTGGAGATGGCAGCGCTCGAGTCGACGACGGCCCCGCGGCCGCCGTCGGTCACGGCCGATGGCGGACCCGAGCGGGTGGACGTCCCGCGCGAAGCAGGGTTACGCGCCCATCTGGACCCAGCCAACCTACGATCCTTCGCACTGTCGACCCCAGGCCGGCTCATTGCCATCGGCCTACTGCTCATCGGTGTGTGCCTGGCCGCGGGCACGATGACCGCCGCGACAGTGAGCGATCGCCAACAGGCACTCGACATCCTGCTCGACAACACCGAGCCGGACGCGAACTCGTCCCATCACCTCTACACCTCGCTGTCCATCGCCGACGCCGCGGCGAGTACCGCATTCATCGCGGGCGGCCTGGAACCGGAGGCCGTGCGCGATCGCTACAGCCAGGCGCTCGGCGAGGCTTCCGCGGAATTGGTGACGCAAACGGGTCATACGGGCAGCAACGGCACCGACGATGGTCCCGATGCCCGACTGCGCACCGGCATCGCCACCGGCCTGCCGGTCTATTCTGGTCTGGTCGAAACCGCCCGAGCGAACAATCGCAACGGGTACCCGGTCGGCGCCGCGTATTTGAGCGAGGCATCGAATCACATGCAGACCGTCCTGCTGCCGATGGCCGCACAGCTGCAGGGCCATCGATCCGATGCCGTCAGCGCGGCGCAGCGGCATCACGTACAGCCGCCGTGGGGCCCGATCGGCTTGCTGATCCTGGCGCTGGGCGCGCTGGTCTGGGCGCAGTTCGATCTGTCGAAGCGCTGGCACCGCGTGCTCAACCCGGGACTGCTGCTCGCCTCGGCCGCGATGCTGATCCTCTTGGCCTGGACGGTGACCGCCGGATCCGTTTCGGCCACGGATATGATCGCTGGCCGCGACCACGGCGCGGTGCCGAGCTCCCGTTTGACCGAAAGCCGCATCCTGACCCAGCAGGCCCGGGCGGCGGAGACGCTGAAGTTGGTGCGCCGCGACGCCACCGGCGACTACGACCGGACCTACGAGTCGAGTGTCACCCGGCTCGACGAGCTACTCAGCGGCTATCCCTCGGATGCGCCGGCGTCCGAGGAGATCACGCAGGCCCGTGCGGCACTCACCCGTTGGCGAGCGGCCCATCAGCGCATGAACGATTCTCTCGCGCGCGGCGACTTCGTCGGGGCGGCGACGGTGACGACCGGGCCGGGCGCGGCGGATGCCGCGGCACAGGTGGACTCGCTGGACCGCGCCCTTGGAGTGGGTTTGGACGCGACGCGCAAAACGTTGCGCGACAACATCTCCGGTGCGGCTCGAGCACTGGACTTCCTGGCACCGGGCGCGATGGTGCTGGGGATACTCGCCGCGGGCTATGTCGGCCTCGGTATCTGGCCGCGACTTCGGGAGTACCGATGAACCGTGTGCGCGGGCTGCTCGCCGCGCTCGCCGCAATCACCCTGCTCGCCGGGTGCGCCGCGGGCGCGGACACGATCGATGCCAAGACCGCCAAATACACCGAACCACCGCTGCCCGCCAAGGCCGTTTCGATTCCGACCGACGCGCCGATTCCACCGGTGCGCGACGAGTACTGCGGCGATCCGACCGCGAGCCTGCGGCCCACCGGGGCGGGCGCGGCCGCCCGCGGACCGACCATCGATGCGATTCGCGCCCGCGGTCGGCTGGTGGTCGGCTTGGATACCGGAAGTAACCTCTTCAGCTTCCGGGATCCGGTCAGCGGCACGATTATCGGTTTCGATGCCGATATCGCCAGGGAGGTCGCCCGCGATCTGCTCGGCAGCCCGGACCAGGTCGAGTACCGCAGTCTCGGATCGGCGGAGCGTGAGTCCGCGCTGCAGAATCATGTCGTCGATATCGTCGTAAAAACGATGACGGTCAATTGTGAACGGCGACAGAAGGTCAGCTTCTCCACCGTCTATCTCCACGCGAATCAGCGCGTGCTGGCCGTGAAGAACTCCGGCATCCGAAGTCTGGCCGATTTGGCGGGTAAGCGGGTGTGCATCGTATCCGGCACCACCTCGTTGGACCACATGCGCCGCGAACAGCCCGCCGCGACCATCCTCACCGTACCCACCTGGGCCGACTGTTTGGTGGTACTGCAACAGCGTCAAGTCGACGCGATCAGCACCGACGACGCCATCCTGGCGGGTCTCGCCACGCAGGACTCGTCGTACACCGAGTTGGTCGGCCCCAGCATCAGCGTCGAGCCCTACGGCATCGGAATACCCAAGGGCAAGGACGATCTCGTCCGCTTCGTCAACGGCACGCTGGAGCGTATCCGCACCGACGGCACCTGGGTTCGGCTATACCAGCAATACCTGATCGCTCTTGGGCCGGTCCCCACCCCGCCCGCCCCGACCTATCAGGACTGACGGCGATGACATCACGACACGATGCCGCCGATTCGACCGAAAGCGAGCCGCAGGAAACCACCGAATACACCGTGACAACGGCGCGGCAGTACCGCGCCGCCGCCGAGACGATCCGCCAGCAATCCACCTACCGCGAAACCATTCGCCGCGATGATATGGCCGCCGAATTCACCGTCGGCGCATGGAATGCCCCGGAGCCGACCTCGGCCGCCACCATGCGCACCTCCGGCCGCAGCGTGCGCACCGCACGCTCGCGACCGACGACGCGCAAACTCGGCGCCGGACTGGTCACGATTCCGAATATCGCGCCCGCCGATCCACGCACCGCGGTGCTCGCCGATCCCGTTGTCTCCGAGGGCAGGCGCTTCTGCTGGCGCTGCGGCAACCCGGTCGGCCGCGCCACCGCGACCCGCCCCGCGACAACCGCGGGGACCTGCGAAACCTGCGGTGCGCCATACGATTTTCGCCCGTCGCTGCACGAGGGCGATATCGTGTCGAGCCAGTACGAGGTCCAGGGCTGTATCGCGCACGGCGGGCTCGGCTGGGTCTACCTCGCGATCGACCGCAATGTCAGCGACCGCTGGGTGGTGCTGAAGGGATTGCTGCATGCGGGCGATACCGAGGCGCAGGCCGTGGCCGTGGCCGAACGGCAATTCCTCGCCGAGGTGGCACATCCCAGCATCGTCAAGATCCACAACTTCGTCGAGCACACCGGCCCGGACGGCGAGTCGATCGGCTACATCGTCATGGAGTACGTCGGCGGCCGCTCACTGCGCGATATCCTCTACACCTACCCGCGGCCGCAGCGCATGCCGGTGCCCGAGGCGATCGCTTATCTCCTGGAAATCCTGCCCGCGCTGGAGTATCTGCATTCGATCGGATTGGCCTACAACGACCTCAAACCCGACAACATCATGGTCACCGAGGATCAGGTCGAACTCATCGACCTCGGTGCCGTCACCACCCTCGATGCCTACGGAAACCTCTACGGCACCAGGGGTTTTCAGGCACCTGAGATCGCCAGGACCGGACCGACGGTGGCCTCGGACATTTACACCGTCGGACGGACGCTGGCCGCGCTGACGCTGAGCATGCCGATGGAACAGGGCCGCTATCTCGACGGTATTCCCGACCCCGCCGACCATCCGGTACTCGAACGCTACGAGTTCTTCCATCGCCTGCTGCTGTGCGCGACCGATCCGGATCCCGAGCGCCGCTTTCCCTCCGCACGGGTCATGTCGGCCCAGTTGGCCGGGGTACTGCGCGAGATCCTGTCCGCGGAGACCGGTGTCGACCATCCACAGTTGTCCACAGTTTTCAGTCCACAGCGCGGCAGCTTCGGCACCGAGGAGTTGATCAGCCAGACCGACGCGTATGCCGATGGCATTGCCAGGAGCAACCTGCTGCGCGCCCGCGAAGTGGCTGTGGCACTCGCGGTTCCGCTCATCGATCCAACAGACGCGTCGGTGCCGGTGCTCGCGGCCCTGGCACATCCGCAGCCGCGCGACGCGCTGGCGGCGTTGCAGGAGGCACATGAACGCACTGTGACCGATCCCGAAAAGGCCCCGGAGAAACGGGATCTGGAGCTGACACTGGCCGAGGCCAGGCTACGGCTCGAACTCGGCGAATCGGCGGAGGTGCTGGATATGCTGTCGCGGCTGCCCGACGATCACGATTGGCGCATCGACTGGTACCTGGGCCAAGCCCGGCTGCTGGAGTTGGATTATCAGCGGGCCTATGACAGCTTCGACGCGGTGCTGCGGGTACTTCCGGGCGAGATCGCACCGAAGCTCGCACTCGCGGCGACCGCGGAACTCGTTCTACAGCACTGGGATTCGGCCGATCCGGAGCAATGGCGAACGCATGCGGAGAAGTTCTACGCCACCGTCTGGCGCACCGACCGCGCCGCGGTGAGCGCGGCATTCGGCCTGGCCAGACAGTCGGCCGCGGTGGGGCGGGTCGACGAGGCGGTGCGTGCACTCGACGAGGTGCCCGCCGCCGCCCGGCACTACACAACGGCCCGGATGACCGCGGTGTGGCTGCTGCTGACCGCCGCCCCGATCGCCGAACTCCCCGAATCCACCCTGCACATCGCGGCCTCGCGCGTCGCCGGCCTGCCCAGCGGGGAGGGCCGCGCGACCCAGTTGCGCGTGCTCGTTTTCGGCGCCGCCCTGGCCTGGCTGCAATCGGGCAATACGCCCGCCAACGACGAGGCGACCCTCTTCGGCGCGCCGTTCACCGAGCGCCAGCTGCGCGCGGGCACCGAGGCCGGACTGCGCGCACTGGCCCGCAGCGCCCCCGGCCGCAATCACCGCTACGCCCTGGTCGACCTGGCGAACTCGATCCGCGCCAAGACCTGGATCTAGATTCGCGGCCGGAAAACTGGTCTCGTATGAGCATGGGTAACTCATCGGGTACCCCGGAGAACCGAGCGACACTCGCAGCCGCCGGCCCGCGACGACAGGTCCCGCCTCGCAACGACCGGCAAAGGCCTGGGGAGGCGGGGAGCACCCGGCCGGGAGGGAAGGCCGGCCGGGCTCGGATCCGGCTTCGCGCAGCAGTCGAAACGCCACTGAATCCCCCGGGTTCCGCGCGCTCGCGGCCCGCACCGGGGGCAGCCAGCGCGGGCATATCGAGAGTGGCGAGGGCATCGCGGTCCCGATAGCGGCGGTTGGACCGGCACCGGTTTCGGCGTCCGGCGCGAACCCGATCCGACACCAATGCTGCCGCACCGTCTGTGAGGATTCCGTGAGGTTTGCCAAGGGCGCTCCCCTAGCCTCAGCCAGCGCCCTGAGCTGTGACAACACGGTGCGCGGCCTGCGCGATCGCCAATTCCTCATTGGTCGGCACCACCAGCACGGCGATCTCGGCACCCGGTGCCGAGATATACCGGGCAACACGGTCCTCGGCGACATTGCGGTCCGGATCGACGTCGATACCGAAGCGGGACAGCCCGGCGAGCGCGTCGGCGCGGACCTGCGGGCTGTTCTCACCGACGCCCGCGGTGAAGGTGATGGCGTCGACACCGCCGAGCTCGATCAGGTAGGCGCCGAGATAGCGGCGCATGCGGTGGATGTACACGTCGTAGGCCAGGCGGGCCGCGGCGTCGCCCGCGTCGATGAGCCGCTGCAACTCACGGAAGTCGTTGACCCCGGATAGGCCCTTGAGTCCGGCATTGCGGTTCAGCATTTCGTCGATCTGGTCGATACTCAGCTGAGCCGAGCGGGCCAGATGCGCGATGATCCCGGGATCGAGATCGCCGCCCCTGGTGCCCATCACCAACCCCTCCAGCGGGGTGAGGCCCATGGTGGTATCGATCGGGTGTCCGCCGCGGATGGCCGATGCCGATGCGCCGTTGCCGAGGTGGAAGATGATCTGGTTCAGCTCGGCCGGATCTCGCTCGAGCAGCGCGGCGACCCGGCCCGAAACGTACTCATGCGAAGTGCCATGGAATCCGTACTTCCGAATGCCATGCGCGGCAGCGAGTTTCGCGTCGATGGCATAGGTCTTGGCGGCACCGGGCAGGCCATGGAAGAACGCGGTATCGAAGACCGCCACCTGCGGTACGCCGGGCAGCAGTGCACGCGCGCTCTCGATGCCCGCCACATTCGCCGGATTGTGCAGCGGTGCAAGCGAAGACAACTCGGAGATGGCCGCGACAACAGCGTCATCGATCAGCGTCGGCTGGTAGAACACCTCGCCGCCGTGCACCACCCGGTGCCCGACCGCGCGCACACCGGCCGCGGCCAGATCGTGGCCGGATTCGGCGAACATCTGGAAAACCAGCCGCAGCCCCGCGGCGTGATCGGCGATCGGCCCGCGATGTTCGAAGATTCGGCCATCGACCTGATGCTCGATCCCGGCGTGCTCCTCGCCGATCCGATCGACCATGCCGGACGCGGCGACCACACCCGACTCCGGGTCCAACAGTTGGTATTTGATCGACGACGAACCGGAATTGAGCACCAGCACCATGTCATCGTTCATACCAGTACCTCCTGCATCGCGCGCGTCGCCCGCACTCGATCAGCAACCGCGGATCGGGCCGCATTGTTCCGCTCTGTGCCGCACGACACCGACACCCGGCACCCCGCGCACATCAGCCCTCCTGCGCCTGGATCGCCGTGATGGCCACCGTATTGACGATGTCGGCGACGAGGGCACCGCGGGACAGATCGTTGACCGGTTTGCGCAGCCCCTGCAGCACCGGGCCGATCGCGATCGCACCGGCGCTGCGCTGGACCGCCTTGTAGGTGTTGTTACCGGTGTTGAGGTCCGGAAATATGAAGACCGTTGCGCGCCCGGCCACTTCGGAGTCCGGAAGTTTGGTGGTGGCCACGGCGGGTTCGATCGCGGCGTCGTACTGGATCGGGCCCTCCACCAGCAGTTCCGGCGCGCGCTCGCGGACCAGTTTGGTCGCTACCCGCACCTTGTCCACATCGACGCCGCTGCCGGATTCACCGGTCGAATAGGACAGCATCGCGACGCGCGGGTCGATGCCGAAGCGGGCCGCGGTGTGTGCGGAGGAGATCGCGATATCGGCCAGCTGCTCCGAGGTCGGATCGGGCACGACGGCGCAGTCACCGTAGGCGAGCACGCGATCGGCCAGGCACATGAGGAACACACTGGAGACCGTGGAGACACCGGGCACGGTCCTGATGATCTCGAAGGACGGCCGGATGGTGTGCGCCGTGGTGTGCGCGGCACCGGAGACCATGCCGTCGGCTATGCCCTTGTGCACCATCATGGTGCCGAAATACGAGATATCGGCGATGGTTTCGCGGGCGCGCTCCAGTGTCATGCCCTTGTGCTTGCGCAGTTCGGTGTATTCCGAGGCGAATTCGTCGAGGTAATCGGAGGTGCGTGGATCCAGTACCCGCGCGGCCGAGATATCGACGCCGAGTTCCGCGGCACGGGCGCGCACCGCCGCCTCGTCGCCGAGAATGACCAGATCCGCGATCTTGCGCTGCAATACGCGTCCGGCAGCGCGCAGAATTCGGTCGTCGTCGCCCTCGGGCAGCACAATGGTCTTGCGGTCGGCCCTGGCGCGTTCGATCAGCTGATATTCGAACATCTGCGGTGTCACCACCGACGTACCCCGAATCTCGATGCGCTGCAACAACTCCGACGCATCGACATGCTGTTCCATCAGGGCAAGCGCGGTATCGACCTTGCGCGGGCTGCCCGCCGACATGCGGCCCCGGGTGCGGTAGGCGGCGCTGGCGGTGTCGTAGGTGCCCAGGTCGGTGGTGAGGATCGGCAGCTTGGGTTTGAGGCCGTCCATCAGCCTGGCGACGGCCGGATGCGGCAGCATGCCACCGTTCATGATGATGCCCGACAGCGACGGAAAGCCTTCCGCCTCATGCGCATTCACGACACTGAGCAGCACGTCGGGTCGATCGCCCGGCGCGATGACGACGACACCGTCGACCAACCGCTCCAGAATATGTTCGGCCGTCATGCCACCGACCATGACTTTCAAGGCCTCACGCTGCAGCAATTCCACATCGCCGCTGTACATTTCGCCGCCGATCGCGGTACACAGCTCGGCCATGGTCGGCGAAATCAGCAGCGGCACTTCGGGTAGCGTCCAAGACGGGACGTCGAAGCCGGTCAGCGCGGCACCGACCGCATCCAATTGCTCCGGTACGCAACGGTTCGCGATGATGGCCACCAGGTGCGCGTGTTCGAGGGACAGCTCGTTCGCGCACAGCTCGGCCAGCTGTTTGACCTCGTCCGGGGTCCGGCCCGCACCGCGCAGCACCAGCAGTACGGGCGCGCCGAGGTTCACCGCGATACGCGCATTGAAGCGCAGCTCGCTCGGACTGGCCACATCGGTGTAGTCGCTGCCGACGATCACCACCGCATCGCACTGCTTCGCGACCTCGTGGAAGCGCATCACGATCTCACTGATCGCGGCATCCGGATCCGCGTGCACCTGCTCGTAGGTGACGCCGACGGCTTGCGCGTAATCGATATCAGCGGTGCTGTGCTCGAGCAGCAGTTCCAGGATGTAATCCGGCTCGGTGGTCGAGCGGGTGATCGGCCGGAATACGCCGACCCGGGCGGTCGTCGCGCACAGCATCTGGAGCATGCCGAGGGCCACCGTCGATTTTCCGGTGTCACCCTCCGGAGATGCGATGTACACAGCGGATGGAGCGGAATCGGCCATGTTCGAGAGCTTAGTAAACCCGCGGCTACGTGGACCGGGCGGCGAGACGCGATCAGGAATTCCTATTCGCACCGATCCGGATATAGTCCGGGGATGGCTGAGGAGTTCCCGAAACGGCAGTGGGGTTCGAACACCAATTTTCTTGCCCGCCTGGCGACCGAACTCGCGTCCACCAAACCCGGTTCGTGGCTGATTCGGACGGTCGCACCGCTGGATCGGGTCATCCTCGAGCGCACTGCCGCCAAGTACACGCTGCTCGGCCCGATCGGCGCCCCGGTCATGCTGCTGACCACCACCGGCCGCAAATCCGGTGAACCGCGCACCCAGCCGCTGCTCTGCCTGCACGACGGCGACACGATCTACGTGATCGGTAGCAACTTCGGTCAACACCACCATCCGGCCTGGACCGCCAACCTGCTGGCCAACCCGAATGCCACCGTCGCGATCGCGGGCCAACGCATCCCCGTACGCGCCACCCTGGTCGAATCCGACAAGGACGCCGTCTTCGCCCGCTTCGTCGAGATCACCAGCGCCTACCGCGTCTACCGCACTCGCACCACCCGAGACCTCCGCATCTTCGCCCTCACCCGCACCTGACCAGCCGCATCCTGCCGACCGGCGGACTGGCCGGGCTGCGGCGTCCGGCCGAGTGTCGGCGGGCGGGCCCATCGATACTCGGCCGGAACGACCGAGGCAGGAACGATCCCGACTCAGCCCAGGGCGCGCAGGCGCGGAGCCAGATCGCGCTGGAAGAGGTCGAGGAAGCGGGACTGGTCATGGCCGGGGGCGTGGAAGACCAGATGGTTGAGGCCGGCGTCGAGGTACGGCTTGATCTGTTCGACGGCCTGGTCCGGATCATTGGCGACGATCCAGCGCTTGGCGATCTGCTCGATCGGCAGGGCGTCGGCGGCGGCCTCCATCTCGATCGGGTCGGTGATGGAGTGCTTCTGCTCAGCGGTGAGCGAGAGCGGGGCCCAGAAGCGCGTATTCTCCAGGGCCAGTTCGGGATCGGTGTCGTAGGAGATCTTGATCTCGATCATCCGGTCGATCTGCTCGACAGCGCGGCCGGCCTTGGCGGCGCCCTCCGCGACGGCGGGCATCAACTTCTCGGTGTAGAGGTCCATACCCTTGCCGGAGGTGCAGATGAAACCGTCACCGGCACGGCCCGCGTAACGCGCGACCAGCGGTCCGCCCGCGGCGATATAGATCGGAATGCCGCCCTTGGGCACGTCGTAGATCGAGGCGCCGACGGTCTTGTAGTACTCGCCATCGAAGTCGGTGCGCTCACCGGTCCACAGTGCGCGCATGAGGTCGACGGATTCGCGCAGCCGAGCGAAACGCTCCTTGAATTCCGGCCATTCGCCGGTGTAGCCGGTGGCGATCTCATTGAGCGCCTCACCGGTGCCGACACCGAGCATGATGCGGTCCGGGTACAGACACCCCATGGTCGCGAAGGCCTGCGCGATCACGGCGGGGTTGTAGCGGAAGGTCGGGGTGAGCACCGAGGTGCCGAGTTGGATGCGCTTGGTGCGCTCACCGACCGCGGCCATCCAGGCCAGCGAGAACGGCGCATGTCCGCCCTTGTGCCGCCACGGCTGGAAATGGTCGCTCACGGTCGCGCTGTCGAGGCCGTGTTCCTCGGCCAGCACGGCGATTTCCACCAATTCCCGCGGCCCGAACTGTTCTGCCGACGCCTTGTATCCGAGCTTGAGATCACCCATATGCGCCACTCCTGTCACTTCGCTCAACGGTCCGTGCGGGAGGGTTCCGCACACCTTCGGCCGCCTGAATCCCACGACCGCAACCCGGTACAACCGCAAGCGCGACACCGGAGTTCCCGCGCCTCGATCGGCCTACCTGAGCGCTGCGCGATCGTTCCTCACACGGCCTCCCCTTGACCATAGTCAGCGCACCACCTCGACGTGTGCATGGTCACCTCCTGCTGTCGCATACCCCGCGAACACGGCAGCAAGCCTCTGCTCCATCGTGACTACTTTCTGGCCTATCGAGACACACTCACCGACAGGCCGGTCAGTGTCCGGGATGTCCTGTCACCGGTGTGTCAGGGATTGCGCTCGCCGCCCCGGCGGAGCCGTTTCCTGTCACTGATGGTGTACAAGGCCACACCGGCGACGATCATCAGGATCGGCCAGGTGATCAATCCAAGGGGACCGACGAACAGCGGATCGGGCACGTGATCGGCGGCAGAGATGAGCCGAGGCAACGGTAGCGCGAACTCGTTCAGCCCCAGATGGGCTGCGACTGCGGGCCACACCGAATGTGTCCGTATCCGGATCACGGCGATCACGGCGCCGGTGCCGACTGCCACTGCCACGGCCATCGGCACCGCAAGGTACAGCGGGTGGCCAGGATAGCTGCCGCCAAGGGCGGTCATCGGAAGATGCCACAAACCCCACAGCACGCCGCCGAGGCAGATACCGGCCACCGGGCCGAAGCGTAATGTCAACCGCGGCATCATGTATCCCTGCCAACCGATCTCCTCGCCGAGGTACAGCGGCAGCGAGATCACCGCCGACAGCGGCAGGACCAGCAGCGACCACCACGACTGCGGCCACGCCGGGTGGTACGCACCGAGCAGCGCGGCGGCTATCAAGCCCAGGGCCGTGATCGCAGGGAGCGTCGCGGTCGCGCGGAGACTTTGAACAAGTACACGCCGCCGGGAACCGGAATCGGGCACACCCAGTGACAGCAACCGGGGCACGCTCCGCCACGGATGGCGCAGACGGGTCAGCACGATCGCCACCACGGCGGGCACCACCATCATGGTGAACAGGCAGGCCGCCACCAGCGGTCCCGCGTGCTGTGCAGGTGCCGCCCGCCGAAATCCCGTCAGCCACAGCGGCGCTGCCACCAGCCACGCTCCGATATATGTCGCGGGGAGGAAATACCACAGTTCCCGGACGGCCCGACTGCGCGCATCGTGCCGGTGATGTGTTGCGGGCGAACGTAATCCATTGCTCTGTGTCACAGTCCGCAACGGTAGGCACGTCACCGCGGGGGCGCGGTGGGGCGATTACCCCGATCGATGGTGTAGCTCACTACACCGCGCCACCTTGACAGATATGCGTGCCGACAGTTGTATCGGCCCGACCGGGCGGAAGCCGGGCACGCCTAAGGGACACCCGGCCGATGCCGAGCGTGATCCATTACTGTTCGTCACGCCCGGCAACGTAGGTGCCGCACCGCGCCTACACAGTGTGATCATCACCCCGGTCGATGGTGGAGCCTGCTACACCGTCTCGGTATGTCGGGGATGAGAGACTCACGGGGTGGCTGGTGGCTGGTGGTATCGGGTGTGGGGAGCAGCCCGGTCCAGCCTCGTCACGTTCGGGTTGGGGTTGTACGCGATTATCGCGATACCGCTGCTGGTCTACAGCGCCGTTAGCTGCGTCGTGGGCATCGGATTCCTGCTTGTACCACCCCAGCTGTGGCTGCTCGGCCGGGTCGCGGATGCCGAACGGGTCCGTCTGAGCCACTCGTTGGGCAGCACACTCGAACCGCCGACGAACCGGCCTTTCCGATGGCTTCCCGCGCTTATTGTCGACCGAACTGTATGGCGCGAACTGCGCTGGGCTGTCGTCATGCTGTTCGGCGGAACATTGCTCGGTGCGGTGGGAATCGCCCTCGCCGTACTGCCGCTGCTCTGCTTCGCAGCGATATGGCTGTGGTGGTTGTTCCCCGCCGACGACCCGATTCGGATCGTCGCCAATGTGCCGATCACCGGATGGCTGTCCGCGTTCACGGTGGGAGTCGCCCAGTTGACGATCACCACGGCGGCGGCGATCGTGTGCGGGCCGTTCCTCGCTCGCTCGGGGTTGTGGATATCGCGGTCGGCCATGCGGGCAAGTGCGCGAATTCAACTGGCACAACAGGTCGCCGCGTTGCAACGCACCCGCTCGGGGGCGGTCGACGCGCACGCTGCCGATCTGCGCCGTATCGAGCGCGACCTGCACGACGGCACCCAGGCGCACCTGGTAGCCCTCGCGCTGCGGCTGGGTCTGGCCATGCGTGTGCTGCAACGGGATCCGGCAGCGGTCGCTCCGCTGCTGGAACAGGCCCGCGAGGGCGCGGAGGCCGCGATGAGCGACCTGCGGACGGTACTGCGATCCACCTATCCACCGATCCTGTCCGATCAGGGCCTCGACGGTGCGCTCGCCGCTGTGGCGGCGCGCTGCACCGTTCCGACCCGAATACTGGTCGCGATCGGCGACGGCATCCCCGCACCAGTGGAGGCGGCGGTGTATTTCGTTGTGACCGAGGCGCTGACCAATATCGACCGGCACTCGGGGGCCACCAGAGCACACGTCGACGTACGGATGGCCGACGACCACATCGTGGTCGAGATACACGACAACGGGCGCGGCGGCATCGATGAGTCAAGGGGCACCGGCGTGGCCGGCATGCGGCGCCGCCTGGAGGCGCTCGACGGCGTTCTCACCGTGGACAGCCCACCGGGGGGACCGACAATTCTGCAGGTAGCGTGCCCATGCGGATAGTGATCGCCGAGGACAATGCCGTTCTCGCCCAAGGGCTCGTGCTGCTGTTGCGTGCGGAAGGCCATGAGGTCGCCGCGGTCACCACCGACGGCGACTCGTTCGTCGACGCCGTGGTCGAACATCGGCCAGACGTCACCATCGTCGACGTACGACTGCCACCCACCTTCCGCCACGAGGGCATCCGTGCGGCGCTGCGAGTGCGTTCCCGCATCAGGGGACAACCGGTGCTCGTCTTCTCACAATATGTCGAGCACAGTTACGCGCGCGATCTGCTACGCGACGGTGGTGGTGTCGGCTACCTCTTGAAGGACCGCGTCGCACGAGTGGATGACTTTCTGCGTGCGTTGCACCACATCGCCGAAGGCGGCACCGTCATGGATCCCGAAGTGCTGGAACAACTCATGACCCGCCACGACCCGGTCGCCACCCTCACCGCCAGAGAACGCGAAGTCCTGGAACTGATGGCCCAGGGCTACGCCAACGGCGAAATCGCCCGCCTGCTGACCGTCACCGAGCGCGGCATCCACAAACACATCGGCAATATCTTCGCCAAGCTCGACCTCTCGACCGAGGACACCGGTCACCGCAGAGTCCTCGCCGTACTCGCCTACCTCAGGCGCTGACTGATTGATGTGCATTGGGTCCCCTACCTGCGCACGCGATGGAACGAGGGCTGCACCAATGCCACCGAGCTGTTCCACGCGTGCCGTTGACAGCGCACTGGATATGTGACCAGAAGTTCTGGTGCTCGAATTGGTGCGGGTGTGAGCAGCGCGGTGTGGGGATGGTCGCATCGAGGTCGGTATTCGCGCGCTGAGCGCGGGGATAGCTGACAATTTGACTTGTGAGCACAGCAAATGACGTGATTCTGTCCTACCTCACCGATATGGACGGGGTGTTGGTGCACGAGGACCATCTGGTGCCCGGCGCCGATAAGTTCCTTGCCGAACTGCGTAGCAAGGAGATCCCGTTTCTGGTGCTCACCAATAACTCCATCCGCACGCCGCGCGATCTGCAGGCCCGGCTGCGGCACACCGGACTCGATATTCCGGAGGAGGCGATCTGGACCTCGGCGCTGGCCACCGCGACCTTCCTCAACGACCAGCGCCCCCATGGCACCGCCTACGTGGTTGGCGAATCCGGACTCACCACCGCACTGCACGAAATCGGCTATGTGCTGACCGATAGCGACCCGGATTACGTGGTGCTCGGCGAAACCCGCACCTACTCCTTCGAGGCGATCACCACCGCGATCCGCCTGGTCGATCGGGGCGCGCGCTTCATCGCCACCAACCCGGACGCGACCGGACCGTCCCGCGAGGGTCTGCTCCCCGCAACCGGTTCGGTCGCCGCGCTCATCACCCGCGCGACCGGCAAGGAGCCGTACTACGTCGGCAAGCCGAACCCGCTGATGATGCGCTCGGCACTGCGCCGGATCGGCGCGCATTCGCAGTCGACCGTCATGATCGGCGACCGCATGGACACCGATATCGTCTCGGGCTTGGAGGCGGGCATGCGCACCGTCTTGGTCACCACCGGCATCTCCACCCGCGAATCCGTCGAGCAATTCCCCTACCGCCCAACCCTCGTCGTCGACTCCGTGGCCGACCTGGTCGGCCGAACCGACAACCCCTTCGCCTGACCGGCACGGATTCGCATGCCCACAAGCTGATGAGGGCGAAGTGGGTCGAGTGAGCGGATTCGCCCCCGCCTCGGTCCCGCAATGCTTACGGGCGCCGAGTATGAATCCTGAGAACCGGGTCGGGCGATCGTCGACGGGCGGGACCGCAGCCGGTGATCAGGTTTCTTCGGTGATTGCGTCCAGGGCAGCTGAGAGTCGAGTCAAGACCTGGACGGTCAGGGCGAATTGTTCGGGGCCGAGTTCGTCGGCGAGCCGTTTCGCCATGACCGCGTGGTGTGGGTTGATGCGTTTGATCGCCGCGCGGCCCGTGTCGGTAACCGCGACGAGTTTGGCGCGGCGATGGGCCGGATTCGGTTGGTATTCGGCAAGTCCCTTGTCCACCAAAAGGTCCGCGATGCGCTGCACGCTCTGCCGGGTGATTCCCATGGCTCGGGCGATTCCGGCCACCGGCAGCGGTTCGCGCAGCACCGCGCCGAGCACCTGCCACCACGCCGCGGTAATTCCGCCGGGAGCGGCCAATTCCTCTGCGATGGCAAGGAATTGACCGTTCAACTGGAATGAGGTGATAGCGACCGTCGCGAAGAGTTCCTGTTCGGGTGTGTCACTCATGTGACTTCCTTCTCGGCCGCACTACGTTCCATGACGATCGGAACTCCTCTTCTCCGTGCCCTTCCCGGATCGGCGGGTTGCCCCGGATTCTTCCTTACCTGGAAGCGGTGGCCCTTTGCGCCTCGTATTCGGAAAGTGCGGCGAAGCCCGCCGGATCGCTCTGGCCGAACAAGCGGTACCACGCATCCAGCACATGCGGCTCATAGACGTCGAGCCTGCGCAGCACCTCGCGGGCGAATTCGAAGGGCGCGGTCGGGCCCGCAGTAATGAGATCGCCGTCCAGTACCGCCGCCTGGTCGAGATAGCTATTGCTGCCCGAATATCCGCTGTAGGCAAGGTATTCCGCGGCGGCGCTGGTGTGCGCGTGCTTATCGAGCAGCCCTTCCTTCGCCAATCCGAAGGTGGCGCCGCAGATCGCCGCGACCGGAACGCCCGCGTCCAGGAACTCCCGCGCCTTGTGCGCGAAGGGCGCGAGTTCGCCCGTCTCCCAGGTGTCGGCGCCGGGCAGAATCAGCATTGCGCTCGCGGCGGGGATGAGATCGGCGAGCACCACATCCGGCACAATGCGCATCCCGCCGGTCGTGATGATCGGATCGGCAGTGCGCCCGACGGTCCGCACTTGGAAGGTTCCAGGCGCTTTCTGCCAGAGGGGCCTATTGATATGCGCGGTCGCGGCGCCGACCTCCCAGTCGGCCAGGGTGTCGTAGACGGCCATATGAACGATTTTCGAAGACATGACAGCATGCTGTCTTATTTGACAGCAGACTGTCAAGTGCTCAGCGTACCCGCTCGATTTTCGCCAAATGCGCGATATTCGCGCGATCCTCCACATCCGTACTCGGCTCACCACCGAACCACGCGTCCAGAATCTCGGTCAGCTCCGCCCTGGAAGTCGAACGCAGGCTCAGCGCAAGCACATTCGCGTCATTCCACTTCCGCGCACCAGCCGCCGTCACCGCATCACCGCACAGCGCGGCCCTGACCCCCGCGACCTTATTGGCGGCAATGGACGCACCCGTCCCGGTCCAACAGCACACCACCCCCTGCTCCGCCCGCCCCTCGGCCACATCCCGCGCCGCCGCCTCACTGGCCCAAGCCCAGTCGTCCCGCTCACTGTCCGACAGCGCGCCGTGCACCAGCGTCTCCAACCCGCGCCGCCCGAGCTCCTCCACCAGCTCCTCGGCCACCCCAACCCGCTCATCCGCCGCAACCGAAATTCGCATACCCCAAGCGTAATAACGCCCCTACTGCACAGCCCCGAAACCAGCGAGCGGCTCGTCCTCATGACCGTTCTTCGTCGCTTATCGCGCCAGTCGTGCTGTCCTCGAGATCAATTGCTATCGGGTTGCGATCGGCGGCAGTAGTTGGACAGTCCGCACACAGCCATAGTCTTCAGCGCCCCTGCGAGGAGTGCTGCACCATCCAAGATGCCCCCGTGATCCGAATGCGAATCAACAAGGTCTCTGCACGGTGAAAGGTTATCGATGGGCAAGCACAGAAAAGTCAGTCCGCGTCAACAGAAGGTGGGGTCGATGGTTGCGGCGGGCGCGGTTCCCGTTGTTCTCACTCTGGTGGGTAGCAACGGTACCGCGAACGCCGAGCCC
The DNA here is from genome assembly GCF_040674855.1 of Nocardia sp. NPDC049707. Classification (NCBI taxonomy): domain Bacteria; kingdom Bacillati; phylum Actinomycetota; class Actinomycetes; order Mycobacteriales; family Nocardiaceae; genus Nocardia; species Nocardia sp. NPDC049707. The sequence continues at coordinate 69,702 of NZ_JBFANN010000023.1, read as the reverse complement.
GACATTGCGGTGAGCCAGACCGAGCGCGTCGCCCACGCTGCCCTCGTGGCCGACGACACGGATTCAGGCGAGGGGACCGTGCAGACAGCGCAGTCCCCGAACTGGCCCGCGGCCCAAGCGCCGAATGTGCGCCCCTACCGTGGAATGCGAATCCCGGACGACACGGATAGTTCGCTGCAGTGGGCGCGGCCGGTACCGAAAAGCGAGTATCTCTCGCCGGTCGAGTTCCTGCACGGACCGGTCCCGGTCGCGCCGGTGCCGCCGATCGCACCGCCGCCGGGCATGCTGCGGTTCGGCGACGTGCAGGTCGAGGCGCCGGATTGGCTGCCACGGGAGCCCGCCATCCAACTCAACGACGCCGCGGCGGTTACCGAGGCCGATCTCGCGACGTTCTTCGACTCGGTCGGTATGGAACGCACTCGCTCCGATCGTATTGCGAGTCAGACCGTCGGCTCCGCGGCGCTCGGTGCTGCCGCAGGCGCAGCGGTGGCGAGCCCGTTCGCACTGATCGGCGCGGGTGTCGGCGGTGCGCTCGGACTGGCGATCGGCTTGCCGTTCGCACCGATCGGTCTGGCCGCGGCGCCCGCCGGCGCGGCATACGGCGCCGCCCTGATGGCGGCACCGCTCGCCGCCATCGGCGCGGGAATCGGCGCAGGCCTCGGCGCGACGCAGGCCCTCACCGCACCCCCACGCGCCCTCGGCCCAGCTCCCGATGCCGCCACAGACGAATCCGCGACCGATGGACAGATGTTCACTGTGTCGAACAGGTGGTGATACCAGCTGAGATGGACCGACAGATAGCTCGGCTGCGGCAGCCGGCCCCCTTTGGCCTGTCGATTTGTGACACGTCAAAGGGGCCGAGGCCGAGCGGAGAAATCGCAGGCGCGCCTAGTCATCGACCCAGTGATTCGACTGAGACGTATCGAGGGTTGCGTACTCGGCTCGCGGCTCGGCTCGCGCGCGCATAGGGTTTTGACCCGTGGAAACGTACGCCCACCAGGGGTGGTTTTTAGTACTCGTCGGCCTGGTAATTCTGGTCGGGCTGGTCGGGATCATCATCCCGATTCTGCCGGGGGTCATCTTGATCTTCGGGGCCATTGCCGTGTGGGCGTTCTTGACCGGGGTGCGACGGCGTGGATCGTATTCGCCATCAGCACAGCGTTTCTGGTGCTCTCCGGCATCATCAAGTACATCTGGCCGGGGCGGAAGATGAAGGATGCGGGTGTATCCAATCGCGCGCTGTTCGTCGGCGCGATCTTCGGCATCGTGGGCTTCTTCATCATCCCGATAGTCGGGTTGTTGGTGGGATTCGTACTGGGCGTTTACCTTTCGGAGCTGCACCGGCTGCGCGACAACCAACCCGCTTGGCAGGCAACGGTGCACGCGCTCAAGGGTGTCGGCCTGTCCATGCTCATCGAACTCTGCGGCGCGCTACTGGCCGCCGGGGTGTGGGTCATCGGTGCGATAGGCTAGGCCGGGTTTCACTCAACTAGTGACACTTGCGAGGCTGGTGATGACGGCATCGTTGGCAGCGCCATCACCGACTGTTATACGCATACCCGTCGAATACCGTTTGACTCGGATCTCTGCACGGTTGAATGCGTCGGTGATGCGACGAGCCTGCACGAGATCGCCCAGCGGAAGAAATATGTGGTTCGCGGAACTGCTCGGTACCGCATATCCGAGTCGCCGTAGCGCGACCAAGAGTCGATCTCGTTCGCTCGTGATCGCGTGGATGCGTTCATTCAGCTCATCTTCGGCCTCATAGCACGCATGCACGCCGACTTCGGCGAGCATGTTCATGCCGAAAGGTACCTGCCAGTGGGCGATACGGGCAGCGGTCTGCCGACTGGCAACGGCATATCCGACTCGCAGGCCCGCCAAACCGAATGCCTTGGAGAACGTGCGCACCACGATGACATTCGGGTATGCCGCCAGTATTGTCGCCGTGTCGATGCGCTGATCGGCCGGGACGAACTCGATGTAGGCCTCGTCGAGTATGACGGCGATCCGAGGGTCGAGCCGGTCGAGAAATTCGACCAGTTCGAGATATCGCAGCCGCGTGCCGGTGGGATTGTGTGGATTGCACAACACAACTACCTTGGTGTGTTCCTCGACCGCTGCCGCCATCGCGTCCAGATCCTGCGATCCGTCTGGCATCAGCGGGACCATCACCGGTTGGCCACCGACTGTTGTGGTCAGCAGCGGATAACCGTCGAATGTCGGCTCCGCCAACACCACCCGAGCACCACCGAGCCTGCGAGACTGTTTCGAGTCACCGGTCGACGCGACGAACGCCTGCAGAATGTGCATGATTACGCCGGTGGCCCCGGCACCAACAACGATCTGATCGGGCAAACAACCGATACGTGCTGCGATGAGCTGCGGCAGCCGGTGCGGCAGAAACTCCGGATAGCGATTCGCCGACCCCAGTGCCATCGTCAAGGCTCGGCGAACCGACGGGAGCGGACCATACGGGTTTTCGTTGAGTGCGAGTGGGAACCGCACGGAATTGCGCGTGCTCAGCATGACGCGCCACGAGGCGAGACCCGTCCGCCCCATCGAACGGCAGCCGCGGCGGCGAAGTCTCCTGCATGCGCGAAACCTGCGAACATGACTACGGCTCCCTCCGGTACCAGCCCGGATGTCACGGCATAGTCGAAGGTCAGCGGCATAGCGGTGCCAAATAGGTTGCCACACTCTTCGAAGGTGTCCGGGTGGCGCTGCGCGGGCACCTCCAATGAGTCGCGCCAGTTCTGCAGAAACGTCCGGTTGGGTTGATTGGTCACCAGCAGATCCAACTGACTCGGCTGCATATCGATCCGCTCGCAGACGGTGCGAACGACTTCCGGGACGATCTGGTTTCCTCGGTGCAGCACCTTGGCGATATTCGATTCGGTGAATCCGATGTGATGCTGGCCGGTGCCTGCCTCCCAGTATCGGCGTGGCGGGTCGGCGACCGATATCATTTCACCCGCATATTGGGGCAAGTGCCGCGTCTCGATGTCGAGTATCGGGGATTGGTCCGATTTGGTCAGCCAGGCCACGCCCGCACCATCTCCGGGAATGGCGGACTGTGGCATGGCCAGCACACGGTCTTGAGCGAACATCTGTCCGGCCGTGTTCGTCACGTTGACGACAAGAGCGCTGTTCGCCTTGGTGCTCTGCAGAATCTCTCGTGCCAATTTCATCCCGTGGATGAAACTGGCGCAGCCGCCATTGCTCAGATCTATCAGCCATTCCGGCACGATGCCGAATCGGGCGGCGATCTCACCGCCATTGCCGACGAACCAGTTCTCGGGCAGTGGTGTGTTCACAATCAAGACATCCACGTCGTCCAATAGGTCCGCCCCGTGGCGTGCGAGCATCGGTGCGATTGCCCGCTCGGCCATGTCGGCCGGGGTTTCGCCCGCACCGACATGGTGCCGGAAGCGGGGCGGATTGAACATGACAGCCGATGCGGTATCGGCGGCATCGCGGAACTGGGCGAAGTACTCGGCCGGAATAGGTTCTCCGGGACGGTAACTGGACACGTCGGCCAGACTGACGGTGACGGTCACGTCGATCATCCAATCGGATCTGTGGCGGGGCTGGTTTCGGACATCGGCCGGTCGTCGACGTCATCGAACCGTTCGAGCAGGTGCTCGGTCAGCCCGAGAAGCAGCCGTTTGGCCGAGTCGCGATTGCGCGCGTCGCAATATCTCAGCGGCACATCGTCGTCGAGATCGAGCGCGGCCCGTAGGTCCGCGAGGCGATAGCGATGTGCACCCTCGAAATAGTTGACCCCGACCACGAACGGCAGCTTCCTGCGTTCGAAGAAGTCGATCGCGGCGAAGGATTGGTCGAGGCGGCGGCTATCGACCAGGACTACGGCACCGAGTGCCCCAGTCGCGAGTTCGTCCCAGAAGAACCAGAACCGATCCTGTCCAGGGGTGCCGAACAGGTAGAGGATCAGATTCGGGTTTATCGTAATTCGCCCGAAATCGAGGGCGACCGTGGTGGTCACCTTCGATTCCACACCGGAGAGATCATCGACTTCGCTGCTCTTGTCGCTGATCAACTCTTCGGTGGACAGCGGCGCGATCTCGCTGACCGCGCCGACCAAGGTGGTCTTGCCGACACCGAATCCTCCTGCGATGAGGATCTTTGCCGACGTGATCTGCGGCGGTGCCACAGTGTCAGAGTCTGAGAAGGCCATCACGTATCGCCCTTAGCAAATCCGCGGTTTCACGGTTCTTGTCGTAGTTGTCTGCGGCGTTTCTGGCCTGCGTCGAGCTGATGCTGAGATAGCCGTCCGCAATCAGGTCGCCGATCAGAATCCTGCTCACCCTCAGCGGAAGTCCAAGCCTTGCCGCGATTTCGGCTATCGCCCGTGGTTTTCGCGCCATCGCAAAGATTCGCCGGTACTCCGGATCCATTTGGCGTAGCCGGGTATCCGCGGTGCCGGGGATCGCGACCACGATCGTGATCATGCTCAGTTCGGGCGTGACATCGCGGGTGCGTCCGCGCGTGACGCCATACAGGCGGACAAGCGGGCCTGCCGCCTCGTCGTACCAGGAGTTCCGTTCGCGAACCATGACGGCGTCACATCATTTGACTTGTTTGCTGTGGCGCGGTTTGGTGGAAAGCCAGGTGCTCATGCGCTGTACTGTCAGGTTCATCTCGTGCGCGATCAAGCCCCAGTCCGCGGTGGCTTCGCCGAGGACCGCTAGCGAGGCATTCGCACCCGCCGAGGTGACGAATAGCATCGCCTCGTCGAGTTCCACCATGACCTGTTGCAGATTGCCTGCCGAGAACTGCCTTCCCGCACTGGCTCCCAGGCTGTGCAATGCCGACGCCAGCGCACTGAAGCGTTCGGCGTCTTCCCGGCGAATTTGCGCGCAGTGTCCGAGCATCAATCCGTCGTTGGACAGCATCACGACGTAGCGAACACCGTTCAGGCGCTCCGCCAGTTCGTCAAGGATCCAGCTGAACTTACCGAAGCCGTCGTTCATTCCATTGTCCTTCATCATCGGTCGAGGTCTTCACTGCGCGTTCCGGCCGGGACGCCTGAGCGACCGAGTTTGGTTCCGGCCTGCAACGCGGTCCAAAGGTCGACTGGCCGCCCCTGCCCCGATACTCGGTCCCGCTGAATACGGACGCTGGGGTGGTCGTCGGGCATGGGGGCCGGAGGTTCGGAGAGCTGGGGGACTATATGAGTCTGTCGCTTGCGCTGCGGAAGCGGAGGTCCGTCGTCATACGGGATGTGCTCCAGCTCAACGTCATTGGAGTGCGCTCTCGCTGTCTCGGCCAATGTTCGGCTTCTGAACGCATCGACGTGAGCAACCGGTTGTGCACTCGGTGACACCAGTACCTCTGCCGGCTCGCCCGGAGTGTCCACCGCAACCGACTTGTGCTCCCGGTTGAGCCGTTCCGACCAGCGCCGCACCTCACCGAGGTCGTCATCGAGGGTGTCATCGTCGGGCTCGGCCTGGGAAATCGCCTCGTCGCCATCCTCCGACTCGGCCGAACTGGGCCGCCGAATGACCTTGCGCGACCGGTGCCTCAGGTCACCGGCGTCCTCTTCGACGGTTTCGTCGCTGGCCTCGGCCTGCGAAGTCGGCTCAACGGGCTGGTCCTCGGCAACCAGTTCGTAAGGCAGTCGCACGACGCTGCGGATACCGCCATAATCGGACTCGTTCAGGCGCACCACGACGTCGTGGCGCTTCGCCAGCTGCGCCACCACGAACAGACCGAGCCGCGGGTCACTGGAGAGCGCAGCGACATTGAAGTCCGGCGGGTTGGTCAACGTCTCGTTGATCTGGGCGATTTCATTTCTGGTCAAACCCACCCCCAGGTCGGAGATCTCGACGATCACGCCGGACCCTCCCAAGGCCCCGCTGATTTCAACGCGGGTTTTCGGCGGCGAGAAGGTCGCTGCGTTGTCGATCAGCTCGGCGATGAGATGGATAAGGTCTGCCACGGCCGAACCGGCAATGGCTACGTCGGGCAGCCGGACGGTGTGGATCCGCGGATAGTGTTCGGTCTCGGTAACTGCGCTCCGCACCAGATCACGCAGCGGCACCGGGTTACGCCACTGCCTGCCGGGTTGTTCGCCGCCCAGGATCACCAGGTTCTCGGCGTTGCGCCGCTCCCGCGTGGCGAGATTGTCGAACTCGAACAGCATTTTCAGCGTATCCGGATCATCGTGGCGATGCTCGGCAGTGTCCAACAGCGATAGCAATTGGTGCATCGTCACCTGACTCCGGTGGGCGATGTTGACAAAGACCGCACGAACACCCTGCCTGGTTTGAGCCTCGTTCACCGCAGCGGTCGTAGCGGCCATGTGTGCCCGATTGAACGCATCAGCGACTTGCCCGATTTCGTCACGGCCGAAGTCGAGCTTCGGCAAATCCCGGCTCAGGTCGACCGGTTCGGCTCGTCCGAGTTGAGCCATGATCTTGGGCAATCGTGTCTCGCTGACCGCCAGGGTTTCCGCCCGCAGCCTGCGCAGCCGCCCGATCAGCCGCTGCGACAGCCACGCTGCGGCGATGAATGCGATCAGCGACAACCCCAACACGGCCACGCCACCCTCGATGGATTGACGGGATAACCGATTGCCTTCCCGCTCGGCCACGCCTCCGGCATAGCGCAAGTGCGAGTTCCACAACCCGCGCAGCTCAGAGCTGACCTCCTCGGCCGCATCCTTCCACCCGGCGAGGGGCGGCATCGGTGGCGTCGACGCGGGTCCGGTGGCATTCACCGAGGTTCCAACTTGGTTTGTGCTGCCATTCGAGGAATTCCCCGTCGCGGACGCAGTCCCTTGACCAGTGGAATTCCCTGTCGACGAGGAAGGCCCCGGAGCGGACAAAGTCCCTGGAGCGGTCGCAGTCCCAGGAACAGACGCAGCCCCAGGAACAGACGCAGCCCCAGGAACAGACGCACCCGCTGGAACAGAAGGAATCTCAGTCACGATCGCGCGTCGGAGCAGGCCGTCCTCGAGCGTTCCCATCCGCAGCCACGCTGGACTCGACACCAGCGCTTGATATTTGGCCATCTCGTCTGGGGGCAACTGAACTTGCCGATTGTCGAGTTCTGCGCGGTAGAACCCGACGAGTTTGCTGTACTCCACTTGTTGCGAAGGAGCGAATCCGCCCTGGATCGCCGCCGCAGCCGCCAAAGCGCTACTGCGGGACATCGCCTCGGCGCTTTCGAAAAGGCCTACCTGCGTGTCCTGTTCATTGGCGGCCTCGGGCACCTTGGCCGTGCGCGCTGCCAGTCGCCCAGCGACGATGACCGTTTGGATGACCTTGTTGTAGTAGTCGTAGACCTCGTCGACCTGAGCTGCCTTCAGGTCGACGCGCTGCCGTATCAGCGGTAGCTGACCGAACGTCGCCTGCATCTGCACAACGGCATCGCCCACCGACCCCTCGAACAGTTTGATCAAGGCGTCGCCTGCGACCATCATCGGGGGAATCGCGCCGTCGAGTCGACCCCGCTCGGCCGCAAGGCCCGCGGCGGCCGACTCATCGCCTGCCAGCACAAGCATGCTGGTGCGGCGCTCCTGCTGCACCGCTTCGACGAAGTTCAATGCAGGACCGGCTGTTTGGGTGGCGGCGGTCGACCAGGACTTGATGTCGTTGGCTTTGTTCAACAGGTATCCGGCCGTGCCGCCGCCGACAAGCAGCAGCGACAAGCTGGGTATGAGCGCTATCGCGAGAACGCGGAATCGCACACTTGGCGTAAACCGGATGGCGCGATTGACTTTGTGCATAGTCTGTCCACAAATCATCTATTCCCATCCCCGGAAGGGCTTGGGATGCTGTCGGATTCGGTAATGGACCCGCGGGAGCGGGCTCGGCCTTGGTGTCGAATTGTGGTGCGAGATGCCGTCGTACGGCCTAGCCGAGGGCGGCGCGCTGCTGGCGTTCGAGCCAGCCGCGGAAGAGCCGCGCCACCGGCAGGGCGGGCACTCCGGTCTGTTCGTCCGGTGCGGCCACGGTCAGTAGCCAGGCAGGCATGAATCGCAGCGTCCAGAGCGGGGCCGTCTTGCGCATGTGGGTCTCGAAGCCCTTCCACACGGCATTGTCGAGAACCGGGGCGAGCCTGCCTGCCAACTCCTCCTCCTCGTCCGCGGCATGGACGACCAGTCGTTGGTGCACCTCCAGTGTGCGGCGAGCCAGCTCGGTCGCCGCAGTACCACCGTCGCCCAAATGCTCTGCCGCCCGGTGCCATTCGACAAGAAACTTGTCCAACTCTTCGTGCTCGGCAGTGAGGCGGCCGATCGCGTCCTCGTCGGCACCGAGGCTTCGCAACCGGGGCCAGAGGAACCCATCCTCGCCCTCGTGGTGGTGGGCGATCAGTGCATGCACCCGATCGACATAGCCACGCAGTGCGGCGGCACGCGTCGGATCCGGGGTCTCGGCCAACCGCGAAGCGGAATCGGCGATCCGTGGTAGATCGGTCACCATGGCACGGTGAGCCAACAGCATCGTCTGATGGCCGGTCGGCAAGTCGGAAAAGGACGGACTCACTATCAGCTCCTAGGGATTTCCGAATCTTATTGCAGGCTTGTGCACGGCATGACAAAGTCTGCACATCGGCATTACGTTGCCGTTCAATTAAATTTTCTTGAACTTCTCGGTATATCGGTCGGCGCGCCCCGTGCGAGAGCGGTACTGCGGGATATTAGCCCCATGGATCGACCGTTCCCATTCACGGGAAGGGGCTGGCTTGCCGCCGAACGGCATCGGCATGTGCGAGTCGAATCCCGGTCCCTACTAGGGGGTTTCATGCCATCCAGCTCTCAAACCGACCTACTGACGACAACCGCACATTCCACTCGATAGCGGTGTACTCTGCGGCGCATGAAGATCGATGAGCAACAGCTTTCCGACATTCCAGGACTGGTTCGGGGAGAACAGATCGGTGCCGAAGAGCTAATGGCAAGATGCGCCGCCCTGACGCAGGACGCTTACTCGTATGACGATATCTATGGCAAATACTGCACTGTCCAGAACTACATCGATTGCCCGCCGCAAGATACCTACGAATACCTCGCAAATATTCATAGCTTGTCGGAATGGACCTACAGCACGCGCGATTTCGAACCGACCGATGTGCCGGATCTATACCAAGGCGTTGACTCGCTCGGCGTCGATACCAAGATCTTCATGAAAGTTGTCGCCAACGCCGAGGCTCTGACCGTCGACTACCACTGCGCGTGGGATCAGGGGCGCGACCTCTGGATGATCTACTTGATGCGAGTCGTCCCGGCCGAACTGGTCCTCAAACGCCCCGGCTCCGTGGTGATGTGGACCAACTGCCGGCACCCCTACTACAGCGAAAACCCTTATCCGCAAACAGCCCCGGCAGACCGCAAGGGGTGGGTCGGCGACATGTGGGGAATCTTCGGCGCGGGCCATACCATCGAATTCGACAATCTCAAGGCCATTCTGGAGTACCGACACAGTAGTCGGCTGCCGGTCGGCCCACACCTTCTTCTCGACAGCTGACGGCCTACTCGGCATGGAAGACTGGCGAGTGGCCGACTACCTCGTGCGTGGATGCGCCGAGTTGGGTGTTCGGCACTTCTTCGGGATGGACGGCGCGAATATCGAGGACGTCTACGATGCGGCCGCCTATTACGCCCCGGACAGCGGCGCCGGTGTCCATGGTGTGGTCGCCAAGCACGAATTCGCGGCAGCCACGATGGCCGACGGATACGCCCGCGCCACCGGCGGGTTGGGCGTCGTGGTGGCGACGTCCGGCGGTGGCGCGATGAACCTCGTTGCCGGGCTGGCGGAATCGTTCGCTTCGCAGGTGCCGGTACTCGCGCTGGTCGGGCAGCCGCCACGGAATCTAGAGGGCAACGGCGCTTTCCAAGACACAAGCGGTCGGGCGGGCAGCATCGATGCGGTGCGACTGTTCGGCGCAGTGTCGCGCTATTGCGCGCGCGTTGACAACGCGACGGACCTTCCACAACAGTTCGTGGCCGCGGTCGAAGCTGCCTACGGCGGCGGACCGGCGGTGCTGTTGCTGCCGAAGGACATACAACGCTCGCCGATCGGAGCGCGACCGGGGCAGTTGCGGCTGCCATCGCGCCCGGCCGGGGATCCGTCCGACTTGGCCGCGGTATGCGCGGCACTGGACACAGCGCGGGCGACCGGCAAGATCCTGGTGATTGCGGGAGATCAGGTGGCGCGTGACGACGCGCGTGACGCGCTGCGCGATCTGGTGGCGACGTTGGACGCCGCGGTCGGTGTGACTCCGGATGGAAAGGATGTCTATGGTCCGCGCGAGCCGGGTTACTGCGGTGTCGTGGGGACAATGGGTCACCCGGAATTGGTCCATATGGCGCAGACAGCCGCCTTGTGTCTGCTGGTGGGCACCCAGTTGCCGGTGGTAGCGCAGATCCCGCTCGGTGATGCCCCGGTCGCCTGTGTCGGAGCGCAGCCGCCCTACGTACCCGCCGTCTACGCCGCCGCCCCGGATTTGGCTGCCGCTTTGCCACAGCTCACTGCGGCATTGCGGCAAAGGGCAAGCAGCGCAATCGAATCAGAGCAGGCTTTCAGTTCCGACCTACCCGCTGCTCCGGTCCGGTTGCGCGCGCCCGCCACGCATGGGCCGGGGCTACGTTACCGGGAGGCGATGGAGGCAATTTCCGAACTGTTGCCCGCAAGCAGTGCGATCTTCGCGGACGCGGGCAACACCGGTGCGGCGGCGGTGCACTACCTCGACCTACCCGTAGACGCCCGGTTCGGACTGGCGTTGGGCATGGGCGGCATGGGTTACAGCTTCGGCGCCGCGATCGGCGCCGCGTTCGCCACCCGACGCCCGACCTACGTTATCGCCGGTGACGGCTCGTTTTTCATGCACGGCATGGAAGTGCACACCGCAATAGAGCATGCGTTGCCGATCACGTTCGTGATATTCAATAACAACGCGCATGCCATGTGTGTGGTGCGGGAGCGGCTGTACGGTCGAAACGACGACGACCGCAACCGTTTCACCCACGCAATGCTGGCCGAAGGGATGGCAGCGATGTTCCCAGGGCTGCCTTGTCATGCGGTGCGTGGGTTGGATGAGTTGCGCGCCGCGCTGTCCGGGCATACCGGGCATGCCGGGCCCCGTTTCGTCGCGATCGAGTGCGATCCCGACGAGATTCCCCCATTCGTACCGTTTTTGACAGCAGCATCAGCCTGAGTCGCTCCGGGCCATCAGCGACAGCACCGGACTCGCGTCCGGACTGGTCACGGCTATCCGCGGACGGTGAACAGCGAGACGACCCGTCCTCACTCGATGATCGGGAACGGAATCGTAAACGGAATCGTATCCGCCGGTTCGAGTTTCGGCAGTTCATCACGCCGCAGCGGCAACGTCGGCAGTTCGGTGCGATGGATCGGCAGGGTCGGCGTCGGATCGGCCGGAATCGCGCGCTCGCGGGCGGGCAGTCGATAGAACGCCCGCGCGTTGTCCTCGAGCACCTTGATCATATCGCTGCCGACCACATCGCAGATCAGATCGACATCGGAATCCCGGAACGGCCGTCCCGCGCGAGTGCCGGGCAGATCGGTACCGAACATCAGCGCCTCGGGATTGACCGCGTGGATCCGGCGCAGCGTACGAGCCACCTTCATCTGCACCCGCCCGAAACCCGTCGCCTTGACCCGCGCCCCACGATCCACCAGACCCAGCAGATAGGGCAGCCCCTCCTCGGACATACCGAGGTGGTCGATGGAGAGCACCGGCAGCTTCGAGATCACCGGCTCCATCGAGCGGAGCATGGTGCCGTCGATATAGACCTCGACATGCCAGCCGACGAGGTCGTGCGCACGCAATGCCTGCAGCGTCATCGCGGTGATATCCGCGGCCGCGCGCTTGACATTGAACCGCAGCCCCCGCACACCGATCCGATCGAGTTCGATGATCTCGTCATCGGTGGCGTCCGGGTCCAGCGAGGTGACGCCGACCCAGCCCTCGCCGAGCTCCGCCAGCGCCGCCTTCAGATAGGTCTGGTCGGTGCCTTGGAAAGATCCGCTGACCACGGCACCGCCGCCGATATCGAAGCGCGACATGCGCTTTCGATAATCGGCGATGGTGAACGGGTCGGGCAGGTAGCCCTCGTTCTCGGCCAGCGGGAACCGCGGGTCGAAGATGTGGAGATGGGCATCGAACACTTGTACAGAATGCCTCAGTGACGGAATTTTTGCTGCCGCGGACCCGACAGATTTTGCGCTGCGGCGGCTGGGTCGGATTGTGCAGCGCCACAGGAGGTCACGGTCACCCCCGGTGGCATTCGCACTAGACCTTGTGCGGCTCGCTGGCGCGCAGCATGTCCTCCCGCTCGACGACCTTGACGCGCTCGCGGCCCTCCGGCTCACCGAGGGCGCGCTCGTGGGCGTCGAGGCGGTACCAGCCCTGCCAGGTGGTGAACGGGATGCCCTTGCCCTCGAGGAAGTCGGTGACCGCATCCAGTTCCGGCTTGGCGGCCGGGGTGAAGTTCACGCTGTCGTCGAGCAGGCAGGCCACGGTCTCGTTGGCGTCGCCCTTGGTGTGGCCGATGAGGCCGACCGGACCGCGCTTGATCCAGCCGGTGACGTAGGTGGCGGGCAGGTAGCGGTCCGGACCGTCGGCGGCCTCATCGGCGAGGACGCGTCCGGCCTCGTTCGGGACGACACCGGCCTGATCGTCGAACGGCAGGTTGGTGAGGTTCTGCGACAGGTAACCCACGGCGCGGTAGACGGACTGCACCTCCCAGTCCTTGAACACGCCGGTGCCCTTGACATTGCCGGTGCCGTCGAGCTGGGTGCGCTCGGTGCGCAGGCCGACGACCTTGCCGTCCTCGCCGAGGATCTCGGCGGGGGATTCGAAGAAGTGCAGGAACAGCTTGTGCGGCCGATTGCCGACATCGCGGATGGCCCACTGCTCCAGGGTGTTGGAGATCATGTCGACCTGCTTGGAGTGCCGACGCGCGGCCTCGGAGCCCTCGTCGTAGTCGATGTCCTCGGGATCGACGATGACCTCGATGGTCGGGGAATGATCGAGCTCGCGCAGCTCGAGCGGGGTGAACTTGGCCTGAGCAGGCCCGCGGCGACCGAAGACGTGCACCTCGATCGCCTTATTGGCCTTCAGACCGTTGTAGACGTTCGGCGGGATCTCGGTCGGCAGCAGCTCGTCGCCGGTCTTGGCGAGCACACGCGCCACATCGAGCGCGACATTGCCGACACCGAGGACCGCGACCTTCTCCGCCTCCAGCGGCCAGGTGCGGGGCACATCCGGATGGCCGTCGTACCAGGACACGAAGTCCGCCGCACCGTAGCTGCCGTCCAGGTCGATACCGGGAATCGGCAGTGCGCGGTCGGCATTGGCGCCGGTGGAGAAGATCACCGCGTCATAGAACGCGCGCAGATCGTCGAGGGTGATATCGGTGCCGTAGTCGATATTGCCGAGCAGGCGGACCTGGGGCTTGTCCAGCACCTTGTGCAGCGCGGTGATGATGCCCTTGATGCGCGGGTGGTCCGGCGCGACGCCATAACGGATCAGCCCGAACGGCGCCGGCATGCGCTCGTACAGGTCGATGCTCACCTCGGCATCGGACTTCATCAACGCGTCGGCGGCATAGATACCGGCCGGTCCCGCGCCTACGATCGCGATGCGAAGCGGGCGAGTCCCAGCGGTGTGCGCGTCAGGCCGGGCAGCCTGCGTAACCACGGAGGGCCCGTGTGCACCGCTAGTCGACTCTGCACTGTGTTCGGTCATCTTTACGCGCACCCTTATGGTCGAAGCGTTCAACAGCGTCAGTCTTAGCTTAGGCTAACTTGACGCATCCTTTCGGTCGCACCTGACGATGCGGGCAGGCGGCCATCTCGGCTATGACAGCAGGACCGCAGCCTCGCGATTCTATCGGTGGCATACCGCGCACCCTGCGGCAGTGCGTACACCGGGTGTTCGCTGCCCGACTCACCTACCGTGACTACCCGCTCCGCCGACATCTATCGAATCCGCGCGTGCCGGATATCCGGGGCGGCCAGGGGCCGAATGCCGGATACCGCCGCCCACCAGGGATGATCGACCCATGACAGAGCAGCAGGGCACCGATGCAGAACCGGTAATCGAGGTCGATCAGACCGATCGTCGCTCCATCGCGCCGTTCATGGCAGCGGCCGTCTTCGCCGCTGTCGTACTGATCGCGATCGTGCTCGGTGCAGTGCTCTCGCCCGCTGAGAAAAATGTCACAGAATCGGACAAGATCGCCGCCGCGGTGCAGCGCTACGCGGAGGCCCGCGCCACCACCGACAACACGCCGCCACCCGGTGTTGCCTGTCCAGGATTCGACGAGAGCAAGACACCGCTCATGCATCAGTTCGGTGGCGCCGCGGCCGGAAAGTCGATCAAAGTCACCAAGATTGAGCATGCGATGGTCGACGGCGATAAGGCCAAGGCGACGGTGACCATCGCGGTCGACGGCCGCGAAACACCGGCGACCTGGGATCTGACCCGTTCCGGAGACCGCTGGATCGTCTGCGGTTGATTGCGCACGCGCGACGCGAACTGGGGTTTGACATGGCCGCCCATGCCCAGGCAATCTCATTTTCAGGTCATGAGTACCAGCGCCAAGCCCCGGCTGGCTGGTCGGCAACCCTCCTCCGCGGTGGGGTGCTCCGGGTGACGACCTGGCCGCGCACCGAAACCCAGGTGCGGCAAGCGTGGATTCACAGGAGGATCGCATGACATATGCCGGTGACATCACCCCGCGGCAGGCGTGGGAGTTGTTGCAAGACAACCCCGAAGCCGTCTTGGTCGACGTGCGCACCGAGGCCGAATGGCGTTTCGTCGGTGTTCCGGATACGAGTTCGATCGAGCGACCGACGGTGCTGATCGAATGGGTCGACAGCTCAGGCGCCCGCAACGGTCAGTTCGTCGAGCAGCTGACCACGGCGCTCGAGGGTCGCGATCCGGCGGCACCCGTCGTCTTCCTCTGTCGCTCCGGACAGCGTTCCATCGGTGCGGCGAAAGCCGCGACCGGCGCGGGCATCGCCCCGTCGTTCAATGTGCTGGAGGGCTTCGAAGGCCCGATCGACGAGTTCGGACATCGTGGCGGCTCGGGGTGGCGCGCCACCGGCCTGCCGTGGCGGCAGTCATGATCACCGGCGGTGCGTTCGATAAGCCGCTGCCCGAAGGCGTCGGTCCCGCGACGCTCGGCGTGCGAGGTGGCCTGCGCCGCTCGGGATTCGAGGAAACCGCCGAGGCACTGTATCTGTCCTCGGGTTTCGTCTACGAGAGCGCCGAAGCGGCCGAGGCCGCGTTCACCGGCGATATCGAACATTTCGTCTATTCCCGCTACGGCAACCCGACGGTGGCCATGTTCGAGGAGCGGCTGCGGCTGCTCGACGGCGCCGAAGCCTGTTTCGCGACCGCGAGCGGTATGTCCGCGGTATTCACCGCACTCGGTGCGCTTTTGGGCGCCGGTGACCGACTTGTGGCCGCGCGCAGCCTGTTCGGCTCGTGCTTCGTGGTGTGCAACGAGATTCTGCCGCGCTGGGGTGTGGAAACGGTCTTCGTCGACGGCGATGATCTGGATCAGTGGGAGCAGGCGCTTTCGGTGCCGACCCAGGCCGTCTTCTTCGAGACACCGGCCAATCCGATGCAGACGCTTGTCGACGTGCGTCGGGTGACCGAACTCGCCCATGCCGCCGGCGCGAAAGTCGTGCTGGACAATGTCTTTGCCACGCCGCTGCTGCAGCGCGGTTTCGAACTCGGTGCGGATGTGCTGGTGTATTCGGGCACCAAGCACATCGATGGTCAGGGCCGGGTACTCGGTGGTGCGATCCTCGGCGCCCATGACTACATCGACGGTCCGGTGAAAAACCTGATGCGCCATACCGGTCCGGCATTGAGCCCGTTCAATGCCTGGACCCTGCTCAAGGGGTTGGAGACCATGCCGCTGCGCGTGCGTCATTCGACCGAATCCGCACTGCGCATCGCGCGCTTCCTCGAGGGCAACAAATCCGTCTCGTGGGTGCGCTACCCGTATCTGGAATCGCATCCACAGCACGACGTGGCGACCAGCCAGATGAGCGGCGGCGGCACCGTGGTCACCTTCGAACTGAACGCGCCCGCCAGCGAGGCCAAGAAGCGCGCTTTCGAGGTCCTCAACCGCCTGCGCATCATCGATATCTCCAATAACCTCGGCGACGCCAAAAGCCTCATCACCCATCCAGCCACCACAACCCACCGCGCCATGGGCCCCGAAGGTCGCGCCACCATCGGGCTCTCCGACGGCGTCGTCCGGATATCGGTGGGACTCGAGGATGTCGAGGATCTGCTCAGCGATCTGGACAACGCGCTCAGCTGAACGTATGAGCAGCGAGGTTGGTGACGCCGACGTGGAGTCGGCTGACTGGTCGCCGGTTTCCGGCGCCAGCCGACTCCGTCAGGGATGCTGCCGACCTTTTTCACATCGAGGTGGATCATGCGGGCGATGATCGCTGCGTTGCCGTTTGCGGCAGCCCACGGTGGTCGCCGCAGTATTCGCCGAGAATCGGGCAAATACCTGGCTGCCCCCTGTCGGCGCTATATCGCTTCTGATGACATCGCGCAGCCGATCAACTAACTCGCAGGTTTCAGCGAAGAGTTCTGCGCCCATTTACTCGTACCGTCGGGCGCGTTGAGCGTTTCGAGCAGCTCCATGGCCGAAAGCGCCAGGACCGGTCCCCCGGCAGCGATTGTCCCCAGAACGCCGCCGATCCCCGCACCAGCGATCGCGGCAGGTATGCAGCCCACCGCGAACAGCGGCAAACCGATAAGGCATCCGGTAACGCCTCCGACGACCAGGCCGATCGCGGTGCCGACGAATGTGCCGATCGTGGTGGCGAGCCCGAATCGGGTCGCGAACTCCGACAGCGCGGCCTGGTTCTCGACGGGCGATGCGACCGGCTTCGCGGTCGGCGCGGCGGCGGGACGCAGCTCACCGGGCGTCAACCGCAGCTCCTTCGCGTCTTTGCTGAGTGCTGAGTCGACCGTGAGCACCTTGTCGCCCACGGTGAATCGTGTTGGCACGACCATCACGGGGGCGCCGCTCTCATTACGAATCGTGAACGAGTTGTGATCGTGGTCGAGCGCGAAGGTCCCTCCCGATAGCGTGGTTGTCACAACACGGTCCACCGAGGTGACCTTGTACTCGATGTCATGTTCGGCGGGTGCTTCCGCGCGGGCGGTTACCGGCGCGATTGCTGCAACGCATGCGATAGCGATCGCCGCGATGCGCGAGATTTCGATCACGAAATGTCCTTTTCTATTTCATGGACCAGGCAAACGAGACGGACCTACTGAAGTGCGCGGCCGTAGGCCGGCGGCTATGAGCCAACACACAAGCACAGCCGCAATGTCCTGACCAGCTTCACGCCGAGAATTAGGTGATGGGTGCGAGCAAATGTCGGGAAATCAGGCAACGTGCATACCGGAAGTTCGCTTCTTCGCCAGCGTTCGCTGACATCGGATTGCGATGCGGGATGGCATCGATGTCCGCGCCTCAGTCGCCATCGTGCCCATCCGAGAAATAACTGGGGACGCACGCGCGGTCCAGCCGGGCGGGATAGGGGTCGCCCAATTGGACCGGTAGGTGACCCTTTCGGTATGCACGGTCCACGTGGATCTGCGATAGCGGTTCGGACCCGAATGCCTGGAACTCCCAGCGTGTTCCTGTGGCATCATGCTGCCAACCGTCTGGGTCGATCGCGTATACCCGCTGGACCAGTCGGTCGACGACAACGATGGCGTAGTGGGCGTTGCGTCTCGCGGCGCTGCTCACCCGCCACCATCGCCGATCTCGCTCGTAGAGCGCTTCGGGGGACCGGAGGGCAGACGGCCCGGCATCCGGCCACGGCTGCGAGATGATGAGCGCAATACGTTCACCGACCGCGGTGAGGGCGCCCCAGCGCTGATACGCATGCGCCCGGTCCAGACCCGTGACGGAGGCGACGTCGCCCAGCCCGGCCGTATGGTCGAGGGCGGCAGCGGCAGCTTCCAACATCCCGGCGTCGATCTCGCTCGCTAGCACACTGTGCACTCGCAGCAGGGCTAGTTGGAACTCACGCGCCTCCACGAATTCCAGCTCACCGTCTTCATAGCGAGTCGATGCCTGTGGTCCGAGCCCGCTCAGTTGGCCGGCGAGTCCGACGAGGATGGCTCGCACGGACCGTGACAGCCATAACCGTTCAGTTGCCCACATATCTCGCGCAAAGGCATACCCGCCGCCTACCTGCACATCAGTCATAGCCAGAGACTCTAGCTGGGAGGTACATCCAGTTCACAGATTTACCGGATCGATCTTAATTAAATTTCTTTCAATGACTCATTTGATAGCCATGCATTAGCGACGTGCCGAGCGGTTGGTTCTGAGCTACCGTTTGCTCGATTTCGAAGACATCAGCCGAAACGGGTCTTCCGGTCCACGAAATCCGCTCGAACGAAACCTGGACTCCAGATAGCAGACCTGGGGCGAGGCGAATGCCCGATGCTCTCCCCCAACCGATCGGCCAGCGTAACAATATGGCGTCCCACCACCGACGTCTGGGCATATGCGCGTTCCACGAACACTGTCGATGCCCGAAAAGGGAGTAAACACTGATTACGACACCGACGAATCCATTGACATCCACGGCCGCCGAACCCACCACCACCACGGCCAACCGGTTCGATTGGTCGATCAGCCACGCCGGCGACACGCTCGTGGTGACATTCGGAGTGGACCGCGCCGGAATCGAGCTACCCGCTCCGCTGCGAATCGGGGTGGAGTTGTTTTTCCAGGACAACGGCCTGTCGGGACCCACCATCGCTATCGATGGTCCGGTCGGGCGCCATATCCGGCTCGTCACCGGCGTCAGCAAAGCCGACCGGGCCATTGAGTACCTCCAACACTGTGGCGCGGTGCTCCACGTCGGCCGCGCCGCATGGCCCCTGCCCCCCGTTTCGGGACCCGGCCTCGCATGGTCGGCGAACGGCGGACACGGCCATCGCATACCCCCGCTCGTAGCGGTCGCCGCCGCGGTTCGAGCGGTACGTCTGTATACCCCCGACGGACTCGAGCAACTCACATCCGATTAGCGAACCAACACCTCGGGGCTCGAGAGCAATGCACCGTTTCCGGAGGTGTTGTCGTTGGGCCGCAGGCGATGTCGTTGAAGGCCGCGCGGAACAGGGCGGTGATGCGGCTTCAGCGTTATTGTCATACAGTCAATACAGCCTCGCGGGCGCGCCCGGGGAGCGCTTGATCAACGACGAACCGAGGTAGCGCGTGAGCACACCATCCACCGCCGAACTGGGCCCGCTCGCGGGCATCAAGGTCATCGAGCTGGCCGGCATCGGCCCCGGTCCGCATGCGGCACTGCTGCTGGCCGACCTCGGCGCCGATGTGGTGCGGATTCAGCGGCCCAATATGCTGCCCGGCTTCATGGAGCGGCCGCAGTGGCGCGGGCGCACCATCGTCGAGGCCAATCTGAAGGATCCGGCGGATATCGAAAAGGTACTCACGCTCGCCGAGAAGGCCGATGTGCTGATCGAGGGCTTTCGGCCCGGTGTCACCGAGCGCATGGGCCTCGGCCCGGATGCCGTACTCGCGCGCAATCCGCGGTTGGTCTACGGGCGGATGACCGGCTGGGGTCAGCACGGCCCGCTGGCCGATCGCGCCGGACACGACATCAACTACATCTCGCTGACCGGTGTGCTGCACGCCATCGGCCGCAAGGGTGAGCGTCCGGTGCCGCCGCTGAATATGGTCGGCGACTTCGGTGGCGGTTCGATGTTCCTGGTATTCGGCATTCTCGCGGCCCTGGTCGAGCGGCAGAGTTCCGGTAAGGGACAGGTCATCGATTCGGCGATGATCGATGGGGCGCTTGCCCTTTCGCACATGATCTGGGGTATGCGCGGCGTGGGCCTGTGGTCCGACGAGCGTGGCACCAATCTGCTCGATACCGGTATGTCGTTCTACGACACGTACGAGACTTCGGACGGCAAGTACATGGCGGTCGGGGCGATCGAGCCGCAGTTCTACGCGGAACTGTTGCAGGGCTTGGAGATCGATCCCGAGGGCCTGCCGGCGCAGCTCGATCCGAATGGCCAGGATCAGCTGAAGAAGCTGTTCTCGGAGAAGTTCAAGACCAAGACCCGGGACGAATGGGCCGCGATCTTCGATGGTACCGATGCGTGCACGACGCCGGTGCTGACATTCACCGAGGCAGAACAGAATCCGCACATTGTCGCCCGCACCGGGTTGATCGAGATCGACGGTGTCGTCCAGCATGCGCCGGCACCGCGCTTCTCCCGCACCCCCACCGGTACGCCCACCCCGCCGCCCAGTGCGGCGACGCCGTTCGAATCCGTCTGGACGGATTGACAATTCGCGATCAGTGGCGCGTCCAGTCCGGCTGGGCGAAGTGCGCGATGCGGGCGGCGGCGGGTTCGCGGCCCAGCAGCAGGAGTTCGCGGAACTGCCAGAGCATCGCGCCGGTCGGCGCGTGGATGGTCATGTTCTCCGCAAGGCGCATCTGTAGTAGACCTGGGCCTTCGGCGGTGACCGAAGGGGCTTCGGCCCGCAGATCCTGTTGTCGCACCGCATCTTTCGGGTGCACCCAGTGCGGGACATCAGCGGCGGCCAGCCGGGCGAGATCCACCAGATGAACCGAGTGGACCTCGTCCGGGCTCGGCCGCAGCCCGGACGCGTCGGCGAGGGCCGCCACGATCGGGGTAATGACGAAGCCCGATGCGGCGGGGAAGTCGTCGAGCCGGCCGAGCAGATCGGCCGGGGTCGCGGTCAGTCCGAGTTCTTCATGTAGCTCACGTATCGCCGCCTGTTCAACCGTTTCCCCCTCGTCGACCCGCCCACCCGGCAATGCCCATTGCCCGGCATTGCGGCCGCGATGCGCGCGCATGATGACCATCACCGACGGCGGACCCTCTACCGTCACCACGCACAGCAACACCGCCGCCCGACGAATACCCGGTGCGTCGGCAATTTCCGTAAACGGAAATGCGCCCAACCGTGCGCCCGCCAACTCGCGGAAACCGTCGACACTATCGGGGACGCACGGTCCCGAAATGAGATCCATGACTTCGATCTTGCACCCGGTCAGTAACAGGTGATGGGTTGGAGCGGGTCAGCGGCGCGGGGTGTGAGGGCTTCGTAGGCGGCGGCAATGGACTTCACCGCGAGGCGGAGTTCGGGTTCGGAGTGGGTGAATGGCAGGCGGATGAAGCGTTCGAAGGCGCCCTGGACACCGAACCTCGGTCCGGCGGCGAGCAATACACCGTGGTTGGGGGCGGTGGCGGCCAGTGCCGTCGAGACCGGGGCCGGTAGTTGCGCCCACACCGACATGCCGCCGTCGCCGACGATTGTGCGCCAGTCCGGGAGGTGTTCGGCGAGCGTGGCGAGCAGGGTCGCACGCTGGGCATGGAGTTGGTCGCGCCGGCGGGTGAGGACGGTGTCGGCATGTTCGAGCAGGTGGATGGTGGCCAACTGGTCCATGACGGGCGTACCGAGGTCGACGGTGGAGCGGATGCCGAGCAGTTTCGTTATCAATGTTTGGTTCGTGCGTATCCAGCCGACGCGCAGACCACCCCAGAAGGATTTCGAGGCCGAGCCGATGGTGATGATCTCGCTGCCCTTGGCGAAGGCCGCGACCGGCGGGGGCGCGGTCCGGTCGGTCAGGCTCAGATCCACCATCGATTCGTCGATCACCACGGTCATCCGGGTCTCGCGGGCGATGGCGGCCAGTTCGGCGCGGCCTTCGGCATCGAGCAGCAGGCCGGTCGGGTTATTGAAGTCCGGCACCAGGTAGGCCAGGGTGGCCGCGGTTTGTCTTGCGGCACTGCGGATTCCATCGAGATCCCAGCCGGATTCCGGAGATTCGGGGCGCAGCGGCACCGGCACCGGACGGGCGCCGACATCGCGGATCGCCTCGATGGCATTGGGATAGGTCGGGTGGTCGATGAGCACCCGGGCCGCGGGTGCGGTGAGCACATTCAGCAGCAGACGCAGGCCGTGTTGAGCGCCGAGGGTGACCAGGATATGGTCCGGTTCGGTGGGCAGGCCGCGCTCGGTGTAGCGGCGGGCCACTGCTTCGCGTAGCGCGAGCACGCCGATCGGATCCATACCGTGCGTGCCGAGATAGGCCGGAATCCCCTGCAGCGCAACGGAGTACGCCTCCTGCATTTCCAGCGGCGCGGCCATCGCGGCATAGGTCATATCGACGGTCGGCAGTTCCGGTTGCGCCATCATCGCGAGGATGCTGCGGGCCGGTTTGCTGCCGTCGTGCTGCACGTCGCGCGGGAGGGCGACGGTGCTTCGCGAACCCTGGCGGCTGATCAGATAACCGTGTTCGCGCAGCAGGCTGTAGGTAGAGGTGATGGTGGTACGGCTGACGCGGAGGGTCGCGGCCAGGTCGCGCTCACTCGGCAGGGCGACGCCGAGCGGTGCGCGGCCATCGTGGATGAGCAGACGGATACCTTCGGCGAGAGCCAGATAGGCCGGGCGCGTCGACCGGCGCTCCCCCGGTTCGCCGTTCTCGTCGGCACTGCGCCAGCTCCCCAGATCACGGGCAAGGCTGGCGGCACCGATAACTCTCGTCGACATAAAGTCCAGTATTGGCCGAGTGGATATTTAATGGCAAGGCCAGTGGGCGCACCCTGGCTCGCATGACCGCCCTCGCCACCCTGCTCGTGATCGCTGCCTTCGCCTATCTCGTCCACCGGTTCGGACCGCGACGCCCGAGCGATGGCTTCCGCCTCGATCGGTTCCGCGCGCCGGGACCGTTGACCGAATGGTCGCCCTCGTACTACGAAAACCAGCGCCAATACGCGGATCTCACGGCAATCTACGGCCGTGGCGACGTGCCGGATCCGGATGTTGCCGCCCGCGCGCATCCCGAACGGGCCGGGCAGCGCCGGATCTCGAACCCGGGTTGCGGTGCCGTGAAGTCGACCGTCGGTGGGGCCAAGGCCAGTTCCGGAAAACTGGACTGGTCTGCTCGAAGTTGTCGGACCCGCAGTGCACACTGACCGTATGAGTGCTTCCGCTCGCTCGGTCACCGGGTCGGCGCTGTTCGACACCGCGATCGGCACCTGCGCGATCGCCTGGACCGACGACTTCGTCTTCCGATTCGGACTGCCGGAGGCGAGCCCCGCCGCGACGCGGACCCGGATCATGCGTCCGAGCAGCCGAATTCCGGACGCCGAGAAAATTCCGGAGGCGACACCCACCGGCCCGATCGCCGATGCTATCGCGCACATCCGGGCCCACCTCGCCGGCGAACTCGACGATCTGCGCTGGATTCCCGTGACCATCAAGGGAATTCCGGAATTCCACCGCGCCGTCTACGAAGTCACCCGCGCCATCGATCCGGGCCGCACCCTCAGCTACGGCCAGATCGCCGACCGCATCGGCGCCCCCGGCGCAGCCCAAGCCGTCGGACAGGCCCTCGGCCGCAACCCGATTCCCCTGATCATCCCCTGCCACCGCGTCCTGGCCGCCGATCACGCCCTCACCGGGTTCTCCGCTCCCGGCGGCATCACCACCAAACAACGTCTTCTGGAAATCGAACGCACCCCCGGCTTCGGTGAACCCACCCTCTTCTGACCTGACCGCGGGCCAGCGCGACCGCGATCTACTTTTATCGCTGCTGGGTGCGCAGTCGGCACGGCATACGGTGCGCTCGGATGAGTTGGGGCTACGGCATCGGGTGGGGCGTTGGTGCTGGGTCAGTCAGGCCGCGCGCCCGGCCGGCGCTGATCACACGCTCATGAGCTGCATCGTTTCGCCGGGATTCGACTTCGCCGACTGCACCATCGACTGATCAGTCGATTTCCAGTACACCCTCGTCGACGGCCCATTTGATCGTCTTCTCCAACTGCGCGCAGGATTCCGGGCGCCCCGGCCCGTAACCCTGCGCGCTGAGCCTGGCGAAGACCGGGCAGCGCGCGGCCGGATTCTCGGTCCACTGCACCGAAGTCTGGTGCGTCGAACTTTTCCGGACCAACACTTCGATTTGGCATGACTGACACCGCAGCGGTGTCAGTCCCTCCTCCAGATAGCGCTGCTTGTCGACGACGGTCTGGGCCTGCACCGCGGCCCGCCGCGCCGGTTGGTCAGCGAAGTCGGGTGCTTTTGCCCAGGTCGGCGCCATCAGACTCCTGCTTCCGCTTCCGTTTCCCGCTTGCGCCGCAGATTCTCGGCGACCTCGGCCTCCCATGCCTCATTCGCCTTGGTGGTATCCACCTCGAATTCGAAGCGCTGGGTCATCTTGTCGGTCACGTCGGCCAGATCCACATAGAACTGGTCGTACCATCGACGCAACTGGTAGACGGGGCCGTCCTCCTCGCACAGCAGGGGATTCTCGACCTTGGATTTATGCTTCCAGATCTCGACATCCTGGAGGAACCCAACGCTGATCCCATCGGTCATCTTCGCGGCCAGCTTGTCGGCCATCTCACTGTCGACGCCCTTCGGCTTCTCCAACGAGACGCCCCATTGCAGCACGAACGAATCCTGCGTCACCGGATAGTGGCAGTTGATCAGGACACTCTTGACCTCGTATCCGCTGTAGATATTGACCAGCGGATTGATCATGTAAGACGGCCCGAAGTACGACGCCTCCGACTTCAACAGGGTGTCGCCGCCGTACTTCGAGGCCATGCCGATATCGGGACGACCCTTGGTCTCCAGGAACTGAGTGGCGATATGCCCCTCGAAGACGTTCTTGAAGTACGTCGGGAAGGCGAAGTGGATATAGAAGAAGTGGGCCATGTCCACCACGTTGTCGATGATTTCGCGGCAGTTCGCGCCCTCGATCAGCAGGGAGTTCCAGGTCCATTCGGTCCACCCGCTGTCGAGTTGTTCGCTCGGGTTGCCATCCGCGTCGGTGTACGGACCGACGATGTGCGGAATGGTCACCTCCGGCGACGGCTGGCTGCCCTCGACATCGTGCCAGACGAACAGTTGGCCGTTGCGCTCCAGCGTGGTCCACTTGCGGGTCCGCGCCAGCGGCGGAACGCGCCGCGCATAGGGAATCGCGGTGCATTTGCCGGTGGTGCCGGACCAGCGCCAGTCGTGGAATGGGCAGGCGATATCGCCGTTCTTGACTTCACCCATGGTCAGGTCGCCACCCATATGCCTGCAGTAGGCGTCCAGCACCCGGATTTCGTCATTGCTGTCGACCCAGACGACGAGCTTGGTTCCGAACACCTCGACCGCGTGCGGCTTGCCGTCGCGGAACGACTTCGCCAAACCGAGGCAATGCCATCCCCGCGCGTATCGGGTGGGCGTGGAGCCCACATCGAGCTCGCGAACCTTCGCACCGCTCCGCAGTGCCGGATTTGCCGCCTCCCGGGTCCCTCCGGGGTTACGCGCGCTGCCGCCTCCGGGCCCGTCGCTCGGCGGCGGTGTCGGATTTGCCGCCTCCCGGGTCCCTCCGGGGTTACGCGCGCTGCCGCCTCCGGGCCCGTCGCTCGGCGGCGGTGGGGTAACTGCCATCGCGATTCCTCCTCATTCTGTACTAGAACACGTTACAAAAATGTCGCGTTCCACGCCAGCGATTCAGTCGACCACCTGCGAATCGGTGACGAATGGCCCTAATGGTCACCCGTTCTCGACATAAATAAGAACCTGTTCTAGTCTCAGAGGCAAATGAGTACCGGTTACCAATCCGACCAGGCAGGAGCGGCTCCCGCGATGACGCAAGAAGTGACCGAACGGGTCGAAGCACTGTTGCCGATGCTGCGCGAGCGCGCACAGGAGGCCGAGGACCTGCGGCGCATCCCCGACGAAACGATGAAGGCACTGCAGGAGACCGGCTTCTTCCGTCTGCTGCAGCCCAAGCAGTGGGGTGGCCATGCGGCCGATCCGGTCGTGTTCTACGACACGGTTCGCAAGCTCGCCAGCGCCTGCGGTTCCACCGGCTGGGTGGCGGGCATCGTCGGCGTGCACAACTGGCACCTCGCATTGTTCGCGCAGCAGGCGCAGGAGGATGTGTGGGGCGAGGACAACGAGGTCCGGATCTCCTCGTCGTACGCCCCGATGGGTGCGGGCACGGTCGTCGACGGCGGCTACCTCGTCAAGGGCGCGTGGGCCTGGTCCTCGGGCTCGGATCACGCCACCTGGGCAGTGCTCGGCGGTCCGGTGATCAAGGACGGCAAGCCGGTCGACTTCGGCAGCTTCCTGATCCCGCGCACCGACTACCGCATCGATGACGTGTGGAATGTGGTCGGCCTGCGCGGCACCGGCTCCAACACCGTTGTGGTGGAAGATGTTTTCGTGCCGTCGCATCGGTTCCTCAGCTTCCGCGCGATGAGCGAGCTGAAATCCCCCGGTCTGGAACAGAACTCCGATCCGGTGTACAAGATGCCTTGGGGCACCATTCATCCCACGACCATCTCGACACCGATCGTCGGCATGGCGTACGGCGCGTATGCCGCCCATGTCGAACATCAGGGAAAGCGGGTGCGGGCAGCCTTCGCCGGTGAGAAGGCCAAGGACGATCCGTTCACCAAGGTGCGCGTCGCCGAAGCATCCAGCGATATCGATGCGGCCTGGCGTCAGCTGTCGGGCAATGTCGCCGACGAATACGCATTGCTGGTGGCGGGCAAGGAGATTCCGTTCGACCTGCGGGTGCGGGCCCGCCGCGACCAGGTGCGCGCGACCGGCCGGGCGATCGCATCGATCGATAAGCTCTTCGAGGCCTCCGGTGCCACCGCGCTCGCGAACGGCACTCCGCTGCAGCGCTTCTGGCGGGACGCGCACGCCGGTCGGGTGCACGCGGCCAATGATCCCGAGCGCGCGTATGTCATGTACGGCACGCACGAGTTCGGGCTTCCGGTTACCGACGGCATGGTCTAGGCATGACCGCGACAGCCGAACTCACCTACGAATCGACCTCGCGATACGCGCAGGCGCGGCCCGATCTGCGCCTGCACTATCACGAGGCCGGAGTCGGCAACGGCCCGACGATCGTGCTGCTGCACGGCGGGGGGCCCGGTGCCTCTTCGTGGTCGAACTTCGCCCGCAATATCCCGGTGCTGGCGCGCGACTTTCATGTGCTCGCCGTGGATCAACCGGGATTCGGGCGCTCGGATAAGCCGACCGAGCATCCGCAATACTTCACGCACAGCGCCGCGGCGCTGAAGGATCTGCTCGATGCGCTGGAGATCACCGAACGCGTACACCTGCTGGGCAATTCGCTCGGCGGCGGTACCGCGGTGCGATTCGCGCTGGACTATCCGGATCGGGCGGGCAAGCTGGTGCTGATGGGTCCGGGCGGGTTGAGCGTCAACCTGTTCGCACCGGATCCGACCGAGGGGGTGAAGCACCTCGCGAAGTTCAACCACGAGCCGACCAGGGAAAACCTGGAGGCATTCCTGCGGATCATGGTCTTCGATCAGTCGCTGATCACCGATGAGCTGATCGGTGAGCGCTTTGCCTCGGCGAGTACGCCCGAGGCACTGGCCGCAACCAGGGCGATGGGAAAGTCCTTCGCCGGAGCCGATTTCGAGCAGGGCATGATCTGGCGCGACGCCTATACGCTGCGCCAGCCGGTGCTGCTCATCTGGGGCCGGGAGGATCGGGTGAATCCACTCGACGGCGCGCTGGTTGCGACGAAGATGATTCCACGGGTGCAGCTGCACGTCTTCGGTGGTTGCGGGCACTGGGCCCAGCTGGAGAAGTTCGACGAATTCAACCAGCTGACAACGGACTTCCTTGCCGGCGTGAAGGAGAAGTGATGGGTATTCGATCACTGGCGTATCTGCGCATCGAGGCCACCGATATGGCGGCCTGGCGTGAATACGGCCTCAAGGTGCTCGGCATGGTCGAGGGCAAGGGTACTGATCCCGAGACGCTGTACCTGCGCATGGACGACTTCCCGGCTCGGCTGGTCATCGTGCCCGGCGAGCAGGATCGGCTGCGGGCCTCCGGCTGGGAGACCGCCAATGCCGCTGAGCTACAGGATATTCGGGACCGGCTGGATGCGGCCGGGGTGCCGTTCAAGGAGGGCACCGCACAGGAGAAGGCAGATCGCCGGGTCTACGAGCTGATCTCGTTCGAGGATCCCTCCGGCAACACCCTGGAGGCGTTTCACGGTGCGGCACTGGAACATCGGCGGGTGGTCAGCCCCTACGGGCACCGATTCGTCACGGGCGAACAGGGACTCGGCCACGTGGTGCTCAGCACCTCCGACGATGCGGCCGCGCTGACCTTCTACCGTGATGTGCTCGGCTTCCGGCTGCGCGATTCGATGCGGCTGCCACCGCAGATGGTCGGGCGGCCCGCCGACGGTGAACCGGCCTGGCTGCGCTTCTTCGGCTGCAACCCGCGCCACCACTCGCTGGCCTTCCTACCCATGCCGACGCCGAGCGGCATCGTGCACCTGATGCTCGAGGTCGAGGGCTCCGACGATGTCGGGCTCTGCCTGGACCGCGCACTGCGCAAGAAGGTGAAGATGTCGGCGACACTGGGCCGGCACGTCAACGACAAGATGCTGTCCTTCTATATGAAGACACCGGGCGGCTTCGACGTCGAATTCGGTTGTGAAGGTTTGGAAGTCGACGACGCCGACTGGATCGCGCGGGAATCCACCGCGGTCAGCCTGTGGGGTCACGACTTCACGGTCGGACAGCGGCAGCAGTAATGTACCGGGCGAGCGGGGAGATGATGACGACCGACGAATATCCGGCGATCGACGGGCGGCAGTTCCGAAATGTACTGGGGCAGTTCTGCACCGGCATCACGGTGATCACCACCTTCGATACCGACAGCGCCCCGATCGGCTTCGCCTGCCAATCATTCGCCGCCCTGTCCCTGGAACCACCGCTCGTGCTGTTCTGCCCCACCAAGACCTCCCGGTCCTGGGCGGCCATCGAACAGTCCGGACGTTTCTGTGTGAACGTCCTCGCCGAGGAACAGCAGCAACTGTGTGCCCGCTTCGGTTCCCGCGAACCCGATAAGTTCGCCGAAACCAAGTGGCACACCTCGGAACTGGAGCTCCCGCTCCTCGACGACGCCCTGGCCACCATCCAGTGCACGGTGAACAGCGTCGTCGACGGCGGCGATCACTACATCGTGATCGGCCGAGTGCTGGCCCTGTCGGAGTCGACCAGTTCCGGCAGGCCGCTGTTGTTCTACCGCGGCCAGTACACCGCCATCGAACCGGATAAGACCGTACCGGCGCCCTGGCGGCACGATCTGGAGCATTTCCTCACCACGACGACGCTGGACACCTGGCTGTAGAAAATATGGCCCCACCCGGAATCGACCGGGCGGGGCCATATTTCAGTCCGCAGCGCGAGTGCTGCGGAAGGTGAGAGCGACGACGAAGGTCAGCGCGGCGATGACCACAGCGCCCGCGAAGGCGGCGGTGATGCCGCTGACCAGGGCGTGCTGTGCCGAACCTCCGGCATCGCGGGCCGCGGTGCCGAAAATGGTGACCAGAATGGCGAGACCGAGCGTGGAACCGGTCTGCTGCAACGTTTGCAGCGCGCCACCGGCGGCTCCGGCTTCGGTCGGCGCGACACTCGACATGATGATCACGTTGAGCGGCGAAAAGGCCAGGCCGATACCGCTTCCCATCAGGATCATGGCGATGAACAGCATCGGGAAGTACGCGGTATCAACGGTCAGCCGGGTCAGCAGCACCAAACCGGTCGCCATCAGCAATGTGCCGATTACCGTCACCGGTTTCGGGCCGAAGCGTGGCAGCAGCCGCGGGATCAGCCGGATCATGGTGAACATCAACAGCGCGGTCGGCATGAACGCGAAACCTGTTGCCAGCGCGCTCAATCCGAGCACTTCCTGCAGATATTGGGTGAGGAAGAAGAACATCGACATACCGGCCATCGGGCCGAGGAACATATTGGCGTAGGCCGCGGCGCGATTGCGATCGGCGAACAGCCGCAGCGGCAGCAGCGGCTGGGCCGTGCGCGCCTCGATGGTCAGGAAGGCGACGATCAAGATGACGCCCACAGCCAACCAGATATCGGTGCCCGCATCGCTCCAGCCGTGTGATGCGGCGCTGATGAAGCCGTAGACCAGCGCGGCAACGCCGCCGGTCGCGGTCACCGCACCTGGCAGGTCGAGGCGGGCGGGCTGGCGCCCCGCGGCGGGAGCGACGGGCTCGGAGGCGGCAGCGGAGCGTGATGACGGAGAGACCCGCGAGCGCCGCAAATCCAACCCAGCATCCGGCAGATAGCGCAGTGCGAACACGACGACGGCCAGGCCGAAGGGCACATTGATGAACAGCGCTGAGCGCCAGCTCAGCCATTCGGTCAGCAGGCCGCCGATGATGAGGCCGATCGCGAAGCCCGCGCTGGACATGCCGGAGAACAACGCGAGCACCCGCATCCGAGCCTTGGGTTCACTGAATGTGGTGGTCAGCAGTGCGAGAGTGCTGGGACCGGCCATGGCCCCGCCGATGCCCTGCACAACGCGGGCGACGAGCAGCCAGGTGGCCGACGGTGCCAGCCCGCCCGCCAGCGAGGCCAGCGTGAACAGTGCCGTACCGGCAATGAACAGGTTGCGACGGCCGAACAGATCGCCCGCCCGACCGCCGAGCAGCAGCAGACCACCGAAGACCAGGGTGTAGGCGTTCATCACCCAGGACAGATTGGTCGCGGTGAAGTGCAGGTCGGTGCGTATGCGCGGCAGCGCCACGTTCATGACGGTGATGTCGAGGATGATCATCAATTGGCAGGTCAGCAGGGTGACCAGCACTATGCCGGATCGGAGCCGACCGGCGCCGGTGGTTGCGGGCACACGGGTGTCCGCGGACGTGGTGGTGGACAAAGAACGCTCCATGAATAGGGCTCAAGCGGAGGGAGCCTCCGGTTTCGATAGAGCTATCATATGGAGGGTTCCTCCAGTTACGCAACCCTATCTGGAGGGTCCTTCCGTTTTCCAGTGGAGGGAATATGGCAGCACCGTCGACGGGACGGCCGATGCGCGCGGACGCCCGGCGCAACTACGAGCGGGTCGTGACATCCGCTCAGGAGGCATTCGCCGAACAGGGACCCGACGTCCCACTGGAAGAGATCGCCCGCCGCGCCGGTGTCGGCATCGGCACGCTCTACCGGCACTTTCCGAGCCGCGAGGTG
The DNA here is from genome assembly GCF_040674855.1 of Nocardia sp. NPDC049707. Taxonomy (NCBI): domain Bacteria; kingdom Bacillati; phylum Actinomycetota; class Actinomycetes; order Mycobacteriales; family Nocardiaceae; genus Nocardia; species Nocardia sp. NPDC049707. Next base: position 38,592 of record NZ_JBFANN010000023.1, on the reverse strand, counting down.
CTGATCGAAGCCGTATACCGTTCCAGCATCGAACAATTGAGTGCCCGCGCCCACGAGCTGCTCGAAACGCATTCGGCCGTCGAGGCTTTCGAAATCTGGCTGCGCGAACAAGTGCAGTGGGTGATGGCCAACCGTAGCCTCGCAACGACGATGAAGGCCGGTATGGACAAGGGCTCACCGACCTTCACGCTGTGCCGCTCGATGATCACCGACGCGGCGGCCGCGCTGCTGAACGCGGCACAGGATGCGGGCGATATCCGTCGCGATATCGAACCGCGCGATCTGCTCAGATTCGGCCACGGCATCGGGGTCGCCTGCGAGACGGTTCCCGAAGCCGCTCCTCGGATGATCGACGTGACGCTGGACGGTATGCGCGTACCGAACTGAACCGGCAGCGGAATGCCGAGGGCACGATCCACAAGGCCGTTTGGCCTCGATTCGCTCCGCAAGCGATCCCAGACGCCCTCTGGTTGACTTTCCCGGCAGTGCGCCGGGTAGCGATCGAACCTACGACCTTCGGATTAAAAGTCCGCAACTCTGCCAGCTGAGCTACCGGCGCATCGAGACCTCGACGAGAATCGAACTCGCGTCCCGCTGTGCATGCGTCAGCGCGGAAACGGGTCGAAGCCACCTCCATCACCGACGGACAAGGCCGCGACCGAACTCGGTCGCGGCCTTTCCAGTTGAACCCCATCGTCATCCCCTGCCGTGGTCGAACATATCGATCCCGATCTCTTGGACCGCAGCGATTAGTCCGGTGTCGGATTCGATAACATCGCAGATATCCTCGCCACGAATAGCGAGCATTTGTGCGAATGAGAACGGTTCGCCGATCATTCCGTCCGGGTAGACAGCCGACCATGTCCCGTCGTCGCGCCGAAGCCAAGACGACGGGACCTCCACAGGTTCCGGGTCACGCTCGGGCAGGGCGCGCAACTCGTCCGCCAACCTGGTCAGCTCGTGTTGATCCATGGCTAGAACCCGAAGCGCATGCGCGGAGTTGACTGGGGCACAAGCCGTTTGGTGTGGACAAGGAACGTCTTGGCTTGCAACTTGACCGCGCACACCGTGATCGGGCAGCCGATATGTGCCTGCATGACATGGTGCGCGAGTTCGCGGGTCATCTCGTCGCGCGGGTGGTGGTCGAGAAGGTGGTCCATGGTCGGCCTTCCAAAGATGTTGGAGGCACCCAGAGCCGGGGCGGATGAATCGCCACTAGCCAGCGCGCTCCATGTGCGCTGACCGGTGTGCCCTAGCAGACTGCGGCGGCGGATAGCTGGGGCCTTTCCCGGTTCTGGGTGCGCGTCCAGCGTGTGCCAAGCGCCAAAGCGGTTGTGTACCAACATGACGACTTGGAAAAACTCGTCTAAATCACCTGGTCGCGTTGTGCAACGCCATCTATGATCGGCGCATTCTGCAACACGCAAAGACATCGGAATGCAACGAGAGGGGGAGGCGTGATCGATGACGACGAGCCAGAGGCAATCGGCAGCACCTTGCCGCGTAGGCAGCTCGGCCGATACCTGAAAGACGCACGCGAGGGTGCCGGACTCACTATGGAACGGGCCGCTACGCTCATGGAGTGGAACAAGTCCACCCTCAGCCGTCTAGAACGAGGATTGACCGAAAAGGTAAGAGTCCGTGATGTTTTGGGCCTGTGCGAGGTGTACGGCCTCGATCAAGAGAAGGTCGATGCAGCCAAGCAACTGGCCGAACAGACCCCGGCCCGTTCGTGGTGGCGAAGCTATGGTGACGTGATCGCGGCGAAGTTCAACACATACGTCGGGTTGGAAGGCGGCGCTAGTGAATTGGCGATCTTCCAGCCGCTGATCGTGCCTGGCATACTTCAAACCGCTGATTACGCGAGAATCCTTGATAGACAGTACTTTCCGAAAGATTCGGATGAGGAACTGGAACGCCGCGTAGCGCTCCGAATCCAGCGTCAGCACAGCGTCACGCGCCAGCGTCAGCCAGTGCAGCTCTCGGTCATCCTGCATGAGAATGTGCTGCGTACCGTCGTCGGCGGGCCGCGCGTAATGGCTGCCCAGTTGCGCCATATCGCGGACCTCAGCACCCGCGAAAACGTCCAGATACGAGTCCTGCCGTTCCGTGCAGGCTTCCCCACCGGCATCGTCGTGTCACAGTTCATCATCATGACGTTTCCCAAGGACAGCAGGGGCAAGCCGGTTGAGCCGACCATAGTGTTTGCCGAGAGTTTTACCGGAGACGTCTACCTTGAAGGCGTGGACGACGTGCGTAGGTGTCGCCAGACGTTCCGTAGCCTGCTGGCAGCGACGCTGGACGATCGCCCGAGCAGAGACTTGGTGAGAGAGATAGCAAGGGAGTATGAGCGTGAAAACTGACCTGACCGGGGCGCAGTGGTTCAAGTCCAGCCACAGTTCCGGGGGGAGCGAATGCGTTGAGGTCGCGTTCCTCGACGGAGACATGGTCGGCGTGCGGGACACTAAAAACCCGACCGGCCCAGCGCTAGTCTTCACCCCCAGCGAGTGGGATGCCTTCATCGGGGGTATCGCGGAGTTCGAGCGCTAGAGCACACGAAGGCCCGGCGCCGTTGGATTTGGCGCCGAGCTTTCTGAACGCCGAAGGCACGGGCTTGCCAGACAAGCCCGCTACCCCCGAAAATACGGTGCCCTCAGCAGGATTCGAACCTTCGACATCTCGGGCTTCAACCGAGTGCTCTGCCAGCTGAGCTGAGAAACCGTGGCGAAAACTATTGTGACGCAGATCGGAATCGAACTGCCCCGGTACGCGAACGATCATGCGGAATCGGACGCCTCACGTTGGAGTTCGAGGGCGATATCGATTCATGGCGGCGGTGCTGCCGCCTGCGTGCCATGTGCCGCAATCCCGCGTTCGGCCTCCAAGCGTCGGTCCGTCCTGGCATCCTCGAAATACCGACTGCGGCAAGGGGAATCATGGCAACTGTCCCACCGAACTGGTATCCCGACCCTCAGGACACCGCGTTCTTGCGGTACTGGAACGGCACGGAATGGACCGATACCCGAGCACCCGCCTCTGCCGAAGCGACCGCCGAGCAGCCCCAGCCCGCCGTTGCACAGGCCGGGAAAGTACCACTGCTCGGCGCCCGTGCCTACGCGAAGCGTCAGTCGCAGGTGCTGGCAGAAGCGCTCGCTGACAATCAAAGACTACGAGCGCAATTGGACAGCACCGGCGGACTTGAGATCATCGAGCTGCAACGGCTCCGAAACCAACTCGCCGCCCAGATCACCGCGGAGCAAGCGCAACTCGATGACCTGCGCTCGCAGCTGATCAAGACTCGAGAGGAGCAGGTGCTGCAGGAGGTCGGCATCTACGAATATCGCCATCCGCTGTCGGACGCGGTCGGATTCCGTGATGCTCTGACGCATCTCCAAGGTGAAATCAAGGAGATGGCCCGGCGCGATGGCGGCGCGATCCAAGCGTCAACGGCCTGGGTCGTCGGCGACTCGGCCAGCAAGGGACGCAAGATGATCCGCGAATACTCCACGCTGATGCTGCGTGCCTACAACGCCGAGGCCGACAACCTCGTTCGCGGTCTCAAGCCGCACAAACTGCCCAACGCGCAGCAGCGCCTCAACAAGGTCGCCGAGATCTTGGAGCGGCTGGGAGAGACAATGCAGCTGCAGGTAGCGCCCAAGTACCATGCGCTCCGTCACCAGGAGCTCGAACTGACCGCCGACTACCTCGAAATACTCGCACGCCAGAAAGACGAGGAACGCGAACAACGCGACAAGCTCCGAGAAGAGAACAACGTTCGTCGAGAACTTGCTCGCGAGCGAGAGGCACTCGAACGACAGCAACAGCACTGCGTCAATGACCTCACCGAACTCGAGGCCGCAGGCAACACGGACACCGCCCGTGCAGGCGACCTGCGAGCAGAGTTGGAAGACCTGGAAAGTCGCCTGACCGTCGTCAAAACCAAGGAAGAGAACATTCGCGCCGGATGCGTGTATGTCATCTCCAATATCGGCGCGTTCGGCGAGGGCGTGATCCAGATCGGTGTGACACGCCGGCACGACCCGAGAGATCGCATCCGTGAATTAAGCAGCGCAGCGGTGCCGTTCAAATACGATCTTCACACCATGTTCTTCGATTATGACGCGGTTGGCATCGAAGAAGAGATGCATCGACTGCTCGCGGACAGGAGAGTCAACAAGGTCAACAAGCGCCGTGAATTCTTCCACACCACCCCCGCCGAGGTGCGCGATCACCTCCAGAAACTGACTGGACAGCTCATCGTATTCAACGAGATCGCCGAAGCCACGGAATTTCGCCAGAGCCGCGCCGCCGAACGTGCTGCGGATCAGGAATGACGTTGCGTGGGAACCTCTTCGTCCTGTCACCGTGACTGTTTATGTGAGACTGGACCGCGAAGCTTTTCACTGGCGCGTTGCGCACGCTTATGTCCGCTGCGGTCCCACCAGGTCGATGCCTCTTCCAGTTGTCCGCGGTAGCGGAGTCGAATCGCGAGATTGTGCATCGCATCGGTATGATCGGCTTCGGCGGCGCGCCGATACCAGACGAGGGCTTCGTCGTAGCGACGCGCCTTGTCGAGCATGATAGCCAGGTTGTACATGGAGTCGGTATTGCCAGCCTCCGCAGCTCGGTGCCACCACTGTTCGGCGTCGCTAACTCTTCGTGCCGCCTGCAACAGGTTCGCCAGATTTCCCATCGCGTCGACGTTGCCGCGCTCGGCAGCTTCGCGATACCACTCGTGCGCTTGGCGGACCTGCCGCTGCGCATAGAGAAGGTTGGCGAGATTGTTCATCGCGCCGGTGTGTCCTTGCGCTGCGGCACGCCGCCACAACTGCTCCGCTTGGGCGCGGTCATCCTGCTCGGCGAAAAGCTGGCCACCCGCGAATAGCGCCTCGGTCTCGCTGCTGCCGGAGCTGAAGGAGTCCACGGTTCCATGGGGCCGGGTTGGGGTCGCGCCGAATCCGGTTGGGCTAATACCCCCGGGGAACACGGGACGCTTGGCTGGCCGTGATGTCCCTGGGAAGACCGGCGGCACAGACGGTTTTCTCCGACCGTTCCGTACCGCGTCGAGCAGTCTGCACTTCGCGCCGTCTTCGTCGGTTCCGAACAGGTCAACTGCCACCAGTTGACCCAGAAGTCCGGTCATTTCGCAGTCTTCGATCCGAAATACCAGGAGCCGTCGGTGGTTTCCATCCGGGTCAGATCGCCAGGCTGCCTGCCACTCTGCGGCAGCGTAAGGCGATTCGTGATAGGCGGCCGACAGAATGGCAATGGTGCGCTCAGCGGAAGCGGCCTTGTGCATTTCGTCAACAAAATGTGCACCCGGCCCGAAATCCCAGGCTTGGACACGCACGCTGTACCCGGCATCCTCGAGCTGCCACGCAATCCACTCCGCCCAACCCTGATCGCTACAGGTATAGCTCACGAAGAAGTTCGCTGCGTCGTCCCGCGATGCTGACCGCCGCATGGCATCAGCCACCTATCGAGCTGCCCGCTGCGCAAGATGACGTGTCAGATCCGCTGCGTGCGGGATACCGTCGTTGCCGAGGACCGCGCATTTCGAGGCTGCTGCCCATGCGGCGATGTCGAGTGTCAAAGGCAGGTCTGCTCCGGCGGCGATCGCGAATGCGAAGGCGCCGTGGAAGGTGTCTCCGGCTCCGCAGCTGTCGACGGTCGCGACTTCTGCCGCGTCGTAGGACCGTAGTCCGGTCTGGTCCATGTACAGCCCGCCAGCTTCGGCCTGCGTTGCGACGAGTGCCTTCGGCCCGAAGTCGGCGAATGTACGGGCCATTGCGTCTTCCAGGCTGAGATCCGGGTGGCGACGGCGAAAGAACTTCGCGGGGGACACGATGTAGTCCACGCCGTTGAGGAAATCCTCGCTGTAAGGCTTGTACGAGCCGGTATCGATGACTATCGGAATTCCTTGTCGCTGGCATGATTCGATGGCTGTCTTGGTGAGGATGTGGTCGGTGCAGTCAAGCAACGCCGCTGCCGCGCCGCGAAACGCGTCATCGAGGACAGTCAGAAGCCGTTCGTCGGCGCTCGGCTGGCCGATCCAGATAGTGGTTCGAGTCCCGGTGTCGGCGGCCAGAAGGCAGCAGGAATGCTGGGAGTCCTGATCCACTTCGAAGAAGTGGCAATCAAGCGACTCGGCGACCATGTTCTGCTTCAGAACGTCGGCATGTAAACCCGTCCCGCACATCGCGTAGACACGGACGTGCCCGCCCAGGCGGGCAGCGGTAATGGAACCTCGTCCGGCTGGGCCACCGACGCCAACGTAATGCTTCCTGACTTCGTTTTCCGAGTCTTCCTTGACGTGGCTGTCGAGCAGATATAGGTAGTCCATGGTTGCCATGCCGACCACGGCGACGGTAGGTGACTTGGTCAACGAAATCGGTTCAATATCCATTCGCTTCCTTCTTCCGGTGAATCGATGACGTGTGTATAAGAGATCTCCGCGGCCTCGGCGACGTGTTTGGTAGCGACGACTACCGCGCGCTCGTTACGGCGCAGCAGGGTGGCGGGGACACCGGCGGTGTCGGAGTAGCTCATCATTTGGCGAATGATTCGGGCCTTGCTTCTGTCGAACGCCAGCACCATGAGGGCCGGACACTCGATGGCGGAAGCTAGACCAATCGTCAGCACCGACTTCGAAGGCTGGTTGGGGTCGATGTACCGTCGCCCGTGCTCGCTGAGCTCGACGATTCGGCAGCCATCCGTAGTGATTCCATCCGTATCGGTGTAGGCGCCTACTTCGTAGCCCAAGACCTCGCCACTGGGTGAGATCGACACACCGTGCACCACCGATGGCCACTGGCGAAGTATCCGTTGGGTTTCCAGAATCGGGTCTCGGTCGGAGATCTGTCCGGACAGCAGGTGGAGCTGTAGCCGGTCGGGGCCGAAACCTCGCGCGGTGAGAGGTTCGATCAAGGTCTCCACGACATGTCGAGTCCTCGACGAGTAGTGCTGTGTGTGGACTCCGAATGTTTCTGTGTCGGAAAGGATTCGCGCCTCTCCGAACGGACGTGGGGCATACTGGTCGGCGATGCGGAGCATGCCGCGGAACAGCAGAGTTGCGGCACGGCCGGTGGGAAGAACCACGCTCCCGTCTGGGGATTGCTGGGCAACACGGAAGTACACATGAGCGGCGGCCTCTGCTGCTGTTCGGTCGGTGTCGAAGACGGCGATCCCGGCGGGCCAACCCGGCTCAGGCGCATTCGCTTGGGGCTGGTGGTCGGGTGCAATGGGTAATGGTCGGCCGCTCAGTGCGGGACTCTTGAGATCGCGCACCAAGGAATCCAAGGTGCTGTCGCGTCGATCCAGCCAGTCGATCCATTGGGTCGGAGCAAGGAAGTAACCCAGCTTCTCCGGCTCGAGCTCCTCGAGTCGAAGCCAGTAGATCGGTATTCTCGCCCTGTCCGCCAACAGAATTTCACGCTTCACATGGACGCTCGTGTCCGCCGCCGCGCAGAACAACAACACCAAGGCATTCGAGTTTCGGATGGCATGGGCGATCGCCTCGTCCCAATCCGAACCCGGCGGCACATCACGCGGTGCATACCATGTGGTCAGCTCATGTCGCGAGAAGTAGGCGGCCACATGTTCGACAACCAGGCGTTTGCTGCTGTGGTAGCTGATGAAAACGGCCACGACCACTCCCCGCCATCATGGTATGGAACGCACACAATTTTACTTGAAGGTCTGGAATCGGCGTTGAGCTTGACGGGTCCATGGCGGTCTCATCCGGGGGTTCTCTCGCCTTCGCCTCCGCGTTGCTGAATCTCGGACCATCGACTGTTCTCTTGCGAGACAAGGCTTTCCACCCGTTCGGCAAGGACGCGTCGCCGGTCGGGGCTGGCGTAGACGCCGATCTCGGCGGCGTAGAGAACCTGTTCGTGTTTGAGCGCTTCCGCGGTGGCTCGATAGGACAGCCAGTTGGTCTGCCATTGGAACAGCTGCTGGGCGCCTTCTGCCACGACGACGACAGCCGAGAGCACCGCTGTCGCGATCGCGGTTGTCGTCAGAGCGACCACCGGAATGGCTGCGCCAACAGCGATCTGACCGAGCTTGACCCATCGGTACGCACGTTGCGCCGAGCCACTCTTCTGCTCGTACCAGTCGCGTTGGTCAGTCAACCGGGCCCACACCGGATCTGATTCGTTCCTCCGCCCGTCTGCTGCTGTCATCGCGCCCCCTCACATCAGGGCAGCAGTGTAAACCTGGCTGGATAAAATACGCAATCATGTTGGCGCACTGACACTTCCGAATTCTGCCGGACGCCTTCGTGCAGAGCCACCCGGCCAAATCACGTCGACAGCGAGCCCAGCCGCGCAAGCGTCCGCAACAGCTGATGCGGTGCTCCCGCGACCTCCCTCCTTACCGTCCCACACGGCGAACAGTGCGTCACACGACGAAATGACCGCCAAGTTCGCCGCGCGGTAGGCCTCCGGACCAGGATCCTCGAAGTCCATAACGCAGACACCTCGAGCCTGCCGCAGCAATACATCGAACTGCGCTCTGCGCTCATCGCCAACCGCCAATTCGCGGTACCGTCGCGCAGGCAAGACCACCTCGAGCGCACCGCCCACATCGAGAACTACCTCGGCGAATACCGAATCGGCACCTCCCGCAATACAACTCACACCGACAAGGTCGGCTCCTGCCAGACACGTAAGACGAGCAGCGATAGCTCGCCGCACCAGGTCGAGCGTCCGCGCCGTGAGATCGATATGTCCAGTTATGCCGATTCGAGGCATGATCACCCCTTGGCTCCGATTCCGCAGTACGTGGCGGCTGATGTCGCCACACAACTCGCGCCAATCCGTCGTAACCGAACTATCTCACGCATCTAGCGCTATTGGCCCGAAAAGGCCGCGACCGAACTGGTCGCGGCCTTTTCGGGGAGGTATCAGGCAGAGACAGACGCCTCGCGCTGGAGTTCGAGCGCGATATCGATCAGCTGGTCCTCCTGGCCACCGACCAGCTTGCGCTTGCCCGCGCGCACCAGCATTTCGGCCGCCGAGACCCCATAGCGTTCGGCCTGACGCTCGGCATGCTTGAGGAAGCTGGAGTACACACCCGCGTAGCCCATCATCAGGGACTGGCGGTCCAGCAGGCATTCCTGTGGCATGACGGGCCGCACCACATCCTCGGCGGCATCGGCGATCGCGAAGAAATCGATACCGGTCTTGACGCCCAGCTTGTCGCAGACACCGACGAATGCCTCGACGGGTGTATTACCCGCGCCCGCACCGAACCGCCTTGCGCTGCCATCGATTTGCTTCGCACCGGCACGAACCGCGTAGACCGAGTTGGCGACCGCCAGGTCCAGGTTCTCGTGCCCGTGGAAGCCGACCTGGGCGTCGTCGCCGAGTTCGGCGACCAGTGCCGCCACCCGATCCGAAACCTGCTCGAGCACAAGCGCACCCGCGGAGTCGACCACATAAACACACTGGCATCCGGCATCGGCCATGATGCGCGCCTGCTTGGCCAGCGCCTCCGGCGGCTGGGTGTGCGACATCATCAGGAAGCCGACGGTTTCCAATCCCAGTTCCCGCGCGAGGCCGAAGTGCTGGATCGAGACGTCCGCCTCGGTGCAGTGCGTGGCGATGCGGCAGATCGACGCACCGTTGTCCTGGGAGATCTTGATGTCCTCCTTGACGCCGACGCCGGGCAGCATGAGCACCGCGATCTTGGCCTGCTTCGCTGTCTCCGCGGCGATCTTGACCAACTCCTGCTCGGGAGTGTGCGAGAAGCCGTAGTTGAACGACGAGCCGCCGAGGCCGTCGCCGTGTGTCACCTCGATGACCGGCACACCGGCGCCATCGAGCGCAGTCACGATATTGCGCACATCGTCGGCGGTGAACTGGTGGCGCTTGTGGTGCGAGCCGTCACGCAGCGAGGTGTCGGTGATGCGGATGTCGAGTTCTGCGGAATATGCCATGGTTGAGCTCCTTTACACCCGGGCCGACAGAATCTGCTGTGCCATGACCTCGCCGACCTGGGTGGCGGCCGCGGTCATGATGTCGAGGTTGCCCGCGTACGGTGGCAGGAAGTCGCCCGCACCCTCGACCTCGACGAATACCGAAACCTTCGCCATCCCACCGGAAACCACCGACGGCGGGTCGAATTGCGGTTCGTTCAGCAGCCGGTAACCGGGCACGTATTTCTGGATATCGGCGACCATCCGATGAACGGAATCCGCGATCGCCTCGGTATCGGCGTCCTCGGGAATCGCACAGAAGATGGTGTCGCGCATGATCATCGGCGGTTCAGCCGGGTTCAGGATGATAATCGCCTTGCCGCGCTGCGCACCGCCGATGGTTTCCACACCACGCGAGGTGGTCTTGGTGAACTCATCGATATTGGCGCGGGTGCCCGGTCCGGCGGACACCGACGACACCGAGGCGACGATTTCGGCATAGGGCACCGGCACCACGCGCGATACCGCCGCGACGATCGGAATGGTGGCCTGACCACCGCAGGTGATCATATTGACATTCGGCGCATCGAGATTCGCGCCGAGATTCACCGGCGGCACCACGGCGGGCCCGACCGCGGCGGGCGTGAGATCGACCGCGCGAATTCCGGCCTCGGCGTACTTCGGGGCGGCTGCCCGATGCACATACGCCGAGGTCGCCTCGAATACCAGATCCGGCAGTTCCGACTGCGTCAGCAACCAGTCGACACCCTCGTGCGAGGTTTCCAGCCCGAGCCCGCGGGCACGCTTCAAACCCTCGCTCTCCGGGTCGATTCCGATCATCCACTTCGGTTGCACCGTGGTGGAGCGCAGCAGTTTGTACAGCAGATCGGTGCTGATATTGCCGGATCCGACGATCGCGGCGGTGACGGTCCCCGTTTCGGACACGGCAAGCCTCCTACTTGAATTGCAAACGGACAGAACCGAGTCCGGTGAACTCGGCAAGGAACGAATCGCCCGCGCGGGCATCGATGGCGCGGGTGCAGGAACCGGGCAGCACGATGTCGCCCGCCTTCAACCGCACCCCGAAACCGGCGACCTTGCGCGCCAACCAGGCCACCGCGATCACCGGATCGCCGAGCACCGCATCGCTGCGGCCCTGCGCGATCACTTCGCCATTGCGGGTGAGCACCGCATCAATGGCCTTGATATCCAGGTCTTTCGGCGCGACTCGCGCCGCGCCCAGCACGAAACCGGCCGAGGACGCATTATCGGAAATGGTGTCGGCCAGCCCGATCTTCCAATCCTTGATCCGCGAATCGATCAGCTCGATGGACGGCGCGTAGGCGACCGTCGCGGCAAGGACATCGGCCTCGGTGCAATCTTCGCCGGGCAGGTCCGCGCCGAGAATGAATCCGACCTCGACCTCGACTCGCGGAATGAGATAGCGCGCGGCCTCGACCGGAACATCCTCGAAGACCTCCATATCCGCGAGCAGATGACCGTAATCGGGTTCGTCCACACCCATCATCTGCTGCATCGCCAGCGATGACAGCCCGACCTTGTGCCCGACCACCTTGGCACCGTTATCGAGTTTGCGCCGGATATTGATCAGCTGGATCTCATAGGCATCGACGACATCGATATCGGGATGCCTGGCGATGAGCGGGTCGATGCCGACCCGATCGCGTTCGGCGGCCGCTAGTTCATCGGCCAATTCGATTCGTATAGCGTCGGACAGCAAGCTAATTTCCTTCCACTGTTGTCGCTTCGGGCAGCGCCGCCCGCGAAAGCCCTACGGTGTCTGCGGCGAATCTCCCCGCACGCCGACCGGAAAAAATGCAGTCGGCCAGGGACAATCCACTGACATAGGAGTCCGAGCAGATGCCGATCGCCGTCCGCCCGGCCGCGAACAGGCCGGGAATATCGGTTCCGGCAGTGGATTTCACCGCTCCGGTGTCTTCGTCGACGACGACACCGCCGAGGGTGAGCATCGGGCACGGATTGATGACGCTCGGTTTGATACCCACATCCAACAACCAGAACGGGCCGGCCCCCACCGTTTTGGTGAATTCGGCGGGCTTACCGACCGGATCGGGCGCGCCATTCGTGATGGCGGCATTGTGCTCGGCGACGGTGGCGCGCAACCCATCGGCATTGATACCGGCCTTTGCCGCCACGGCACCCAGGGTTTCGCCGCGCACGGCACCGCGCCGCATGGCCTCGAACTGTCCGCGCTGAAACCAGGCCGACTGTGTCCGAATCTGGGAGATCGCGGTGCGCATGAGTTCGTTGTCGGCGAGCAGCCAACCCTTGCCGCCGTGCTCGGTGATCAGCGCGTGACCGACCGCGGCGCCGTAGCGGGTCTCATCGATAACCCGGCGCCCCTCCGCGTCGACCAGCACAGAACCGGTAAAAGCACTGGGCGGCAAGATGAATCGCCACGCCGAGATATTGCCCATCCGATCCGTCGCCGCACCGACCTGTTCGGCCATCCGGATGCCGCGGCCGTCATCACCGGTGGTCCCGAGCGCGAGGCCGCCGCGGTACTGCGGCCCGTATTCCCGCAGCATCTCCCGATTCGCGATGAATCCGCCCGCGCTGAGCACCACACCGCGACGAGCCCGAACCCGAATTGTCGTGCGGTACCGGCGATCCAGCTTCGCGAGCCGTCGCTCCAGCGCTTTGCGCAGCGGCGGATAGTAAATGCCCGGCTTGGCCGCGATTTTCGCTATCCGGGTGTAGCGATCCCGGATCCGCCCTGGTGCGTCGCGCAGTGACTCGCATTCGACGCCGATTACCGCGCCGTTGGCATCGGTGATCAATCGCGTTACCTGCGTGAGGGTTTCCACCCGAACCCCGCGCCGCGACGCCGACGCGGCGAGCGGACCGGTGAGCTTCTTCCCGGATGTGCCCTTGCCCTTGACCCGATGTCCGCGTTGCGCGGGCGTCGCGACCTCGCGGCCATAACCGGAGACCTCACTACCGGAGTAGTACAGGTAGTAGCTGTCATTCGGATACGAGGTCTTGTACGGACACAGCGATGCCTCGAACGGCACCCCGTGCCCCTTCAGCCACTCGATCAGCGCCGGACTCTCGGCCACGAACCGCCGCAGCGTCTCGGGCGTGACGGCCGTGCCGACCTCCCGCTCGAGGTAGGCCAGCATCTGTTCCGGCGTATCGCGTACCCCGGCGTCGTGCTGCACCGAAGTGCCACCGCCCGCGTAGATGATGCCGCCGGACAACGCCGAAGCCCCACCACCGGCGAAACGCTCCAGCACCAGCACCTGCGCACCCGCCTCGGTCGCTTCCAGTGCGGCAGCGGCCCCCGCCGCGCCGTAGCCGACAACGACCACATCCGCGGTCAGGTCCCAGTCGCCGCTGGCGACTGCTTGCAGGTCGCTCGAAACAACGCCGCTGGCGACTGCTTGCAGGTCGCTCGAAACAACACGGCCCATGTACCTCACTCCGGTCATAAACTGAAACAAGTTTTCTCGGCGAATGGAACGTCGAGTGCGTCTTCTGCCACTCAACATAGACCAAATGCGGTCCCATTCTATAACGTGTTCTACATGACTGATCCGGTTAATGATCCGCACAGCTATGACGTGGTAGTGGTCGGCAGCGGCGCCGCCGGGATGACCGCCGCCCTGGCCGCGGCCAACCACGGGCTGAGCGTGGTCGTCATCGAGAAGGCCGCGCACTACGGCGGATCGACCGCACGCTCCGGCGGTGGCGTGTGGATCCCCGGCAATAAGGCTCTGCAGGATTCCGGCCGTCCCGATGACCGCGAGGACGCCCGCACCTATCTGCACAGCATCATCGGCGACGTGGTGCCGAAGGACCGGATCGACACCTACATCGACCGTGGTGCGGAGGCCTTCGACTTCGTGCTCGAACACACCCCGCTGAAGATGAAGTGGGTGCCCGGCTACTCCGACTACTACCCGGAGGCCCCCGGCGGCCTCGGCCAGGGTCGCTCGTGCGAACCCGCGCCGTTCGATGCCAAGACCCTCGGCGCGGAGCGGTTCAACCTGGAGCCGCCGTATGCCAAGGCACCGCTCAATGTCGTCGTCATGCAGGCCGACTTCGTCCGGCTCAATCTGATCCGGCGCCACCCCAAGGGCATCATGCGGGCCATGCGCGTCGGCGCCCGCACCTACTTCGCCAAATGGACCGGCAAGCACATCCTCGGCATGGGACAGGCGATCATCGCCGCCATGCGCAAGGGGCTCATGGACGCGAAGGTACCGCTGCTGTTGAACACTCCGCTGACCAAACTCGTCGTGGAGGACGGCGTGGTCACCGGTGTCGAGGCCGAGCAGAACGGCGAGACCGTGCGGTTCACCGCGAAATACGGCGTGGTGCTCGGCAGCGGCGGTTTCGAGCACAACGCCGAGATGCGCACCAAATACCAGCGCCAGCCCATCACCACCGAGTGGACCACCGGTGCGGCCGCCAATACCGGCGACGGCATCAACGCCGGGATGGAAGTCGGCGGCGCGGTCGACTTCATGGCGGATTCCTGGTGGGGGCCGACCATCTTCAAGGGCGGTAAGCCGTGGTTCGCGCTGGCCGAACGGAATCTGCCCGGCACCATCATGGTCAACGGCGACGGTAAGCGATTCGGAAATGAGTCCGCTCCTTACGTCGAGGCCGTGCACACCATGTACGGCGGCGAATACGGGCAGGGTGAGGGTCCGGGCGAGAACATCCCCGCATGGCTGGTGTTCGACCAGCGCTACCGGAACCGCTACATCTTCGCCGGACTGCAGCCTGGTCAGCGGTTCCCATCCCGCTGGATGGAAAACGACCTGATCGTCAAGGCCGACAGCCTCGCGGAGCTGGCCACCAAGATCGGTGTGCCCGCCGAGAATCTGACCGCGACCGTCGAGCGATTCAACACCTTCGCCGCGACCGGTAAGGACGAGGATTACGGCCGCGGCAACAGCCACTACGACCGGTACTACGGCGATCCGACCGTAAAGCCGAACCCGTGCCTGGCCGGGCTGGTGCAGGGCCCGTTCTACGCGGCCAAGATCGTGCCGGGCGACCTCGGCACCAAGGGCGGCCTGGTCGCCGATACCGCCGGGCGGGTCCTGCGCGAGGACGGCACGGCGATCGAGGGCCTGTACGCCTCCGGCAATAGCGCGACACCCGTAATGGGTCATACGTACGCGGGTCCCGGCGCGACCATCGGTCCGGCGATAACCTTCGGCTACCTGGCGGTGCTGGATATCGCCGAGCGCAAGAAGCGGCTGTCGGCCGCGGACACCGCGCAGGCGTAGGCCGGGCGTGGCGTCGCACGGAACGGACGCCACCTTGCCCGCCGCGGCGCGGCCGCCGCACGATTGATACGACGAATATGCACAAGGAGAACCTGGGATGCCCATCGACCCGAATATCGCGCTCGGCGCGGAACTTCCGAGCCGGGAGTTCGCTTGGACGCCGTCGGATGTGCAGCTGTACCAGCTGGGGCTCGGGGCGGGTACGCGCTGGACCGATGCGGCCGAACTGCGCTACCTCGACGATCGCGCGCCGCAGGTGCTGCCCACTTTCGCGACCGTGGCGGCCACCTTCCACGACACCGAACCGCCGCAGGTCAAGTTCCCTGGCATCGATATCGATCTGGCGAAGGTGGTGCACGGCCATCAAGAGGTCGAGGTGCATCGCCCGATTCCGGCGTCGGGCAAAGCGACCGGCACCGGACGCATTACCGAACTCTGGGACAAGGGCTCGGCCGCGGTAGTGGTCCAGGAGCAGACGGTCACGGGTTCCGACGGTCAACCGCTCTGGACCGCACGCTCATCCATTTTCGCCAAGGGTGAGGGCGGCTTCGGCGGCGAACGCGGCCCGAGCACCAAGGCCGAACTCCCTGACCGCGCACCGGATTTCGATGTCACCACGCCGACCCTGCCCCAGCAGGCGCTGCTGTATCGCATGTGTGGCGACCGCAACCCCCTGCACTCGGACCCCGAATTCGCCCGCGCCGCCGGCTTCCCCAACCCGATCCTGCACGGCCTGTGCACCTACGGCATCGTCTGCAAAACGGCCACCGACACCGTGCTCGATTCGGATGCGAGCCGGGTCACCGGATTCCGCGCCCGCTTCGCCGGTGTGCTCTACCCGGGCGAAACCATCCGCACCAGAATCTGGCGCACCGAGGGCGAGCTGATCATCAGTGCCACCGTCGTGGACCGCGACGACGCGCCGGTACTCGCCGACGTCAGCCTGCGCTTCACCTGAGCGCCCGAACCATGTGGTGGTGGCGAACAAACCCGCCACCACCACATTTTCGTGGTATCACGAAAGCCCCAGGCCGCTTTATGCGCCCAGTCGAGCGGTCTCGTCGCTATCACGTACCCGCTTGATCGCGATGCCCTGGATTACCAGTGCATACAGCAGGATCACCAGGATCGGGGCGGCGATCGGAACCCATGCCAAGCGCAAGGGAAGCAGCGCCGCACCGACAGCCGCGGCGGCGAATGCCATCGCACCGATGACGGAGGGCACCGTGGTCGGCACAACACCGACCGGAGCGGACACCGTCGCGGTATTCAGCAGATAAGCCGTGGCCACCAAACCCGTTGCGGCTGCGGCGAGTACACCCGTGTCGGCCGCGGCGAGCACCCCGACCGCGAGAAGTACCGCGGCGACCGCGGGCAGCCGGAACCACCAGCCCGCCACCACCAATGCCACCGCCGGAATTCCCGCCCATGGCGTCACCAATGTCACCGCGGTAACCAGCAGCGCCCCGGACAATATGGCGAGGAATCGAATCATCGGCGCACCCTTACGGTTCGGCGATGATCCGGGATCAATCGCATAACCTGATCGAGTCGCGCGTCTTCGGTCCAGGCCACGATATCGACGCCGACGGTTCCCATATCCCGATACATCGAGGCCCGCTCCAGATTCCACATCCGAGCCAGGGTCGGATCGAGATGTTCGTGGAAGGGCGTGCCGCGCAAG
This sequence comes from Nocardia sp. NPDC049707, assembly GCF_040674855.1. Taxonomy (NCBI): domain Bacteria; kingdom Bacillati; phylum Actinomycetota; class Actinomycetes; order Mycobacteriales; family Nocardiaceae; genus Nocardia; species Nocardia sp. NPDC049707. The sequence continues at coordinate 21,704 of NZ_JBFANN010000023.1, read as the reverse complement.
ACATCGACGACCACGACCGCATGTCCGCGCTTGCGCAGATCGATCAGCGCGAGCGCGAACTGGGTATCCAGCAGTGTGGAGAATGCGACGATGATCGCACCGAGCGGGACGGCCGCATGCGGCGCCAGGGTGCCGGTGGTCGGAAAATGCGCATCGCCGACATCGAGCACGGTATCCACGATCCGATAGAACTGCCGTCGCCCGATATCCGGACGCAGCCAGCGCGGGGACTGGCCGAGGCAGACCACCGCGGTACGATCCCCGGCCTGCAGCGTCGACTGCACCACCTGCGCCGCACCGCGCACCGACAGCTCGAGCGAATCGGTCGCCGGGCCCGGCGCCTGCTGCGAAGTATCCACCAGCACGACCACATCCGCGGATCGGTTGGTCAGCCGCTCGGTGACATACAGTCGCCCGCGTCGCGCACTCACCGGCCAGTTCACGATGCGGAGCTGGTCACCGGGCGCGTAGGCGCGGATACCGGCGTACTCCACACCCGGCCCGTGCTTGCGGGTGAGGTGGGTGCCGAGCCGTTCGGGAAGTTCGGTGCGCGGCAACTTCATTCGCTGCGGATCGGTGATCGGGTAGACGAACAGTTGGCCCGCGGGCAGCACCGCCGACGCCACGGACAGTCCCGCCGGGCTCAACGCGGTGACCCGCACCGACAGCGGATAGCGACCCCAGCGGTCCGCCGTCAGAGCCAACCGCAGCCCGGCGGGCGCCGTCCCGGAATCGATCGCCTCCTCGATGTCGATCCCGAGTCCCGCGACCTTCTCCGGCTGCAACCGAAGCAACGCGTGACCGGATTCTACGAAGGCGGCGACCGTCGTCACGACCTCCTCCGTCTCGAAACAGCGCAGCGTGCCGCCGCCGTCCACCTGGATCCGCGTCCTGGACTGCTGCCACGGCGCGGTGGCGAGCACACCGAGCAGCGGCGCCGCGAAGACGACCAACTGCCAGCGGCCGAGCAGCACCGCGAGCACCAGCGCCACGGCCGCGCTCACCGCGAGCATGAATACCAATGGTGCGGGACGCCAGCGCAATTCGGTCTCGACGGCGGCACTCACATCCCGATGCCGCGCCCCGCCGGCCATCGGCTCGTCCCGGGTCGGCGGTCGCGCCGGCGCGGCATCGTTCGCCGCGATCCCCTGGATGGCGGGAGCGGAATCAGTATCCGGCGCGGTCATGGCCTGTCTCACCGGGTCATGTCACCGACGCGCGCGGCACCGGCAGCCGGCGCAGCAGTTCGGTGATCACGTCCTCGCCGCGGATCCGGCGCACCCACATCTCGGGACGCAGGGTAATGCGGTGTGCCATGGCCGCAACCGCGAGCGCCTTGACATCTTCGGGGATCACATAATCGCGCCCGAGCAGCAGCGCCCGCGCCCGCGACATCTGCACCAGATCGAGTTCGGCGCGCGGACTCGCACCCACCTCCACCTGCGGATGCGCACGCGTCGCGCCGGCCAGCGTGACCACATAGCTGACCACATCCGGATGCACCGTGACGAATTCGACGGACTGGCGCATCTCGAGCAGGCCGTTCGCGTCCACCACCTGCCCCACCTGCGGTGTCGCCGAACCGCGCTCCAAGCGGCGGCGGATCATCTGACGTTCGTCGTCCTCCGACAGATAGCCCAGCCGCAGCTGCATCGCGAACCGGTCCAGCTGCGCCTCCGGCAACGGATAGGTGCCCTCGTATTCGATCGGGTTATCGGTGGCGAGCACGATGAAAGGCTGTGGCAGCTGGAAGGTTTCGCCGTCGATGCTGACCTGGCCCTCGGCCATCGCCTCCAGCAGCGCCGCCTGGGTCTTCGGCGGGGTCCGGTTGATCTCGTCGGCCAGCAGCACATTGGTGAAGACCGGTCCGCGCCGGAAATTGAAGCGGCCCGAGGACATGTCGTAGATGGTGGAGCCGAGCAGGTCGGCGGGGAGCAGGTCGGGCGTGAATTGCACGCGGGTGAATTCCAGGCCGAGCGCGGCGGCGAAAGACCTGGCGATGAGCGTCTTGCCGAGTCCGGGCAGATCCTCGATCAGAATGTGACCGCCGGAGAGTACGGCGATCATGATCAGCTGCAACTCATCCCGCTTGCCGACGATTACCCGGGACAGCTCCCGGAGCACCGCGTCGCTGCGCTGGATGGTCGTGTCCATCGGAATCGTCATATGTCTACTCGCACTCGCCTGAAACCCATTCTTCTGAGACTGCACTCGATATGGCATGAACGGGGCCCTACGTGGTTACGCAAGCTGCCTCCTCCGGGCCTGACCGGCTGTGTTCATTGTTCGCTCGCTCCGCTCGCTCATGCCGGGGTCACATCTTCTGCAGGCGGCGCAGTATCTCGTCCAGCGCCGCCCGCCCGGGTGCGGGAGTCGTCTGATCCCGCAGCGCCGAGTTGGCCGGATCGACCCAGCGCCACAGCTCCGGGCCGAATTGCACTATTCCGGCGGCCTCGGTCGCCTTGCGGTTCTTGGCGACCCGCAGGCCGGTGGACAACTCGAACTCCTTGGCCAGCAGCGGACGCAGATGCCGATCCCAGTCGGCTCTGCTGCCGTCCGCGCGATCGGCCAGTATCTCCGCTCTGGCATGCCACTGCCGCAGCATCTCCACGGGGCCGTTGTCGATTTCGTCCGATCCGGCATCGGTTCTCGTGGCAGCCGACCGGCCGGTCAACGACCAGATGAGCGGAATCATGGCCAGCGCCACCGGAACTCCGGCGGCGATGAGCAGTGCGTCGCGGGCCTCGCCGAGAGTGACGAGCTCGATCAGCACCACGAGGATCAGCGCACCGATCACGATCGCGCGGTTCAAATCATCTCCCCTTGCAGATCGGCGAGCACGATACGCAGCAGTTGTTCGGCCCGCATCCGCTGCCATTCCAGCATCGAATGCGGACTGAACCTGGCCTCCTCGAACAGCGCGACCAACTCGCGGGCCGACGCGTCGTGCAACGCGCCGCGCTCGAAAGCCCTGGCCAGCACCTCCATCGGGGTATCCGAAGCCAGTGGTGCGGCCGCGCGATCGAAGGACAACCCGCGTTCCATCGCGACATAACAGGCGATGATGGCCTCGCGCGGATCCTGGCCGGGCATATTCATGGCGGCCAGGCCCATCTCGGCCGCTCTGGCCAGCGAGCCAACGACCGTCGGAACGGCCGGGGGCACCGGAACCGGCACGGCGCGCGGCTTGCGCTGTCCGGCCACCGCGACCACGATCAGCCCAACCAATGCCACGCCGACCAATGCGATGGCGGCGATGCTGGCCACCAGCAGTGCCGTACCGGTGAGATGCTGCGTGGGTGCGCTATCGGGGGTCGCGGGGCTGGTGACGACTTCCTGCGGGGTGTGGGTGGTGGTTTCGCGCGGCGCCGACGACGATGCCGGTTCACCCTCGCGGCGGAACCCGACGAAGAAGATCGCCGATGCCGCCGCGATGATCAAGGAAACGACCGCCAGCGCGCCCAGCACCAGTAGGCCGGTGCGGCCGAGCAGTCCCGGCCTGTGCTCAGCGTCACGATCTGCCTCCGGCATGGCCAGCGGCAGTCGATGTTGGCTGGCTATCACCCCGGCGATCAGGATCACCATCGATACGGTGAGCAGCACCGGCATCAGCGCCACCGAAATCGCCGATGGCACGGTGCGGTGATCGCCGGAATCATCGGCCCCGGGAATGTGGCCGCGCAGCGCGATCGCGGCACACGCCAGCAGCGTGATCAGCACTATCACGCGCGATATCGGCGCTCCCGCACTGGCCACCTGCTACCACCACATCCGAGTACAGCTCTGAACAGGCACATAGTTGCATGCCGAGTGGTCCGCTCGGGATGAAATCGAATACTTCGGCTCGCCTCTTCTTACCGACCAGTATCGGGCGATGCGCTGCTAGCGGAGCACGGCGGATTCGGGCTGACGGAGTTCGCTCAGGCGGCTAGCGGTCCGGGCCAGGTCGGGGATGGCGGGGACACCGGCCACCAGGTCGGATAGTGAAGTGCGGGCCGCGAGGGTGAGTTCGAGATCGGCGTCGTAGAGCACGTCGACCAGATTGACCAAGCGCATGGCCCAGTCGGGTGGGACCTCGCGCAGGGGTGGGACGTTGCGCACGGTCCAGCGGCGAAAGCGGCGGGCGAGTTCGACGTAGTCCGCGGCGGCGGTGGCGGTGCCGCACAGCGCCGCGAAGTCGAAGGTGACGGCGGAGCCGTCGACGGCGCTGGCCTGGATCTCGCGGGTGCCCGCGAGAACAACCTCTGCGGTCTCGACGTCTCGCACGTCGTCGATTCGGTAACACCCGGCGGCGAAGCCGGTGCCGCCGTGCGCGGCGCGGGTGCGGTAGTCGAGTGGGCCGTCGACCGCCACGATTTCCAGATGCGTGCGGATGCGCGCGATGGTCGGGAGGAAGCGGTCATGGAACAGCGGGTTCGGCAGCAGCTGCTCCGGCGAGTAGTTCGAGGTCACCACCAGCACGATGCGGCGGGTGAACAGGGCGTCGAGCATGCGGGCGATCAGCATGGCGTCGCCGATATCGTGCACGTGGAATTCGTCGAAGCAGACCAGTTCGGCCCGGCCGAGCAGGTTGTCGATGGCTTTATCGATGGAGCCGGATTCATGTGCCGCGGTGTGTAATTGGGCGAAGAAGCTGTGGAAGTGGAAGCGGCGCTTACGGTTCGACGCCAGGCCCGCGAAGAAGTGGTCCATCAGCATCGTTTTGCCGCGACCGGGTCGGCCGTGCAGGTAGATGCCGCGATGCCGTTTTATCGGCCTGCCGTGCCGGCCGAGCAGTTCGAGCAAGCGCGCTCGAGCCCGTAGTTGGTCGGCATCCAGCGTGACATCGTCTTTCATGACACCCTCCTGATCCTCTACAGTTGTAGAGGATCAGGAGATGCGACCGCCAGAGAAGGTGATGATGTCCACAACCGACCGCCGCGCGGCCCTCGTCGACGCCGCCATCGATATGATTGCCACCCAGGGCATTCGAGCGCTCACCCACCGCGCTCTCGATACCGCTCTCGAACTGCCCGGCGGGTCGGCCTCCTATTACTTCCGCACCAAACGCGCGCTCATCGAGGCGATCGCGGACCGGATCGCCACCCGCTCCCGCGACGACTTCACCGCCGCCCAGCTCGCCCCGACGGCACTCATCGCCCCTGAAGCCGTCGCGCGGGGCATTGCCAGCTGGCTCGACCGGCTACTCGTCGACCGGCGCAATCACCTGATCGTCCGGCATGCGCTGATCATCGATCCGCTCGTCGACCCCGAATTGCACCGGCGGCTGGCACACAGCCTGTTCTCGACCGAGCGGGCACGAGATCTCTTCCAGGCATTGGGTTTTCCCGAGCCCGATGCGGCCGCCGCGGACTTCGTCGCGGTGCTCGATGGCGTGGTCTTCGATAGATTCGCGGGCGCGCGGGCGCATGTTCCGGCAGGTACTCAGGACAGTATCGACCAGCTTGCGGCTGTGTTGTCCCGCCAGCTCACCCCGTAGACCCCAGGTGTTACCACGCTCAGCCACACGCGCGCGGGAGGGCCTGCCCGTCGCAAACCCCGGAGCTACTTCGCCCAGCCCAACTCGCTATAAGGCGTACCCGTCGTAAACCCACGGATTCCGGTGGCGGAATACCGGATCAGCGACTCTTCCGGCAGCGCATCGAGCGAAAACCAGTGCAGCCCATAGCTCTTATCGGGCTCGCGATTCACCGGCTCACCGGCCCAACGCAGCGCGTGGAAGAACAGCCCGAGCCGGGCTTCCCGCCCGGAGCCGATCACATGGGCGGTATGAATCAGCCGCAGATCCGCCGGGTCGATGACAACCCCGATCTCCTCCCCCGCCTCACGCGCGGCAGCGGCGGTGGCGGACTCGCCGGACTCCAACTTCCCCGCGGGCAGATGCCACAACCCGTCGAACTCGTCCGCGCTGCGCCGCCTGCTGAGCAACAGCTCACCGTCGCGTACCAGCAAGATATGTACGTCGACAAGATGTCGCTCAGCCATCGGATTCCCTCCGCTCCCGCGCAGGTCCAACCTACGCCGGGGCGGTCAGTTGGCGCTGAGTACCAACCCCGAGGTCGGGACGCCCGTGCCCGCGGTGACCAAGATATTCTCCAGATTCGCCACCGGGTTTACGGAAGTACCGCGGATCTGCCGGACCGCCTCGGCGATCCCGTTCATACCGTGGATATAGGCCTCGCCGAGCTGGCCGCCGTGGGTATTGAGCGGCAGGCGTCCGCCGATTTCGATGGCGCCGTCGGCAATGAAATCCTTGGCCTCGCCGCGGCCACAGAAACCGAGTTCCTCCAATTGCATGAGGACGAACGGGGTGAAGTGGTCGTAGAGGATGGCGGCCTGCATATCCTCTGGTCGCAAACCACTCTGTTCCCAGAGCTGATCGCCGACCAGCCCCATCTCCGGCAAACCGGTGAGAGCATCGCGGTAGTAGCTCGTCATGACATATTGGTCCGCACCGGAACCCTGTGCGGCGGCGGCGATTACCGCCGGACGCTGCGGCAGATCCCGGGCCCGCTCGACACTGGTGACCACGATCGCGATACCACCGTCGGATTCCTGGCAGCAGTCGAGCAGATGCAGCGGTTCGGCGATCCAGCGCGAATTCTGATGGTCTTCCAGGGTGATCGGCTTGCCGTAGAAGAAGGCGGCCGGATTCACCGCGGCATGTTTGCGGTCGGCGACGGCGACGCGACCGAAGTCCGCGCTCGTCGCGCCGTAGACGTGCATATACCTGCGGGCCACCATGGCCACCTGCGCGGCCGGTGTCCCGAGCCCCTGTGGATAGGACCAGCCCGCATCGATGCCCGATGAAGTGGGCGCGGTGGCCAACGCCGTGGAGAATTGGCCGAAGCGCGAGACCGAACGCTCGTTGAAGGCACGGTAGGCGACAACGACATCGGCCACGCCGGTCGCGACCGCCATGGCGGCCTGCTGGATGGTGGCGCAGGCCGCGCCGCCGCCATATCCGATGTGGCTGAAGAACTTCAGCTGCGGGATACCGACGGCACGTGCCACGGCCGCCTGGGTGTTGGTATCCATGGTGAAGGTGGTCAGGCCATCGACATCGGCCGGGGTGAGGCCCGCGTCGGCGAGCGCCGCGGTGACCGCCTCGGCGGCCAAACGCAATTCGCTGCGGCCGGAGTCCTTGGAGAAGTCGGTGGCGCCGATGCCGACAATGGCGGCGCGGCCGGAAAGCCCGGTGTTGCTGTCAGCGGTCATCATGGCCTCCGCAGTGCGATAACGGCTTTCGCCGTGATGTGGTCACCGAGGCTGTCGCGGCCGACGATATCGATATGGATGTCATCGCCCTGGATCGCGGCGACGGTGCCGGAAAGGGTCAGGGTGTCACCGGCATACAGCGGCACGCCCAAGCGCAGCGCGACCGATTTGACGATGGCGCGCGGTCCGGCCCAGTCGGTGACGAAGCGCTGCACCAGCCCGGTATCGGTGAGGATATTGACGAAGATGTCCTTGGAACCGCGGGCGACCGCCTTGTCCCTGTCGTGGTGCACATCCTGAAAGTCCCTGGTAGCCAGGGCAGTACTGATCACGAAGGTGGGATCGGCGGTGATGACCAGCTCGGGCAGTGCGGTGCCGACCTCGATCGTGGCCGGTTCGACGTAGGTCATGCGATCACCTGCCAGACCGGCAGTACGGCCTCGTCATCGAGCTTCTCGAACTCCACCTGCACCGGCAGACCGATCTTCACCTCGGCCGGATCGATGCCGCGCAGTTCCCCGAGCATCCGCACACCCTCTTCCAATTCGACCAGCGCGACCACGAAAGGCAGCTGCCGCCCGGGCACTTTCGGCGCGTGATGCACGACGTAACTGAACACCTCACCCCGCCCGGAGGCGACGACATAGTCGGTCTGCTCCGACTTGTCCTGCCACAGCGCCGGAATCGGCGGATGCCGCAGCGTGCCGTCGGGCAGCCGCTGGATCCGCAACTCCCCGACCTTGGTGCCCTCCCAGAAGAATTCGGTATCCCAGGAGACAAGCGGTTTGACCCGTTCGCCCGCGGGCACCTTCGGCGCGGTGGCGGTGCCGGTCCCAGGTGCGAATTTCAGCAGCCGGAACAGCATTTCGGCGACGACCTCGTCGCCGACGTGCCAGCTGGTCTGGAAGGTGACGAACCACCCCTCACCGAGCGCGGTCTTCTTCGGGCCGCGAATCTCGGACAGCCTGCTCGTCACCGAGATCTGCTCGCCGACATTCACATACCGGTGATAGGTCTGCTGACAGTCGGTGGCGACCACGGAGGTGTAGCCCGCGCTGTCGAGCAGTTCGGTGACCTGCGCCATCGGATCATCGGCCGGACGCGAACCATTGAGCCCGAACATGGTCCACACCTGCGCCATGGCCGGTGGGGCCACGGTGCCGGGATGTCCGGCGGCGCGGGCGGCATCCTCGTCGACGTAGATCGGATTGCGGTCCCCGAGCGCCTCCACCCAGTTGTTGATCATCGGCTGGTTCACCGGATCACGCCCGAGGCGTGGCGCGCAATCACCCGCCGCGCTGATCTTCTCGGCGGCGTCGGTAATCGCTTCCGGAGTCATGGTTTCCGGCACGCGCGGCTCCTTGTCGTGGCGTATCGCGGGATTCATCGAGGTACCCGGGGCAGTTTCAGCCCGGAGGAGGCGACCAGTTCGCGCATCACCTCATTGACGCCGCCGCCGAAGGTCACCACCAGATTCTGTTTGGTTCTGCGGTCCAGCCAGCTCAGCAGTTCGGCGGTGTCCGGATCGGCCGGATCGCCGTAATGCCCGACGATCTCTTCGGCCAGCCGACCGGCCTCCTGTAGCGATTCGGTGGAGTACACCTTGGTGGCCGAGGCATCGGCGATCACGGTGGCCTGGTCACCGTCGACGGTCGCCGCGACCTGCCAGTTCAACAGTTCGTTGAGCCGACCCATGGCATGCAAGCGCCCGAGTGCGCGGCGCACATCGGCCTCGGCGAGCACACCCCGCGCCTGGGCCCATTCGCGCACCCGGTCGTAGAGCTGTTCGATCTTGCCGGATGGACCGAGGCTCACCCGCTCGTGATTGAGCTGGGTGGTGATCAGCCGCCACCCCTTGTTCTCCTCGCCCACCAGCATGCTCGCGGGCACCCGGACATTGTCGAAATAGGTGGCATTGGTGTGATGCGCACCATCGCAGGTGATGATCGGGGTCCAGGAGTAGCCGGGATCCTTGGTGTCCACGATCAGGATCGTGATGCCCCGGTGCCGCGATTCGACCGAGCCCGTACGGCAGGCCAGCCAGACATAGTCGGCCTCGTGCGCACCGGTGGTGAAGATCTTCTGCCCGTTGACGATCCAGTCGCCGGACGCGTCGCGCACCGCACTCGTGCGCAGTGCGGCGAGGTCGGTGCCAGCCTCGGGTTCGGAGTAGCCGATCGCGAAATGGATATCGCCGGAAAGGATTCCGGGCAGGAATTTCGCCTTCTGCTCATCGGTGCCGAAGCTCTGCAGCGTCGGGCCGACCGTCAACAATGTCACCAGCGGCAGCGGAACATCCGCGCGCACCGCCTCATTGAAGAAGATCTGCTGCTCCATCGGGCCGAAACCCTGGCCGCCGAACTCCTTCGGCCAACCGACCCCGAGCCAACCGTCTGCCCCCATCCGGCGCACCACCGCGCGATAGGCGTCACCGTGCCGGTTGATCGCCATCTCGGCCTCTTCTTCGGGAGTCACGAGATCGGCGAAGTAGGTACGCAATTCATCGCGCAGCTTGCGCTGCTCCGCGGTCAGATCGATGAACATCTGGCCCCCAATCGATCAAGTCGGAACGATTCGCCGCCGAGCCAGCGGGCGAGGTCCTTGGCCTGTGAGTAGTAGCGGTGCATCGGATGGGTCACATCGACCCCGAGGCCGCCGTGCAGGTGATGGCATTTCTGCATGGCGGCGGGCAGTTCCGATGCCACGGTGTAGGCGAGCACATCGAGGTCGTCATCGATGCGCTCCTGATGCCGCGGCGTCGAATCGGACTGTGCCAGTGCCCAGTTCGCCGAAACGGCGGCCGCGTGCAGGGTCCGCGAAACGACGTACACATCGGCGATCTGCTGTGCGACGGCCTGGAATTCGGCGAGCGGCCGATTGAACTGACGGCGGGTCCGCAGATGCACGGCCGTGAGCGCAAGCGCACCTTTGAGCAGTCCGTCCGCGGTCGCGCCGATCGAGGCGATGGCCAACCGATGCAGTTCACCGATGCCGCCGGGCAACAGTTGCTCGGCCGGAATCGCGACCTGGTCCAGGCGCACCGTATATTCCGGAATCCCGCCGGAGGCCGGTGACGGCGTCACGGTGAGCCCGGCCGACCCCGAATCGACCAGTGCGATACCGGAATTCGTCGGAATCAATAACCAGCGCGCCTGCTCCGCATAAGGCACCGCCACCTTGTGGCCGGTGATGCGCACGGTGTCGCCATCGGAAACCGCGGTGGTCTCCGGCTTGACCACGAACGGATTCGCCCGCTCGCTGAGCGCGGCGGTGAGCACCGCGCCCTTGGCGACCTCCGGATAGACCCGATCGGCGACACTGTCCGGCAATGCGGCCAGCAGCGGCAGCAGCCCGAAGCCGAGGGTCGGCAGGGCCGGCACCGCCACCGCATCAGTGGCCAATTCGGTCAGCAGAACCGAGACCTCCGGCAGCCCCATGTCGTCACCGCCGAACCGCTCCGGTAGCGCCAGCGACAGCAGTCCGGTCTCGACCAGACTCGGCCACAGCTCGATATCGCGTGCCGGTTCACGCTCCAGCAAACTCACAACGACTTCGGCCACAGCATCCTGGCCCTCGTCTCGGGTGAAGTCCACGCTTTACTCCCAGTTGGTTCTTCGACTAGCTGTCGGCATCGCGAGGCAGTCCGAGGATTCGCTCACCGGCCACGGTCAACAAAATCTGCTCGGTTCCACCAGCAATCGACAAACAGCGCGTGAGCAGGAACTCCTTTACCACTTCCGAGTCCTGCGCACCGGTAGGACCTGCCGTCTCCATCGCGAATTCGGCAACCGCCTGGCGGTGCCGGACACCGACGAGCTTGCGCACACTGCTCTGCGCTCCCGGATCGCCGCCCGCCAGCATCCGAACCGCGGCACGCTGTTCCAGCAACAGTCCAGCGATCGCATTGGCGATGAAGCCGCCGAGCCGATCGTTCACAAGCTCCGCGCCGGGCCCGGTGGCGGGCAGTTTGGCGATGAGCTCCTCCAGCACCGGTCCGATTCCGTTGCCGCCCATGGCGACGCGTTCGGTCGACAGGGTCGAGCGGGCGATCTTCCAGCCGTTGTTCAGCGCGCCGACCAGACAGTCGTCGGGTACGAAGACATCGTCGAGGAAGACCTCGCTGAAGTGCGCCTCCCCGGTGATCTGCACCAGCGGACGCACTTCGAGTCCGGCACTGTGCATATCGACGAGGAAGTAGCTGATGCCGCGATGTTTCGGTGCGTCCGGATCGGTGCGGGCCAGGCAGATCGCCCAATTCGCGGTATCGCCGAGCGACGTCCACACCTTCTGTCCGCTCAGCACCCAGCCGCCGTCGACCTTCTTGGCGGTGGTGCGCAGCGCGGCCAGATCCGAACCGGCCTCCGGCTCACTGAACAGCTGGCACCAGACAACCTCGCCGCGCAGCGTCGGCCACGCGAACCGATCGATTTGCTGCTGCGTGCCGTGCTGGAGCAGGGTCGGGATGGCCCAGCCGCCGATCGCCAGATCCGGCAACTTCAGGCCCGCGCGGCGCAGTTCCTCCGAAATCACCAGGCCCGTCATGGGGTTCGCGCCGCGCCCGTACGGTGCGGGCCAGTGCGGCATGGCGAGCCCGGCGTCGACCAACGCATCGCGCCGCTGATCGACCGGCAGCGCGGCGATCGCGGCCACCTCGGCGGCCAGTTCGTTCACATTGCTGTCGTCGGCCCCGACACCGGCCGTTTCCGATTGGCGACGCTCACTGCCCCCTCCGTGGGCCCGCTCCGCGGAAGCGAAGACCCGGTCCGCACCGGTGGTCCGCCGCTGCCCGGCCCTGGTCAGCTCGGTGACCCTGGCGCGCCAGCGCGCCGATCCACCCAGCAGTTGCCGCAGTGCGGTGGCCCGGCGCAGATAGAAGTGCGCATCGTGCTCCCAGGTGAAACCGATGCCGCCGAGCACCTGAATGCAGTCCTTGGCGGTCTCGACCGCGGCATCCAGCGATATCGCGGCGGCGATGGCGGCCGCGATGGGCAGTTCCGCACCGCCCTCGTCGACGGCGGCCGCGGCATCGGCCGCGACGGAACGGATCAGCTCCGTCCGGCAGAGCATCCACGCGCAAATGTGTTTGAGGGCTTGGAAAGAGCCGATCTTGCGGCCGAATTGCTCACGTACCTTGGCATATTCGACGGCGGTCTCCAGACACCAACCGGCCACCCCGGCGAGTTCGGCCGAAACCAGTACCGCGAGAAGATCTTCCACCGCGTGCGGCGACTCGAACACCCGCTCCGCGGGCACCCGCACCTCGGCGCAGCGCACCCGCGCCAGTGGCGTGCTCGGGTCGGCGGATGCCAGCGCCTCGATGCGCAGACCTTCGGCATCGGGTCCGATTACGCACCAGCGCAACCCATCCGGCGTCCGCACCGGCAACAGCACCGAGGTCCCCGGCGCCGCGCCGAGTACCGATTCCCAGACACCCGTGAGCAACAACTCCTCGGATGCGCCCGGTACGCTCGCTCTTTCGCCGCGCGGGTGCTCGGCCTCGTCGACAACGAAGTCGAGCGCGACACCGCACGGCATATCCTCGGCAAGCGCGCCCGCGGTGACCAGGTTCGCCAATGCGGTGGACAGCACCGGCCCACCCACCAGATCGTGTGCCGCCTGCTCGACCAATACCGCGAGGTCGGCGACCGATCCGCCGTGGCCACCGGCGGCTTCGGCAATCGCGACCCGGAAAATTCCGAAGTCCGCCAAGGCCGGCCAATATGCGCGCCAGAAGTCGGCCGGTTCGTCCCGCATTGTTGCAATCGGACGTACCGATCCAGCCCATCCGCGCATCGACTCCTGAACGGCTTTATGCTCGTCAGTGGTGGCGATGGTCACAGTCCATACCGCCTTTCCGGCGTGACTCCCACACCTAGAACATGTTCTAATATCCTAGCTGGGCGGAAGTCAAGAGACGACTGATGCCCGTTGCCGGAATGCGCACGCAGCCGACGCGAAACCCGATAGTGCAGGAAAGGACTCTGATCAATGGCCAGCCCGTCCCGATCGCAGCCAACCGATTCGAATGCGGCCGGGCGAGCATCGACTACTGCGACAGTCACGACACTGAGCGAGGACGAACTCAGCTCGGCCGCGCAGCGGGAACGGCGTAAACGAATCCTGGACGCGACGCTCGCACTGGCCTCCAAGGGCGGTTACGACGCCGTGCAGATGCGCGCGGTCGCCGAACGCGCCGACGTCGCGGTCGGCACGCTCTACCGGTATTTCCCGTCCAAGGTGCATCTGCTCGTTTCCGCGCTGTCGCGGGAATTCGAGCAGATCGAGGGCAAACGCAAACCGCTTGCCGGCCAGACGCCGAACGAGCGCATGCATCTGCTGCTGACCCAGATCACCCGGATGATGCAGCGCGACCCCTTGCTCACCGAGGCGATGACGCGCGCGTTCATGTTCGCCGACGCCTCGGCCGCCGCCGAGGTCGACCGGGTCGGCAAGGTGATGGACCGGGTGTTCGCCAGGGCCATGAACGACGGCGAGCCCACCGAACACCAGTTGGCGATCGCGCGGGTGATAAGCGATGTCTGGTTGTCGAATCTGGTGGCCTGGCTGACCAGGCGCGCCTCGGCCACCGATGTGACCGCGCGACTGGAGCTCACCGTGGATCTACTGCTCGGCAGCAGTGGCAGTTAGCAGGCCATTCGACGAGGTCGGCGGCTGCCACCGGCCAGCTCGTGCCCGGCAGATCAGCCCGGCCGGTCGGACAGCGTCGATCGGATCCGCCGACGTGAGCCTGCACACGTCGGCGGTCGGGTCGAGGATGCGTCAACTGGGCAGATCCGGCAGCGGGCGGCTGGACGCGTCCGCAATCATTCGCACGCGACACGGCGCACTTCAGTGCGGCAAATTCAACAAAGTATTGTCACGCGTGCCCCTGAAAAAAACTCCTCCGATCACGAGGTTGGATGCGTGAGCGCACAGGATCTGCCACTGGAACTTCGCCGTGCACTGTCGACGGTCGCGCGAGTGCCACGACTTTTGGTCGCATCGGACTACGACGGGACAATCGCCCCCATCGTGTCCGACCCGACGAAAGCTTTTCCACATCGAGAATCGGTTAGCGCGTTACGCGCGCTCGCCGGTCTCACCGGAACGACGGCCGCCGTGATCTCCGGCCGTGCCCTGCGAGATCTCGCGGCATTGTCGCGACTTCCGGTCGAAGTGCAACTCATCGGTAGTCATGGTTCGGAATTCGACGTGGGTTTCGTGCACGCCATCGACAATGACGCCAAACAGCTGCTGGTCGAAGTGCAGACGAGTCTGTCACGGATCGCCGCGGAAAATCCCGGCGCCAGCGTCGAGATCAAACCGGCCAGCGTCGCGCTGCATGTACGCAATGCGAGTCCGGAAATCGGGCTGCGCGCACTGATGACGGTGCGGCAGGGTCCGGCCTGCTGGGTCGGCGTGCAGGTGACCGAGGGTAAATCGGTGATCGAACTCGCGGTGATCCAGACCGACAAGGGCGTCGCGCTCAATACCGTCCGGCATCAGGAGGGCGCGTCGGCCGCGGTGTTCTTCGGCGACGATGTCACCGACGAGAAGGCCTTCCGCATGCTGTCCGGCCCCGATGTCGGCATCAAGGTCGGCGAGGGGGAGAGCCTGGCCAAATACCGGGTGGCCAGCACCGAGGCCGTGTCCTGGGCGCTGGCCTACCTGCTCGAGGAGCGACGCACCTGGTTGGCCGGCGCGAGCGCCCCGCGCATCGAGCGGCTGAGCATGCTGGCCAGTCCGCGTTCGGTGGCACTGCTCACGCCCGACGCGACCGTCACCTGGTTCTGCCATCCCGAGCCGGATTCGGCCGCGGTCTTCGCCCATCTGCTCGGCGGACCGCAGGCCGGCCATTTCACCATCCAACCGGAACGTCCCGGCCTGCCGCTCTCACAGCGCTATATCGACGGCACCATGACCGTCGAAACCCGCTGGGCCAGTTTGCAAGTGGTGGATTACCTGCCGCACGATGTGGCCCCGAACCGCACCGACCTGACCCGGGTTATCACCGGCGATGCGAAGGCGGTCGTCACCTTCGCGCCCCGACCGGAATTCGGCCAGGTACCGGTCAGCATCGAATGCGAACCGGCCGGATTGCGCGTGCTCGGCACCAACGATCCGATGGTGCTGCGCTCCCCCGGTGTGCACTGGGAGATCCAGTCCGACGGTATGCACAGCTCCGCGCGCGCCGTCATCGATCCGTCCCGTGGCCCGATCGTGCTGGAAATGCGCTGCGGCACTCAGGATCTCGCGCCCGCCATGAGCAGCGAGCCGGAGCGACGCCGGGATGCCGAGCACTACTGGTCGAAGTGGGCGGCCACATTGAACCTGCCGCCGCTGAAGCCGGATCTGATGAAGCGTTCGGCACTCACACTGCGCGGATTGGTGCACGCGCCGTCGGGTTCCATCCTGGCCGCCGCCACCACCTCGCTGCCGGAAGATATTGGCGGCGTACGTAACTGGGACTACCGCTATTGCTGGCTGCGAGATGCCTCGCTGACCGCGCAGGCATTGGTTTCGCTCGGCTCGCTGACCGAGGCCGAGGAATTCCTCGGCTGGGTGCATCGGGTTCTGGAGACGCTGCCCGGCCCGGAGCGACTGCACCCGCTGTACACGCTCTACGGCGAAACCCTGCCGCCGGAGGCATCGATCGATCAGCTGCCGGGCTATGCGGGTTCACGGCCGGTCCGCGTCGGCAATGCCGCGAATATGCAAGTGCAGCTCGATGTTTTCGGTCCGATCGTCGATCTGATCGCATCGCTGGCGCACGGCCGCGAGGCGAAGGGGTTGACCGATCCGGCCAAGGCGCTGCCGGACGCCGACTGGGAACTGGTGCACGCCATGGTCGCCGCGGTGCAGCGGCGCTGGCACGAACCCGACCACGGCATCTGGGAAATCCGCGGCAACCCGCGCCACCACGTGTACTCGAAGGTGATGGGCTGGCTGACCGTGGACCGGGCGATCACCTTGGCGCAGCGGTTCCAGCGTCAGATCGATCCGACCTGGATCATGTTGCGCGACACCATCGCCGACGAGGTGAAGACCAAGGGCTGGAACGATGACGTCCAGTCCTACACCGCCGCCTACGACGGCACCGATCTGGACGCGGCCACGCTGCACATCGGCCTCAGCGGACTGATCGAACCGTCGGATCCGCGATTCGCTGCGACGGTCGTGGCCACCGAGGCAGAGCTGCGCAGCGGTTCGACGGTGTACCGGTACCATCACGACGACGGCCTGCCCGGTGGCGAGGGCGGCTTCCACCTGTGCGCGGCCTGGTTGGTCGAGGCGTATCTGCTGATCGGTAAGCGCTCGGACGCCGAGGCGCTGTTCGCGCAATTGATCGATGTCGCCGGACCGACGGGTCTGCTCAGCGAGGAGTACGACCCGGTCGCCGAACGCTCGCTCGGCAATCATCCACAGGCCTACAGCCATCTCGGCCTGCTGCGCTGTGCACAGCTGTTGGGTAAGCCGGTGGAAGCGTTCGTCTGAGCCGACCGCCACCGGAGTTCCGGGCCCGCGCACCGATCGGTGCGCGGGCCTGGTCCGTATCCGGCGGCGAGGTGATGCGGGAACCGTCGACTCGTGCCGAGCGCGGGCTCCTGCTACAGTTCAAATGGTAACGATTTCCATTATGATCTAGAGCAAGCTCAGATCTGCCGCTTTACCAGGAGTACCCCGCGCGTGAGCACACGGATTGCCATCAGATTCGCCGGTATCGCCGTGGGGGTGGCCACGGCCGTGGCTCTCACTGCTTGCGGTAGTTCCAAGCATTCGGATAAGCCGAACGTCGTCGCGGCCACCAGTGTCTGGGGCAATATCGCCGCAACCATCGCGGGCCCGGACGCCACGGTGACCGCGCTGATCGCCGATCCCGCCGCCGATCCACATTCGCATGAGACTTCGGCGGTGGAATCGGCGAAGATCAGCGACGCCGATCTGATCGTCTTCAATGGCGGCGGCTACGACGAGTTCATCGAGAAGGCGATCCAGGGCAAGGACAAGCGCACCGTCGACGCATTCGAATCCCGCACCGACAAGAGCGATGAAAACGAGCACGTCTTCTACGACATTGCCACAGTGAGCACGGTCGCCGATCGGATCGCGAGCGCACTCGGCGAAATCGACTCCGCGCACGCCGCCGCCTACACCGACCGCGCCGCCGCATTCAAGAGTCAACTGGGCACTATCACCGAAATCGCCACAAAGATCGCCGGTGCACACCCCAAGACGCCGGTACTACAGACCGAACCGCTGGCGCACTACCTGCTGGTCGCCGCCGGCACCCAGGATCTGACCCCGCACGAATTCCAGGAGGCGATCGAGCAGGAGACCGATCCGGCTCCCGCTGCCGTCGCCGCCACCCAGGATCTGCTGACCAGCAAAAAGGTCCGCGCACTGATCTACAACATCCAGACCGAGGACAAGATCACCAAGGATTTGCGGACGCTCGCGCAGTCGAATGGCGTATCTATCGTCGAGGTAACCGAAACGCTGCCCAGCGGTGTCGATTACATTCAGTGGCAGACCAAGAACGCCCAGGCGCTGGCCGCGGCGCTGGCTTGATCGCGTGATGAGACGATTCGATGAGGAGTGGTAGCCGGGTGCCGGGTGAGACCATGGGAGCCGGACTCACCGACGAGGTCGAGCGGCGCTCCGAGACACGCTCCGCCGCCGTGAAGCTCGACTCCGCCAGCCTGGCATTCGCCGAACGCACGCTCTGGCAGGGGCTGGATCTCGAGATCGCGCCCGGTGAATTCGTCGCGGTGCTCGGGCCGAACGGATCCGGTAAGACCTCGCTGCTACGGGTGCTGCTCGGTCAGCTCGCGCTCAGCTCTGGCACCGCCGATATCGCGGGCGGGCCCGCACGGGCCGGCAATCCCGATATCGGCTATGTGCCGCAACAGAAGACGATCGATGCCGGTGTGCAGTTACGCGGGGTCGATCTGGTCGGACTCGGCGTCGACGGGCACCGCTGGGGCCTCGGCCTGCGGCACCGCGCCGAGCGCAAACGCAGGGTCCGCGCCGCCATTGCCGATGTGGGCGCCGAGAAATTCGCTTACGCCCCATTGGAATCCATGTCCGGTGGTGAACAGCAACGGCTTCGGGTCGCGCAGGCGCTGGTCGGCGATCCCAAGGTGCTGCTCTGCGATGAACCGCTATTGAGCCTCGATCTGGCCAATCAGCGGCTGGTGTCGGAGCTGATCGATCGACGCACGCGAACCCATGACACCGCAGTGCTTTTCGTGACGCACGAGATCAATCCCATTCTGCCGCTGGTGGACCGGGTGCTGTATCTGGTCGACGGGAAGTTCCGGATCGGCACGCCCGACGAGGTGATGACCTCAGCGGTGCTCTCTGAGCTGTACCAGACCGAGGTCGACGTGCTGCGGGTGCGCGGACGGCTGGTCGTCGTCGGCACCGGTGACACCATGGACGCCCTCGGTGCTGCCGGAGCCCAGCACTGTCACGGCGCAACGCTTTCCGATGAGCTGCCCGAATCGAGTGGGGTCCGTTCGTGATCGACAAGCTGTCCGATGTCGGATCGAAGATGTTCGACTTCACCACCACCGCGGACCTGCTCTCCTATTCCTTCGTCCAGCAGGCGGTGCTCGCGGCCGCGCTACTCGGACTGATGGCCGGTGTGATCGGGCCATTGATCATCAGCAGGCAGATGTCGTTCGCGGTGCACGGCACCAGCGAGCTCTCGCTGACCGGTGCCGCCGCCGCGCTGCTCGCCGGAATCGGTGTCGGGCTCGGCGCGATCGTCGGCTCGGTGGTGGCGGCGGTGCTGTTCGGCCTGCTCGGCACCAAAGCCAGAGAACGCGATTCGGTGATCGCTGTGGTGCTGTCCTTCGGACTCGGCCTATCGGTGTTGTTCCTATGGCTCGGCCCCGAACGCGCCGGTTCGAAATTCTCGCTGCTGACCGGTCAGGTGGTCAGCGTCGGCTATAACGGCCTCGCCCTCCTGCTGACCTGCACCGTATTGGTACTCGCCGTGCTCGCGATGGTCTACCGCCCACTGCTTTTCGCAAGTTCGGACCCCGAAGTCGCACTCGCGCGCGGGGTTCCGGTACGCGCGCTTTCGGTGGTATTCGCAGTCATGCTCGGCATAACCGCCGCCTTCGGTGTACAGATCGTCGGCGCCCTACTGGTCCTCGCACTGCTCATCACCCCCGCCGCCGCAGCAGCACAGCTGACCGCGAATCCAGTGCGCGCCACGGTGCTCGCCGTCCTATTCGCAGAAACGGCCGCAGTAGGCGGCATCTTGTTATCTCTCGCCCCCGGCGTCCCGGTCTCCACCTTCGTCACCACCATCTCCTTCCTGATATACCTGCTCTGCCGCATCCTCGGCCCCCGGCGCCGCCAAGCCGCCCGCACCCACTGAATCCCACCCCGTCGATTGTTCGGCTCCGGGGCGCTCAGGGCAGATACCCGACCAGAGCATCGCTGAGACGACGCGCCGCAACACACGGTTCTTGGGGCGCATCGGGCTGTAACAGTCCAGGTAGTCGGTGCGTTTGTCCGGCTCGATCAGCAGCGACATCATCGGCGCGAACGGCAGCATGGTCAGCCGGGCTCCAGCCGTTGATACCCCATGTTTGATGGCAGTCGCCTTCAGTCGAACACCCGAGTTTCGTATGCTCGACCCACGCGCCCCATCGGAAGAATGGTGACCAATGATCGACTTCACGATTCCCGCCGAACTCGCCGCCGAACGCGACCGGGTCCGACAGTTCGTCATCGATAAGATCGTCCCCTTCGAGCGCGACCCGCGACTCACTTCGCACGGCCCCAGCGACGAACTGCGCCAGGAACTCGTCGAGCTGGCCCGCGCGGAAGAACTGCTGACCGTGCAGGCCCCGAAGGCCCTCGGTGGACGCGGCCTCACCCATATCGAACAGGCCGTGATCTACGAGGCGGCGGGCTGGTCCACCCTCGGTCCGGTAGCCATGAACTGCGCCGCACCGGACGAGGGCAATATGTTCCTGCTCTCCAAGATCGCCAACCCGGAGCAGATCGAGCGTCACCTCGCCCCCGCGGTCGCCGGACACCGCCGCACCGTCTTCGCCATGACCGAACCGGGCGGCGCGGGTTCGGATCCGAACCAGCTGGCCACCGAGGCCGTCTTCGACGGCGAGAACTTCACCATCAACGGCCGCAAATGGCTCATCACCGGCGCGGACGGCGCGAAGACCTGGATCATCATGGCGCGCGTCGCACCGAATCCGCAGGTGCCCGCGGGTCCGACGCTGTTCCTCACCGAGGGCGACCAGCCCGGCATCATTATCGAACGCACCATGAACACCATGGACCGCAACTACGTCGGCGGTCACGGCGTGGTGCGCTTCGAGAATCTGGTACTGCCCAAGGATGCGCTGCTCGGCGAGACTGGTCAGGCGCTGCGCTACGCCCAACTGCGACTGGCCCCGGCCCGACTCACCCACTGCATGCGCTGGCTCGGCGCGGCCGAACGCGCGCAGTCCATCGCGGTCGAATACGCCAAGACCCGTACCGCCTTCGGCAAGCCGATCGGCGACCACGAGGGCGTTTCGTTCATGCTGGCCGATAACGAGATCGCACTGCACCAATGCCGCCTCACCATCTGGCACGCCTGCTGGCTGATGGACCAGGGTGCGAAGGCCAGGCACGAGAGCTCGATCGCGAAGGCATACGTCTCCGAGGAACTGTTCAAGGTCGCCGACCGCTGCGTACAGGTGCTCGGCGGCATCGGCATCAGCGATGAGACAGTCGTCGAAATGATCTTCCGCGACATGCGCGCCTTCCGCCTCTACGACGGCCCGACCGAGGTGCACAAGTACGCCATCGGCCGCCATGTACTGCGGGCCTGAGATAGTCAGCACAGCGATCGAACAGGCACGCACCGCGACAGACGACCACCACGGAGCGAGCCTTACGAGCGACGTTCGCGGCCCGTCTCGCATCCGAGCCGTCGAAGCACATGCACCACACGCGCAAGTCTCGACGCGCGTGCACCAAGTGCCGAACGACCCGCCCTCAACGCCCCCCACGGAGCGAGTCATACGAGCGACCCGTTCGCGGCCCATCTCGCATCCGAGCCGTCGAAGCACATGCACCACACGCGCAAGTCTCGACGCGCGTGCACCAAGTGCCGAACGACCCGCCCTCAACGCCCCCCAC
>NZ_JBFANN010000023.1:0-222 GCF_040674855.1 Nocardia sp. NPDC049707 | reverse complement strand
GCGGAGCGAGTCATACGAGCGACCCGTTCGCGGCCCGTCTCGCGTCCGAGCCGTCGAAGCACATGCGCCACGCGCGAGTCTCGACGCGCACACCAGGTGCCGAACGCCCCGCCACCAGCGACCACCGCGGAGCGAGATGCTCCTATGGATGTCAAGTGGTGGGTTCGGTGATGAGTTGGTAGAGCTCGCGGGCGAGGTAGCGTTTGAGGCATCGGATGATTT
>NZ_JBFANN010000022.1:0-113622 GCF_040674855.1 Nocardia sp. NPDC049707 | reverse complement strand
GTCGGCGATGACCACGGTTGACGAGTTGTCCGAGTTCGCCCAGCTGGGTTCATTTGTCGAGACTCGCGACTTCGTCGCATGCGCTTCGACGGCTCGGACGCGAGACGGGCCGCGAACGGGTCGCTCGTAAGACTCGCTTCGTCGTGGTCGGTGATGGCGGATCGTTCGGCATCTGGTGCGCGGCGTCGAGACTCGCGACTTCGTCGCATGCGCTTCGACGGCCCGGACGCGAGACGGGCCGCGAACGGGTCGCTCGTAAGACTCGCTCCGTTGTGGTCGGTGATGGCGGATCGTTCGGCATCTGGTGCGCGTGCGTCGAGACTCGCGCTTGCGGCGCATGTGCTTCGACGACTCGGCTGTGTTCGATGGCCGCGCTGCGACGCGGACGCGAGACGGGCCGCGAACGGGTCGCTCGTAAGACTCGCTCCGTGGTGGCCGAAAAGGAGGTCACTCACGGTTTGTCCGAGCCGGCGCAGCGTCCTCGTCAGCAGACGTGGGCGCTGTGTTGTTTCCGCGTCAGCAGTTGCTGGGGGCTGGAAGTCCCGCGAACCGGTCGGACAGATAGTTGAATGCCCGTGGTGCACCGGCGAATGCCGCCGCGTTGTGGTCGGCGCCCGGAATCAGGTCGAACAGCACCGGCGTGCCCGCCGCGCAATAACGGCCGACCACCTCGCGGGCCAGCCATGGATCCACCCGGCGATCGTTGGCGCCGTGCCATTCGTAGATCGGAGCGCGTGGTACACCGGGATATGTCTCCAAGCTGTTCTCCTGCAGGATCCGGATCGTGGCGTCGTCGGCGTCGAATATCGAGCCGTTGAACACATCGTCGAAGTCCTTGTTCGCGCCTGCCGCGATGATTTCGGAGGTGCAGGCATTGGCGACCTGGTTGCGCAGTGCCCAACCCTCGGGATTGAGGAACCGCTCGATCGACAGCTGGGCCGGATATTCGCGCTCCAGACCGACCATCGCCGCGAATCCGAGGCCGAACAGGGGGTCCGGCTGCACGCCGATATCGCGGGCCAGCTTGTCGATATTCACCGCGACCCCGCCCTGCGCGACCCCGACGATCGGCAGCTCCGGCGCATACTCCGGTGCCATCGCCGCTGCGAACCCGGTCGCCATGGCGCCGCCCGAGTAGCCGGCCATACCAACCGGACTATCCGCGAGATCGGCTGGTACGAAACGCTTTACCGCGCGTATCCCGTCCAGGGTGAGCTGGCCGCCGAGACGTGCCGTGCCATAGGCACTGGTCGGCCCGAGGTGGTCGGGAACCGCGACCGCCCAGCCGCGAGCCAGCAGCAGATTCAGCGCGGGCGCTTCCTGCATGCGGCCGTCGAAGAGGCTGTGCGACGGCGCGCACTGCATCCCAAGCGAATTGACGAACGGCTGATACGAGACCAGCGGCCGGTTGCGTCCGCCGCCCACGGGCAGCAGCAGGGTGGTCATGGCCGCGATGGGATCGCCCGCCGAATCGATCGACCGGTACAGCAACTGCCATACCGTCGCGCCGGGAAAGCCCGGCGCGCCCACCGCCCGACTGCGGATCACATCGCCGGGCTGGAAGTTGGCCACATCCGGTGGCGCCCAATAGAAACCGTCCGGCTCCGGAATCGGATAGATCGGCTCTGCCATGGTGGGCGGTGCATGGCCGAGTCCGGCCAGCGCGACCGCCAAAGCCGCGATGCCGAGTCGCCGGACCGAGGGTCCCCAGTTGCGGCGAATCGATCTGCCGAACAGTTGCTGGCGCCCGTTTTTCGCCGCCTTCCGAGGCGCTTCGGGCACCGCCATTGGTGTCACCATCATCGCTCCCGACCTATGTCTGTTGGGGGTAGGTGGGAACTTCGGCCAAACCTTCAGGCGTTCGTAGCTTCCGTGCGCCGCCATGTCGACGAACGGCGCTGGTCATGGTACGTGCCACCGTCCCGGATGTTCGGCCCGGCCGACCCGACCATTAGCATTGCGCCGGTGACATTCGGCTCGGCAGGAGGTCAGCGCATGGGGCAGCGGGCCCACATCCCTGCTGTCGAGCCGTCGGTGCTTGCGGTGATCTCCCTCGGCGGTGGTCTCGGCGCGCTGGCGCGCTACGGCATCGGCGTATGGTGGCCCGCGCAACCGCATCAGGTCCCCTGGGCAACCTTCACGATCAATGTCGTGGGATGCTTTGCGATCGGAATTCTGATGGTTCTGATCACCGAGGTATGGGTAGCCCACAGACTGCTCCGCCCATTTCTCGGTATCGGTGTGCTCGGCGGCTTCACCACTTTTTCCACCTACAGCCTCGAGGTTCGTAGACTGCTCGAATCGGGTGCCGCGGTCGAGGCGCTCGGCTATCTCGGGGGGACAGTGGTGGCGGGACTGGGGGCCGTCGTGCTCGGCATGATTTCGGCGCGGTGGGCTACTGGTACGGCACGGCGGACGAGTTGATAGTGGAGAGCGCGACGGAAGGGGGTCAGGCGATGGAAGATTCACCGATGGGCACTGGTCCGGCGGCGGGGC
Organism: Nocardia sp. NPDC049707; assembly: GCF_040674855.1. NCBI lineage: Bacteria > Bacillati > Actinomycetota > Actinomycetes > Mycobacteriales > Nocardiaceae > Nocardia > Nocardia sp. NPDC049707. Next base: position 111,126 of record NZ_JBFANN010000022.1, on the reverse strand, counting down.
AGTGGCACCCGGCGGCGCGACTGACGCTGCTGCTCGACGAGGACGACAAGTGGCGGCATGGGCCCCTGTTCCATGAGATCGTGCGGCGCGCCCGCGACGCCGGACTGGCCGGTGCCAGCGTGTGGCGCGGGGTGGAGGGTTACGGCGCGTCCTCGCGCATCCACACCAGTCGGATCCTCGATCTGGCCGAACACCTACCCGTGCTGGTGATGATCATCGACGAGGCCGAGCGGTTGCGTACCTTCGTCGCACAGAATTCCGAGGTGCTCGCCGCGGTGAATGTCGCATTGTCCGAAGTCGAGATCTGGCAGCCGACGCTGGGGGTCGCCCGATGATGGTGGTGCTCGTCCTGGCCGGTGGCATGCTCGGCGCCCCGGCGCGGTATCTCATCGACCGTGCGGTGGCCGCGCGATTCGAATCTCTGCTACCGCTGGGCACATTGACCGTTAACATTATCGGTTCGGCGTTGCTCGGTGGACTGATCGGCGCCGGCACGAACAACTGGCTGTTGGCCGCCGCGGGAACAGGTTTCTGCGGTGCGCTGACCACATTCAGCACGTTCGGCTACGAGACGATCAGGCTCGCGGCCGAGGGCGCCTACGCCTATGCGCTGGGCAATGTGGTGCTCAGCGTCGTGACCAGCCTGACCGCGGTGTTCGTCGCCGCGGCCACGACGCAGTGGTTGTGGACATGATTTTGATGACGAGCCGGGCGCAGCCGACATGGAAGGGAGACCCGAGCATGGCCCATGATCGAGCCGGGCGACCCGCGCGTCCCACCGACCTCGAGGACATCGCGCGTCTGGTGACGGCCTACTACAGCCGCATCCCGGATCCGGCCGAGCCCGCACAGCAGGTCACATTCGGCACCTCGGGTCATCGAGGCTCCAGCCTGGACACCGCTTTCAACGAGGCGCATATCCTGGCCATTACCCAGTCGATCGTGGAATACCGTGCCACGCGGGGGATTACCGGTCCGGTCTATCTGGCCCGCGATACTCACGCGTTATCCGAACCCGCGTGGACCACCGCGCTGGAAGTGCTGGCCGCCAATGATGTGACCGCGATGATCGACGCCCGCGATCGCTACACCCCGACACCCGCGCTGAGTCATGCGGTGTTGCGGCACAACCGCGGCGGCGCAAAGCATCAGGCCGACGGCATCGTCGTCACGCCGTCGCACAACCCGCCGCGCGACGGTGGCTTCAAATACAATCCGCCGCACGGTGGTCCGGCCGATACCAAGGCCACCGACGCCATCGCCACCCGCGCCAACGAACTCTTGCGCAACGGCTTGGCCGGGGTGCGACGGACCACGCTGCGGCATGCGCTCGAGAATTGCGTCGAGCGCTACGACTACCTCGACCAGTACATCGCGGATCTGCCGAATGTGCTGAACCTGGACGCCATTCGTGGCGCCGGGATCCGACTCGGCGCCGATCCGATGGGTGGTGCCAGCGTCGACTATTGGGAGGAGATCGGGCAGCGCTACGACCTCGAACTCGAGGTCGTCAACCCGTTCGTCGATCCGACCTGGCGGTTCATGACGCTGGATTCCGACGGCAAGCTCCGGATGGATCCGTCCTCGCGCTATGCGATGGCCTCGCTGATCGCCATCAAGGACGACTACGACATCTCCACTGGTAATGATGCCGACGCGGATCGGCACGGCATCGTCACGCCCGATGGCGGCCTGATGAATCCGAACCACTTCCTCGCGGTCGCCATCGAATATCTGGTCGCGAATCGGATGGGCTGGGATGCGCTCACCAAGATCGGCAAGACGGCGGTGAGTTCGTCGATGATCGACCGAGTGGTCAGCGTGCTCGGGCGCGATGTGTACGAAGTGCCGGTCGGATTCAAATTCTTCGTGCCCGGATTGTTCAGCGGCAGTCTGGCTTTCGGCGGTGAGGAGAGTGCGGGCGCATCCTTCCTACGGATGGACGGCACGGTGTGGACCACCGATAAGGACGGAATCCTGCTCGCCCTGCTGGCCACCGAGATCGCCGCGGTCACGGGCCAGAGCCCGTCCGCGCGCTATGTCGAACTCGAGAAGCGCTACGGCAGTCCGGCCTATGACCGCATCGACGCCCCGGCAACCCCGGAACAGAAAGCGCTGCTCGGGAGGTTGACACCAGACATGATCACCACAAAGGAGATCGCCGGTGAGCCCATCACCGCGGTCCTCACCCGCGCCCGCGGCAACGGCGCGCCCCTCGGCGGCCTGAAGGTCACCACTGAAAACGCCTGGTTCGCCGCCCGCCCCTCCGGCACCGAAGACAAGTACAAGATCTACGCGGAGTCCTTCGAGGGCTCCGAACACCTGGCCCAGGTCCAAGCGGCCGCGGAAGAAGTGGTGGGGCAGGCGCTGTCCGGTGAGTGATAGATCGACTGTGGATTCGGCGGGTTCGCCAGGTTCTGCGGGACCGGTTCGGGCGGTTCCAGGGCGATCTGCGACGGCATCGGGGTCGATGCGGACGGCGGCGGTGTCGGGTTCGGCTGGAGCGTCCGGATCAGCAGCATCTTCGGGTTCGACAGCGTCGGACGGGGCAGCGTTCGGTTCGGCGGAGACCGTAGTGGTGTCGGGTTCGGGCGAGGCGTCGGGTTCGATGGGATCGGCCGCTTCGCTGGGTTCGGCAGCAGGCGCGTCGGGTTCGGAAGTGCCAGCGGGGTCGGTGGAAACCGCGACTGCGTCGGGTGCGGCTGGGGTATCGGATTCGGTTGCGGTGCAGGGTGGGGTGGCGGCTGGATTGAACGGGGCGGCATCCAGGGCTGTCCCGGTCGAGATCTGGGTATTGGTCGGAGCTTCGTTCGTCATCGCCGTCGGGTTCGGGCTGGTGGCACCGGTATTGCCGCAGTTTGCCCGGGGGTTCGGGGTCGGGGTTGCGGCCGCGTCGGCAATTGTCAGTGCGTTTGCGTTGATGCGGCTGCTGTTCGCGCCGGTCAGTGGGCGGTTGGTGCAGCGGCTGGGGGAGCGGTCGGTGTATCTCGGGGGCCTGTTGATTGTCGCGGTGTCGACCGGGGCGAGTGCGTTCGCGCAGAGTTATTGGCAGCTGCTGGTTTTGCGGTCGGCGGGCGGGGTCGGCTCGACCATGTTCACGGTGTCGTCACTGGCGTTGGTGATCCGGATGTCGCCGCCGGCGCAGCGTGGGCGGGTATCCGGGCTGTGGTCCACGAGTTTTCTGATCGGGTCGGTGAGTGGTCCGCTGGTCGGCGGTGCGCTCGCGGGGCTCGGGTTGCGCGCGCCGTTCCTGATCTACGCGGCGGCGCTGTTACTCGCTACCGCGGTTGTCTACGTGAACCTGCGGCATTCGACATTGGCCGCGCCGGAACCGGTGGGCGGGCTGCGGCTGATGTCGTTCCGGGAGGGATTGGCTCGGTCGGAGTACCGGGCGGTGCTGCTGTCGAACTTCGCTAATGGTGCGGCGGTATTCGGCGTGCGAATGGCGCTGGTACCGCTGCTCGTCGTCGAAGTGCTGCATCAGAAACCGGGCATGGCCGGGGTGACGCTCACGATGTTCGCCGCGGGCAATGTGGCGGTGCTTTTCGCATCCGGCAGGCTCTCGGACCGCTTCGGGCGCAAGCCATTCCTGATCACCGGATCCCTGATCTGTGCGGCCGGTACCGCCGGACTCGGTATCGCGTCGAGCCTGCCCTGGCTGCTTGCGACCTCATTCGTGGCCGGGCTGGGCTCGGGCATGTTCACTCCCGCACAGCAGGCGACGGTCGCGGACGTCATCGGACCGAAGGCCCGCGGTGGACCGGTGCTCGCCGGCTTCCAGATGGCGGCCGACCTCGGCACCGTCATCGGCCCGGTCGCGGTGGGCGCGGTGGCCCAACACTTCTCCTACGGCATCGCTCTCGCCTTGACCGGTGCACTACTCGCCGTCGCGGCCGCGATCTGGGCGCTCGCTCCGGAACCACTGCACCGACGTGGTGTCGAATCGGTGGTGGAAACCGTCGCGGATTGCCCACCGGACCACATCTGCGGCCCCGACGGCGCCGAGCCCCTCCTCGTCGAAAGCCCGCACCCCGACCACCAGGGCAACAAATACACCTCCCGCTGACCGGACGTCCATCCGTAGCGTGTGCTCTCGACGTTTGCCTGAACCAGGACCCCGTGCACCGGGTGGGCGGTGGTTGGGGCAGAGTGTTCGGGGTGAGCGAGCGTCAGCGAGTGAACCATCAACACAGTGCGCAATCGCGCACGACGGAGTCGAGCGTCAGCGAGGCGCAGTCGTGAGCGAACCGGGATCGAAGTACACGCCGCGGCCGATGTCCAGCGCGACTACATATGCCCTCGGTGGCGTAGCGCTCGCGCTCATCGTGTTGATCGTGATCCTGGCGTTCCGGTGGGGGCGCGACGACGCCGAGATCCGTAATGACGGATACGGGCCGGTGCACAGCGCGGATGTGCACGTGGTCCTGGACCAGAACAACGGCACGATTCTCCTCGGCCGCCCGGACGCGGCCAAGACCGTCGATGTGTACGAGGATCCGCTGTGCCCGTCCTGCGGCGTGCTGGAGCGGCTCTATGGTCAGGAGATCGCGCAGCAGATGGATGCGGGCAAGCTCGCCGTCCGCTATCACTTCGTGACATTCCTCGACCCGAAGTCGAAGAGCAAGGATTATTCGACTCGTGCGGTCGCCGCGAACGAATGCGTCGCGGATAACGGTTCGGGTCCGGTGTATTCGAAATTCCACGCGCTGCTGTTCACCTCCAAGCAACCGACGGAAGGCGGCGCGGATCTCAGCAATGACGATCTCGCGAACGCCGCCAAGGAATCGGGCGCCTCGCTGGAGGCGGTGCAATGCATCAACTCCGGCGCGAAACTCGACGCGGCGAAGATCCACGCGCAAATGGCGCGCGCTGCACTGACCGATGCCAATGGCGAGGTCGCCACGCCCGCCGTTTTCGACGGCAAGAACAAGATCGACGTGAACAACCACGAATGGGTCGTCGACCTGACGAAGTGATCGTGCCAGGCGGTGGCGCCGCCCGGCACGAAGCACCTAACCGGCGGGTTCCGGCTCGGGCCGACCCTTCGCGATCGCGGCCAGTTCGCGCTCGACGAGTTCGTCGTGCGCCTTGGCCGCTGCGGCCGCCTTCTTCGGGTCCCAGTGTCCGGCCATCAGGAAGACGAACGGTAGGAACGCGACCTGCGCGGCCAGGCAGATCCACCACCAGCGTTTCCATTGTTCGGGGGAATCGGCCTTCGCCTGCTGCACTTGCTTGGCGTGTGTGGCCAGATAGGCCTGATCATCGGCCGGGATGGTGCCAACCGACTGCAACTGCGTAGTCGCCTGCGCCAATTTGGGGCCGACGGTCGCCGCCACCGCGAGATCGGCCGTCGGAATCTGCTGCACGGCTTGTAGGCGCGTGATCGCCTGGTCCACCGGAATGCCGAACTTCTTCGCGACCTGTCCGACCGCCGCGAGTCCGGCGTTCGCATCGGCTGGGTTCGTGGCCAGTGTTGCCAGTGTTGCCGAATCGATGGCCTGCAGCGTTGCCAACTCCTGCGGGTAGCGGGTGTTGAGACCGACGGTGGTCTGGATATCGGCAGGTGTCGCGCCGGTCAGTTTGGTCAGCGCGGTGATCTGTGCGGCCTGATCATTGGGGTTCTGTTGCAGGGCAGCAAGGGTCTCCGGGCCGACCGTCTGGATGGTCGCGAGTTGCTGGGCGTATTTGTGCGTGATCTCCGACAGCCGCGGTCCGTAGTTGACCAGTGGTCCTGCCGCGTTAACTATGATCAGCAAGCCGAACAGCACCACGGTGACAACCCCGCGCAGCGTGCCGCCCCACACCGCGAGACCCACCGCGGTCGCGGCCGGATTACGGGCCTCGACCGTTTCGGTGAAGCTCGCCATCCAGGTGGAATAGGCGATGCCGGTGCCGACCGCGATCACCACGAAGACCGTCGCGAACGCGTAGTAATCGGTGTCGGGCTGATCGGTGTAGCCAATGAAGATGTACATTCCGACGATGCTGATAAGCGCGCCGACGATCATGAACGGCTTGCGCACCTTGACTTTGTCCGACACGATCCCGGCCAGCACCAGGGCTATCGCATTCGCGCCCCAGTACCAATTGCCGAGCGCATTGGCCTTGGCCGAACTGAAACCGAAGTTCGTCGCCATATACACCGGTAGGAACGACACGATGGTGTAGAAGAAGGCGAGGAACAGGCTGATCGCCAAGGCGGAGCCGATGATGTTGGGACGCAACATCTGTCGCCATACGCCTCGTTCGAGTCCCTTGACATCGAGACCACGGGCCCTGGCCTCGATCAACGCACGGTCGCGCAATGTCACCATGATCTGGTCGCGCAATGGCGGACTGAGTTCACGCAATCCGACCACCGCGACCACCGCGATGACGACGCTGATCACACCACACAGCCGGTAGTGGTACTGCCAATCCGGATGCGCGTCGAGCGTGCGGGTGGAGATCTGCGTGGTGACCAAGGCGCCGATGACCGGACCGAGCGTCCAGAAGCCCATCGCCGACGCTCGGTCCAGCTGCGGGGAGAAGTCGCGGATCAGCGCCGGTGTGGCCACCAGCACCGCGCCCTCGACAATGCTCACCAGGCAGTACACGAACAGGTACTGCTCCTTGGTGGTCGTCGCGGGCACCGCGAACAGCGTCAGCAGTGAGCAGATCACCACGCCGTAGGCGACGATATTCGCCCGCCCCCATCGATCCAGTACGCCCGCGAGCACCGAGGCGACCGCACCGAAGGCGGCGCCGATGATGAAGATCCAGACGAAGTAGGCGAAGGACAGGTCGAAGTAGGCGATGAGTTCATTGCCCACCGCGCCGGTGACGAATACCTGGTAGTAGAGCGCGATCGAGGCGATGACCACGACGGCCAGATACCAGGAGCGGGCGGGTGTATCGGGATAGTGCGGTAGCCTGCGTTGCCACAGTCCCGTGAGCACGGTCGGCGGATCCGCAATCTGGGTCGAGCTCATGGTCGAGATGCCTTTCTAGCCACGGCATTTCGTAAAGGACCTGAACCGTACCTGGATCAGGACGAGTTGCCGGGTGGACACAGGGTAGTGAGATGGATCACTGCCCGCAGGCGTTTCGGACCATGAGAACGATCGATTTATGCGATTGGAATAAGCGGTACCGATGAGTGGGACTATTCGTTGACTTCGCAGGCACCTCGAGCTGCGATGGGAATGATGAATCCGGCCGCAGTGGTAGGGTTCGACCCCGATGTGGGATGGGTGTTCACCGGAATTGTATGGGGGTTGTCCGCAGGGTTGCGGGAAATAGTTCCGGCACTGGTGATTTCGTTGATGTCCTATTGACGACAACGGGGCCCGTGCCTGATGGCGCGGACCCCGTCAGGTCTATTCGGTCTTACAGGTAAGCGCCGCACACGGGCCAAGCGCCCGGTCCCTGGGTGGCGAGCACATTCTCCGCGACGCGGATCTGCTCCTCGCGGCTGGCGTTGTTCGGGTTACCCGAGCCGCCGTTGGCGGCCCAGGTGCTGTGCGTGAACTGCAGACCGCCGGAGAAGCCGTTACCGGTATCGATGCCCCAGTTGCCGCCGCTCTCGCACTGTGCGACGGCGTCCCAGTTGTGGCCGGAGGCCGAGGCGGTGGCGGTGGACAGGCCGAACGGAACAGCGGCGATGGCACCGGCGACGGCAGCGAGACCAAGGGCACGGGTGAACTTGCGCTTCTGAGTCATGTGGATTCCTGGCTGCGCCCGCTCGGCCCCGGCGGACTTCCGCCGTGTCCCTGCCCCCCAGCAATGTCGGGGACCCTCGAAACCGCGGGGCAGGGTTACCGGCGTTCGGCGGTTCGAGTTCGAGCCCATCGCGTTGATCGGGGCTGCCGACGACGCTAGCGAAGAATTCGCTACAGATCACGTTGGAATAACGGCCGAATTGATTCGGTCGCAGACTGAAGTTTCGATATTCCCGCTGTTCGGATCGGTGAAAATGTATACATACGGCGGCTTGTGATAGTTACGTTATGTGTTCGGTATCACTGTGAAATAGTGATGTCCATCGCGGTTCGGACCGAATCCTGGGATGAATGCCCGGTTCTGCCGCCGGTTTGATGCGCGTCCCGCCGGGTGCGGATGGTGAATTTGTTGTCCACTGGGGTATTTGTGAATCCCGCCCGACTCGATTCATCGTCGACAAATCGCGCCGTGTGGCATGTCGGTGCTCGCTGGCGCTGCCTACGCATCGGCCTGTGCCGCAGCGGGCAGCCGCTGGCGCGGCTCTGCCCGGCCGAGCGACGCTCGCCCGGGCTGCGGCATGCTCCGCGGACCAGATGCGCACCCCGGCACACTCGTCTCGCGCAGTCGCATCCCCACCGTCTGCGCTCCCGGCGCGACGACACGCAGCTCGGCGATGACGCACGTGGAATCGGACATGTGTGATCACGAACAGCGGTGTGGCGTGAACCGCACGTTGGTCGGCACGCCGGGTGCGGTTTGGCTCACTTTTGCGCGTCAACGAGAGCTATGGCTCGGGGCCTGCTGATCTTCCGTTCCGTTCGGGGTGGATCCGCGTCAAGAATTTGGCCGGTTTGGACGTCTGGCGACGACGGCGAAATTCAGGGGTATCCGGTGCGACTTTTCCGCAAGGGTCCATCCCTGCGCGCAGGGGATGAGGTCGGAGAACGCTGGCCAGTCCATGTAGGGCAGCTCGGTGAATGCCTCGATCCTGAGTCCGGCGTTCAGTAGTGAGCCGATGATCTCGCCCAGGTCGTGACGCCATTCGTGGTTGGTGACGTGCTCGATCTCTGCTCCAGCGGCGTTGTCTGTGTAGGTACCGGAGTCTTCGTACGTGCGGGCGCCTCCGCCGCCGAGGTAGTCGTCGGTGATCTCCCAAGGTGCGAACTCCATGGCTCCGAGGATCGGGTGATCGTCGCGGATCATGAACACGCCTCCCGGTTCGAGCAGGTCATGGATCGACCGCGCCCAGGATGTGAGGTCGGGGAGCCACACGATCGTTCCGGCGCTGGTGACGACGATGTCGAAGTGCCGGTCGATCAGGGTCGAGGCGTATCGTGCGTCACCTTCCATCCAGGTGACGTCGCGGCCGTCGGCCTTCGCAATTCTGGTTGCGTGGGCCAGGGAGTTGGGCGAGAAGTCGAGGCCGTGGACATCGGCCGCGCCGAGACGCGCCCACGAGATGGTGTCTGTGCCGATGTGGCATTGGAGGTGCAGCAGCGAGAGGCCCTGGACTCCGGTTTCAGGCAGGTGCGGCGCGAGCACCGACAGGTCGTTGAGCACGACCGTGGAGATCTCTGTTCGGTCGGCCAGGAAGCCTTCGACGTCGTACATCTCGGAACGAGCGTGGACGTCGGCTCGGTCATCCCAGTTGGCTTGATTGTTGGCGACAGCTTCTGCTTCGCGCATGGTGTTCCTCTCGGTGTCGGCATCGCAAACTCTTTGTATCACGACTGTGATACTTAAGCGTTGCGGATTTATGCTGTAGCGATGCCAGTGCAGGTTGATTCCGATGAGCGTCGGCGCCATATCACCGAGGCGGCTCTGCGCTTGGTCGTTGAGAAAGGGTTGGCTGCTGTCACTTTTCGGAAGGTCGCAGCGGAGGCTCGTCTGAACATCGGGTCGGTTCGCCACTACTTCGCCGATCACGAGTCTCTGGTCGTCGCGACGGTGACCGCGGCAGGCGACCGTATGGGGCAGCGGCTTGCCCGCCATGCGGTGCCACGCCGTCCCGTTGGTGAAGCGGCGCGGCGCCATTTGATCGCCGTGCTCGAGGAAATCGTTCCGTTGGATGATGAGAGGCGCCGCGAAGCGGTTGTCCTGCTGGAAGTCTTTGCCGCCTCGCGGACCAGTCCCGCATTCGTGCCTGTGACCAGGCAGATGGCGGCGGATTTGCATGCCGTCTTGGTTGAGGCGCTGATCGCGATTGGGGTAGCGCATCCTGTTGCGGAAGCGGTTCGCCTGGCCGCTCTCGTCTCCGGCCTGTCGCTGAACGCCGTCACCGCACACGGAGCTGTCGACCCGGCAACAGTGCAGGCGGTACTGCGAATGCACGTTGCGGCACTAACCATGGCATAGATGTTCGGGGATATCCCGCCGTTACGGCCGCGATGCCGAACGCCGCCTGAAGTTCGTGACGTTGTGCCCGGATCGTAAACTCCGGGACCCTGCCGGAAAGTCTGACGCACAAGATCATCGCGATCGAACATGTATTCGATTTGTCTTCGAACAACCCCCTCCATCACCCTGAATCGAGGCGATTTGGTTGCCGATACGCCAGTGGTGTAACTTCATTCAGGCAGTCAGGGAAACCCGACAGCAACCCATCCGGGGCTATGGCGCAGCTGGTAGCGCACCACACTGGCAGTGTGGGGGTCAGGGGTTCGAGTCCCCTTAGCTCCACAGAAATAGCAGGTCAGGCCCGGTCTCAGACCGGGCCTGACCTGTTTTTTGTGTCTGGCCCCGCGTTTACCCCCCGTTTTGGTCGTGGATTCTGTTTGGTCGGTGCGCCGGTGCGGTCGTCTGCTGTGGTTGCCGTCGTCGCAGGTTGGGGTCCCCGGCAGGACACACAAAACATGGGCAACTGAAAAACACCTGGTCATCGCAGGTGCCTATTCGATCTGACGATGCTGGTGGGCCGGTCGGAATGGTTTCTGTTCCCTCTTCGAAGTGCCCACACGGCAAGGGCATGTCGAAGTGGGGAACGGGGACGGGGCCTGTGGGTTCACGATGCCGCGATCCCCGACAGCTGCCGCGGAATCCATGACCCTCGTACCGGGTAGCACGGGCATGGGGGCGACCTGGCCGCCAGCGGCTCAAGCCGGGTGGGGCGAAGCCCTGACATTGAAAGACCTGTCGTAGACAGAAAGGCCGCCAACGGGTCGATGTCGATGCATCCGTACTGCTCGACCCCGCACCGAGCGACCAGTAGCGCGTCTATCAGGGTGATGTACGTCGAGTACAGCTGGGGCTGCCGTGTCTGGCCCACCAACATGCAGCGGCACCCGTACCTGGCCGCCGGGGCCAGGTCCAGCCGAGGATTGTCCCCGATCACGAACGTATGTGCCGTTTCACCTTGGCTCGCAATGATTTTCGCGTACACACGGTCCTTGCCGACATCTGCGCTGTCGAAGACCGAGTGAAGATCATCGACCAGCTCGGTGATCCTGAGAGCAGCCAGCACGCTGCGAGCGTGAGTCGCCGGGGCCATCGTCACGACGACCCGGGGGACCTGGACTCGAGCCAGTGCAGCCTGAAGCCTGGGGTCGGGCCGGAGGATCTCGGCTGTAGGGCAGGTCCGCGTAAACCTCACGGGCCCAGTGGACCCGAGACAGGCCAAGGTGATCGAGCGCATCCAGCACAGACGGGCGCTCCACTTCGAGGGCAGTCAACTTCCGCGTATCCAACCCTGCCCGTTCCAGGAAAAACGCCGCCGTCCGGGTGTCGATGATTTCGGTCAGGACGCTGTCTTTGGGGTACACAGTGCTGTCAAGGTCCAGGACCAACATCCCGATCTCACCCCCCATCAGCGCACCCTCATGGCTCGTCGCGGCTGGGAACGCACCCGGCGGACCAGGTCGCACCGCGGCCGTGTCGATGCTCAGACGACCTCGACTACGGCCGGCGAACGCCGACCGCGGCGCAGAAGTATCCACCGGCCGTGCAGCAGATCCACGACGTCGACGGTCGCATCCTCGCCACTGACCTCGGCGTTGTTCACATACGCCCCGCCCTCGGCGATCGTGCGCCGACCGGCCGATCTACTTGCGACCAGACCGGTCGCGGCGAGCAGATCGACGATGTCGTGCTCGCCACGTGCAACAGCCGCCGACGGGCTTATCCCGGAGATCATGATGAACAGAATCAGGTCGGGGTTGGGGATGAGTCGTTGCTCGTTTTCCAGCTCGGCGAGCTGATCTTGTAGCCGTGTTTGTTGGTCGCGGAGTTCGGTGCGGCGGGTGTTGATGTCGCGGACGCGCAACGAACCGGAAGCGATACAAGCCCTATCCCCGCCCTGCACAGCACTTTTCGGCGGCGCGTCCGGTGGGTCACCCCGAGGGTGGCTTCGATCTGGGCGAGCTTGTCTCTGACGCCGCTGTAGCTGACCTGCAAGCCCTCGACTTCGCCGAGCCAGCCCTCGCGTCTCGCTTCGATGCGCGAGCTTCGAGGTTGTCTCGGATCTCTTCCAGCCTGGCTCGCTGCGCCGGGTCGGGTCTAAGGAGCGATGCCATGCTGGAACAGCAATTGCGGTAAATTGGTTATTGAAATAATCAGATTATCGTTTGGTTGGGCGAGAGGAGCGGATTCGAATGCGGCGAGAGGTCACCCGCGCGCGCAATCGCGCCGCACTCCTCGACTCGGCCGTGGCCGTCATCGCGCAGCACGGATACGAAGCGGCTCGCGTCGGTGCCATCGCCGACGCGGTCGACCTGACCACCGGCGCCGTGTACTCGATCTTCGGCAGCAAGCGTGGGCTGCTGATCGCCGCGGCCCAGCGCATGATCGATGAGCAGCTCGAAGTCCTGGAGCGGCTGGCGGACCCGAAACTCACGCTGACCGAGGTATTGCACGAGCTGGCGCGGATCAGCTACCAGGCGGCGACCGGCGACATGGCGAACGTGCGCGCGTCGTTCCAGCTCGAGGCGATGGTGGCCGGTATGCGCGACCGCGACCTGCTGACATCGGTGACCATGGTCGAGCGGACCGATACGGCGCTCGCGCGGCTGCTGACCGACCGGCACCTCGATGGCTCGGTCGCTCGCACCACACCCGAGCAGGCTGCCCGCTTAGTGCCTGCCGTGACCGCGCTGCTGAGCGGATTGTCGCAAGAGTTGCTGTTCGCCCCTGGCGGCATCGACCTCGACTACTGCACCGACGCCATCGCCGTGCTCGTTGAACTGATCAAGTAATGGCTGCGAGCGCGAGAACCACTGGAGCCGCCATGCGCGTTGTAGTCGCCGAGGATCATGCCCTGATGCGGGAGGGGCTCGTGCTGTTGCTGCGTAGTTCCGGTATGGAGGTGACGGCGGCCTGTGACAATGCCGTCGATCTCATCGCCGCGGTCACCGCCGACCGACCCGACGCGGTGATCGTCGATATCGGGATGCCACCGACGCGCACCGATGACGGATTGCGTGCCGCGATCCAGCTGCGGCGGGTGTATCCCGGGCTGCCGGTGCTGGTGCTGTCGAGCAGCATCGAGCCCGAGCATATCGGCGACCTGCTCGCCGATGGTGCGGGCGGCGTCGGCTACCTACTCGAGGAGCGGGTGGAGAAGGTGGCGGACTTTCTCGATGTCCTGTGCCGAATCGCGTTCGGCGCAACGGTATTGGACCCCGAGGTGCTCACGCAGATCGTGCGGGGCTACCGCGCCGACCCGCTTGCGGCGCTGACGACTCGGGAACGCGAGGTGCTCGCGCTGATGGCCGAGGGTCACAGCAACACCGCCATCGCCGAACTCCTACTGGTCAGCAACGCCGCTGTGCACAAACACATTCGCGCGATCTTCGCGAAACTCGATCTGGGCAGCGAGGGTCGGGTGCATCGCCGCGTCCAGGCCGTGCTCGCCTACCTCGATGTCTGACGCCGAGCCACCCCGGCGCTCACCGCGAGCACACCGCGATGTCGAAGGCGGCATCGATCGCCGCGCGCGGCCGGTCTTCCAAGGTCAGCAGGTTGACGGTCAGGTGCACGGCGCGCCCATCGGGGGTGACCACGGATCGTGTCGTGAAGCCTTCGAGGTCTCCGCCGTGTCCCCATGCTTCCTTACCGCAGCTCACTTCCCGTCGCATGAGGCCCAGCCCGTACTGCATTCGGGAATCCGGCGGACCGGCCACGGTGTGCTTCATCTCGGCGAGCAGATGCGGTGGTAGCAGCCGGCCGTCCAGTAGCGCGATAAAGAATCGGTTCAGATCGGCGGCGGTCGAGACGAGCGCTCCCGCGGCGCCGGCCCAGGATGTGTTCATATCGGTGGCATCGGCGAACGTGCCGTCGGCATCGCGATAGCCGTGGGCGTGTGGCCCGCGGATGGTGGTTTCGCCGTCTTGCGGATAGTAGGTGGAATTCAGCCCGAGTGGTTCGATGATGCGACGGGAGATCTCGGCGCCGACAGATTGTCCCGTGATCTTCTCGATCAGCATGCCGGTGAGCAGGTATCCGGTGTTCGAATACTGCCAGCCAGTTCCCGGTTCGAACAACGGCGGCTTCTTCGCCAGCACGGTGCGCACCAGATCGGCTGCTTCGTGCTGCTGCGTGCGGACGGTATCGAAATTCCCCAGCAGCTCTTCGTCGGCGTAGTCCGGCAGTCCTGCAGTGTGCTGGAGCAGTTGGCGCACAGTGATCCGATTGCCGTCGAATCCGTTGCCCTGCAACGTGCGGGGCAGGTAGCGCTCCACCGGCGCATCCAGGTCGACCTTGCCCTCGTTCACCAGTTGGAGCACCACGGTCGCCACGAAGGTCTTCGTATTGCTGCCCACCCGGATACGGTCATCGAGGGCGAACGGCCGGCCGGAGGCGGTGTCCGCGACGCCCGCGCTCACCTGGCGATCGCGGCCGGCGGCGGTGAAGACCACCTGTGTTCCCGGGATGCCCTGGCGGACAATCTCATCCAAGTTCCGAGCCAACTCGGGCGAGGTCGACTCGCGCGGGCACACCGCGGCGTCGAAGGCGGCCTTCATTGCCGTTGCCGCCTGGGTGGGCTGCGGCAGCAGGTTCGCGGTCACGGTCACCGCGACGCCGTCCTCCGTCACACCACCCCGCGTCGCGAATCCGAGGGTGGCGCCGCCGTGTCCCCAGACTTCCGTGCCGCAGGACATCGGAATACGCATGAGACCAAGACCGGCCTGGGCGCCGGGTTGCAGCGCGTCGGCGGGTACGGTGCGCTGCATTTCGCCGAGCAGGTGCGGCGCCAGCAGCCTGCCGCCGAGCAATGCGGTGAAGAAGTGATTGAGATCGGCCCCGGTCGATACGATCGCACCGTCGGCGCCGCCGATCCCGTAGGGATCCAGTTCCGTTGCGTCCGTTCGTTGTTCGTCGATCACGATATAGCCGTGCGCATGGGGGCCGCGGAGGGTGGTTTCGCCGGGCTCGGGATAGTATGTCGAGGTCAGCTTCAAGGGCTGGATGATTCGAGTGGTGATCTCGGTGCCGACGGGGCGTCCGGTGACCTTCTCGACTACCAGGCCCGCCAGCAGATACCCAGCGTTGGAGTAGATCATCCGCTCGCCGGGTTCCGCCAGCGGCGGCTTGGTCGCCAGGACCTCGCCGACCAACGTGGCGGCGTCGAACGGCTGCCGATGCACATTTCCCGCGCTCTTCGCCATCTTCTCGGGTTCGATGTAGTCGGCCAATCCGGCGGTGTGCTGCAGCAGATTTCGCACGGTGATCCGATGTCCGTCGTAGCCGTTGCCGTGGACGAACCCGGGTAGGTAGCGCTCGACCGGCGCATCGAGTTCGATCTTCCCCTCGCCGACGAGTTGCAGCATGACCGTCGCGACGAACGACTTGGTATTGCTGGCGATCCGGATCCGATCGTCGAGTGCGAAGGCGCGGCCGGATGCCGTGTCGGCGACGCCCGTGGTGGCGGCGCGGTCGCGGCCATCCTGGGTGAAAACCACCTGAACACCCGGAATTCCCTGCCGAACAGCATCATCCAGCGCACTCCGCAGTTCTGGTGGCTCCGCCGCAGTGCTTGCATTCGAGTCATCCGAGGTGCCTTCCGCACACGCTGTTGTGATCGCGAGGACGGCGGCCGCTGCTGTCACCGCACAGGCAGTACGTCGAAATTGTTTCCAGGACAATGGATTCCTTTGTCAGAGAGATTTTTGGGCGAAATGATCAGAATGAATTTTCCAAGATCGATCGGCTATCTCAACCGTAGTTGTCCATGCAGTTCCTGGCGATAACGCCAGTGACCGAATTATCGGTATCGCAGAAGATATCGAAGGGGTATCGCCAGCGCTACATGGCCGACACCATCGGCACCCGTCCGAAACCGAGCGCGCCGAACTGCGTTGCCAACTGCGAGATATCGGCATCGACTTGCCGCGATCGTGCAGTGTGCCAGCCCGGAACTCGGGCCCGTCGAGGCCGACTTCCTCGCCTGGTGCGTCCTCGGGACTGCCACCAGCGTTTCCTACCACCGCCTCGAATTGCCCAAGAAGCAGTTCGTAGAGCTGCTCGCGGGAGAACGCAAACGATTGCGGCAACCCCGGTCGCTCCCCACCACGCTCGAGAAGCGGTCGAACCCCCTGAACCTGTCACGGATGACACGTTCAGGGGTTTGAACCGTCCTGGGCCAATGCCCACCTTCTTGATCGGGAAGGTAGAGATCATGCCGACGAAGTACGACGCGGCGGCTTCAGCGAGGTCAGCGGAGGATTCCTCCAGCGCGGCGATGACCGTCTCGGAACCGTGCTTCCATTCGAGCCAGGACTCGTCGTAGGCGCTGGCAGCTTTCCCTTGCCATCCTTCGGCGAGCAGTTCCTTACCGATCGCGTCGTCGAGCTTCAACAGCTCGTCTCGGATCGCCTGGGCCTCACCCGAGGCAAATCGGGCCGCCTCACGCAGCCGGTCCACCTCGATCTGGAGCTCCCCGGACACCCCCCGCCTCCCTCCGTCGCGCAGCTCGCCCCCGAACAATATGACGCAGAGCGCACCCACCCGGTTCCACACCATGGCATCACTGGACAGCTCGGCACCCCGCGCCACGCTCACGGCCTCGTAGCTGATATCGATCATGTGGTGCCTGTCGGTCAAGCGCCCATGGCTTCGGGTGTGGAAGTTTCGACCCGCTGGGCTGCGAGGCCAGATCGACTGGCACTTGGTAGCTCTGCGCAACGCAGCCGGAATCGCAGAAGCTCAGAAAACTCACTAAACTTCACCACGCACACAGCGCCTTTCGCAACATGGGGGTTCACAAGAGAGTGTCCGAGAAAATGGCAACTTCGGTAATGGCTCGCGCGCGACAGCATGGCCTGGAATACGAGTTCCTGGCCCCGGTCGAAGATTCTTTCGATATCCAGTTTCGTAGCTCGACCACCGTGGCCAGGAGAATCCTGGCATTACATGGATTGCTCGGAGTTCTTTTTCATTCCGACCCCCGTGAAATCGTGGAGTGGATGCGGGCGGAAAGCATGATATCTGAATTCACCACGCAGGAAAGGCAAATACTGGCTATTGTCGAGCTTCCGGAAGACGAAATGTTCTGGAAACAAAGAGCATTCCACCAGCATCGACTCACATGGCGCGCTGAGTCGCTGAATATGTTGTTATGGGCTACGGGAAGGTTGGACAGCGTGCCGGCGGCCGATCAACGCGCAGACCTGACGGAAGCGGCCGATCACCTGCCGGTGCTGGGTGAACGACTACAGCCTTTCGTCGACAATGCGGTACTTCGATCTCGCGACGAAATCCTTGCTGAAATGCATTACTACTCGTGCCTCGCCGGTCATTTCGACACGCTCCGCACCTTGCAGGAGTTCGCTCCGGACGAAGCCGAAGAATACGAAGAACGCATCCACGGCGTGCACGAACTGCTCACCGAGGAACGCTTTCACTCGTTGCATTGGATAGCGTGTGCCGGCGAATCGGACTGGGATACGGGCGACACTCACGTAAAGGAAACCCATTGGCTGGCGTGATCTGTCGGCCACGGATTGGGCGGTACCATCGCAGACGTCCGAATCAACCTGGTCGTACGCGCACCAACCCAGCAGGTCGCGGCGAGTAGTAACACCTCCGTGCACCGGCGAGGCCCGCCTCGGATGAGGTCCCTCGACCGGTATTTATCGGAGGGTGCGGCGGCCAGGCAGCACATCCCTGGTGCGCAGGAAGACTTCCCGCGCACCCCGCGCATGCGCACTCGCAGCTGCTCCCGCGTCTCAACCGGCAGACGGCGCCTGCCGAAGCCACTATCGGCGTGCGGTGTTCGCGGCCGTGATGAACTCGATCTGAGCGGCTGATGGTCCGCGCAACTCGCTCCCGAGCCGTTCGACTTCGCCGGCCTGCATCCGGTACAGGCCGTCACGCAGGCCCGCGTCACCACCGTGGAACCCTTCCGAAAGCGCCATCCGCTGTGCCGCGCCTCGGGTGAGGCCGGGTCCCGCCTCACGCGATGCCGTCCGCCGCCCTGCCAAGGTGAGCACACACATGCGATCGGCCTTGCCGGGCGCGGATCGGCGATCACAGCCTCGACATAGCTCTGCCCAGCGACCGCCGAGCGGGACTAGGTTCTGTATCGAAGTGGTGAGGGCGGGTCGGTTGTCCCGCCCTCATTGGTGTCGTAGCCAGTGATTGATGGCAGCGATGTGGATAGTGGCCAGATAGCGGACAGCGAGTTTGTCATATCTCGTCGCTACCGCTCGGTGTTGTTTGAGCTGGTTGATGCCACGTTCGACAGCGTTGCGGTCGCGGTAGATCACCGGGTCGAACGCTGGTGGCCGGCCTCCGGTGCGGCCGCGGTTGCGGCGGTGCGCTGCCTGGTCCGCCGGAACTGGGATGGTTACCCTGATGCCGCGTTGGCGCAGCCATTCGCGGTTGCTGCGACTGGAATACGCCTTGTCGGCCAGGATCCGACCAGGGCGCACCCGCGGTCGGCCACCGCCTGGTTTGGGTACCTCGATCGCGTCGAGCACCGCCATCATCTGCGGGCTGTCCCCAGCTTGACCTGGTGTGATCAGCACCGAAAGAAGCCGACAGCCTTGCTCGCAGGCCAGATGCAGCTTGGTAGTCCAGCCGCCCCGGGAACGCCCCAGCGCATGATCGGCCGGCTCGGTCGCGACACCGCCGGGCGGCTCGGCCTGCCGGTCACCGTCTCGGCGAGCTCCAGCCGCGTGCTGATGAGCCCTCGCGATCGTGGAGTCGACACTGACCTGCCACACGATCGCCCCGGCGGCATCGGCGAACGCCTGCAACAACTTCAGGAGCAGCGCCCACACCCCGGCCCGCTGCCAGCGCCGGAACAATCCATACACCGCCGGCCAGGACCCGTACTCGGTCGGCACGTCCCGCCACGGCGACCCCACCCGGGTCCGCCACCGAATCCCGTCGATGAGCTGACGTTTCGTCCATTTCGGCGGGCGGCCCGCCTTTTTCCCGCGAGGCAACAACGGCTCCAACCGCGCCCACTGGGCATCGGTCAGATCCGCTCGCCCCGCCACCGCTACTCTGGCCACGAGGTCTCCGGCACTGTTCAGGTTTGCTTGGTCGCTAACCCGAAATACCGGAGACCTCACCCATATGCCAACGTGGGCAACAACTTCCACCAAACATGCAGATGGGGTGGCACCGCACAGCGGTGCCACCCCATCACAGACTTCGATACAGAACCTAGGTGCTTCGCTGTTGCGCAGAAGCTGGCCAACGCCGTCGCGGAAGATCCACCGCTGTACCGGTGCGTCGTGGCTGCCCGCCAGTTGACCGTGAACGAACTCGGCGCGGTCCGTGGCACGGTGCCGCGATATGAACGGCGGCCCTTCTCCGTCGACGACGTGTACGCCTATGTCACAAAGTACTTCAGCACTCAATGGCCGCAGGAGGATACCGACCGCCGTGCCCACCAGTAGCGGCGTTGTTCGAAGTTGTCATACGACCACCCTCGGACCGCGTCACGTACCCGGGTACGTGGGAGCGATACCCTGACGACCTCCTAAGCACTGATGGTGCCTCTCGCTGAATTCTGTTGTCGTTGAGCGTTTTCGAGTTCGTCTCCGGTCGGTGGAAGGTGAGGTCATCCACTCTTGGGTTAATACTGCAACGACACTTGCATGAGTCGGTGCTGGTAGATCTGTTGTGTGGCGTTGGATCATGTTGTGGCCGAGTTGGATTCGTTGATCAGCAGGGTCGGTTGTCGATTCGCGCGGTCCGAGCCGCGGGCTCGGGCGCGCGAATACGTGTCGGGGCTGGTAGCGGGCCTGGAACGTAAGAACGGGTGGACCGTGGCCGAGCATGCTGGGGAGGCGGGCCCGCAGGGGATGCAGCGGTTGTTGCGTAAGGCGGATTGGGATGTCGATGGGGTCCGCGATGATGTCCGTGCCTATGTGGTCGAGCACCTCGGCGATCCGGAGGCGGTGGTGTCGGCCGACGAGACCGGATTCCTGAAGAAGGGCGTGAAATCGGCTGGGGTGCAACGACAGTACTCCGGCACGGCCGGACGCACGGAAAACTGCCAGATCGGGGTGTTCTTGGCGTACGCATCGCGGCATGGGCACGCGCTGATCGACCGGGAACTGTATCTTCCCGAATCGTGGACATCGGATCGGGATCGCTGCCGCGACGCCGGAATACCCGACGAGGTGGAATTCGCCACCAAGCCACGCCAGGTGATCACCATGCTGGAGCGGGTGCTCGCCGCCGGGATCCCGTTCGGATGGTTCACCGCCGACGAAGCCTACGGCCAGGCCGGCTACCTGCGCGACTGGCTCGAAGACCACAACGTGTTCTACGTGATGGCCACCCGCTGCGACCAGCAGGTCACCACCCGCGCCGACCGCAGCGCCCGCGCGGATACGCTGGTCGCCGAGTTCGCGGCCTCGGCGTGGCAACGGTTGTCGGTCGGCGCCGGTGCACACGGACCCCGCGAATACGACTGGGCGCGCCACCCGATCGACGGCAGCTGGGCGCGCGGACGCGGGCACTGGCTGCTGGCGCGGCGCAGCATCAGCGACCCGACCGAGATCGCCTACTACCTGTGCTACGGGCCGCACAACGCCAGACTGGTGGACCTGGCCTGGACAGCAGGATCGCGGTGGCACATCGAAGAATCGTTTCAGCAGGCCAAGGGCGAGGCCGGGCTCGACCACTACCAGGTCCGCACCTTTCGGGCGTGGTACGCCCACATCACCCTGTCGATGCTCGCCCTGGCCTGGCTGGCCGCCTCCAAAACCGTTGCCGCAAAGGGGGACTCGGCGGCAACGACGAAGACATGATCGCGCTGACACTACCCGAGATCCGCCGGCTACTCGTCGCATTCGTCCTCACCCGCCACCATGAAGCCAGTCACATCTGGGCCTGGTCGAGATGGCGACGCCGTCGCCAATACCAAGCCCGCCTCTCCCACTACCGACGCCGTGGACACCCACTCACCTGAGTGTCGTTGCAGTATTAAGGCATCGGGTTCGGCCATAGAGTTGCTGGAGTGCAGGGTGTGGATGGAACGGACTGTCACGGTAGTGGTGAGTTGACGCACCGCCATATCGGTTGGGACGGGTTTCTGAACACCAGGGACCTCGGCGGCGTACCGACGCGTGACGGTGGCTGGACCCGGTTCGGGGCGTTTGTTCGCTCAGCAGGCCCTGCAGGGATTACGGCAGCTGGCTGGCTGATGGCCGCCGAGGCCGGTGTCCGGACGATCATCGACCTCCGCAACGACGACGAGATCCGGCAGTACGCTGCGCGGACTGCCCCTCCGCTCTACGTCGATCGAATCGAATTGTCCGGGTCGGACTGATGCTGGGAGTATCTCGAGCGTGAACGCCTCAGCGGCACACCGAGGTTCTTCCGCCCGTTCTTGGAACGCAAGCCCGAGCGCTGTGTAGCTGTCGTGCGAGCCATGGCCCAAGCGCAAGAGGGCGGCGTCCTGTTCCACTGCGGGCTCGGTCGAGACCGTACGGGTCTGATAGCGCTTCTGCTGCTGGCGCTGGTTGATGCGGAACCCTCGGCCATCGCCGAGGATTACACGCTGTCGTTTCGCCCTGGGCAGGACACTAGTTCGCATGTCCAGGCCGTCCTCGAGGCTCTTGATGGCCTCGACGTCGAGGCCTGCCTGCTCGCCGCGGGGGCCAGCGCGGCCGATCTCGCTGCGATCCGTCATCGGTTGGTGAGCTAGACGTTCTCCTGCGTGGTCTTTTGGTTCGGCTGGCCCGAACTAGCCGGACCGAACAGCGCAGTAATCAGCAATAGCGGACGTTCTGTGCCGCACCAGGTTCCGGGCACCGGCGCCACCTGAGGGTGCGACAACACCAGCGGATCGGCAGACGCATTTGGATCAATGCTCATGAAAGTGAGCAGCGCTCTTGCAAATGGCGTCTGAATCGGTACACTGATCACAGTGGAGAGCAGCGCTCACACAAGAACCGCGCTGATCTCGAAAGAGGGAACGATGAATACGCACTTCCTGGAGTTGACGGACGGCCGGATCGCCTACCAGTCGTTCGGCCCGGATGATGGCCCGCTGATCGTGTGCGTCAACGGGCTCGGCGACAACAGTTCGACCTTCCGGCTACTGGCACCGGAACTGGCGGCGGCCGGCTATCGAGTAGCCGCGATGGATGTGCGTGGATACGGCCGGTCGAGCGTCCACTGGCCGAGCTATGACTGCGCCGCAGTCGGTGGCGACATACTGGCGTTGATCCGCCTGCTGGGCGGACAGGCGACGGTGATCGGGCATTCGATCGGGTGCGCGGGTGCGGTATGGGCGGCGGCGCAGGCACCGGACGAGGTGACCGGGCTTGTCCTCATCGGCACGTTCGCCAGCGGCAGCAGGCCGAAAGCGTGGATGCGGGCCGCCTCCTGGTTGGTCACCCGCACCCCGGGGCTGTGGGCGATGTTCTACCGCTCGCTGTTCCCGACCGCCAAGCCCGCGGATTTCACCCGCGCGGTCGCTGCTGTGAAAGCCAACCTGGCCGAGCCGGGACGTATGGAGGCGCTCCGCGCTCAAACCGCTGAGTCCCTGGCCGGGCCTGCCGTGCGCTACGACGAAGTTCGTTGCCCGGTTCTGATCGTCACCGGAACCAAGGACCCCGATATGGCCGACCCGGCTGCCGAGGCACGCCGAGCATCCGAGCAACTGTCGGGTGCACCCACCACCATCGCGATGATCGAGGACTCCGGTCACTATCCGCACCTCGACCGTGTGGAGCCGACCAAAGAAAGCGTGCTGAACTTCCTCGCCGAAAGCCGCCGGCCCGACGGCAGCAGATACGAAGCAACAGGCCAGGTTCCCGCATAGCCAGCAATCCCGACTTCGCAACACGCTTTTCGACACGGCATCCGAACCACAATCCTGCCGGTTCACGTTCGGGCGCCGTATGGCACGTGGGGTCCCTATCTGAGAAATCCGGCGCTTAGCGAATTCACTTGCGGTTGTTGATGATTGCCCGATTTGAGTTGCTGAGGTTCCGGACTGGCGGCGACTCGAGGAATTCTGGTAGCCGCCGGTTGGGATCTGTGTGCAAGGCCCGCCCGGCGAGGTTCCTGAGATGAGCGGGGTTCGCCGAGCCCGCCCGGACATCCGGCGGACGAACACCTTCTCGACATCCGAGGCCGGATCGATGGCGATGGCGCCACGGAAGTCGAGGTCGGCCGCCAAGGTCTGCTGTAGATAAGCCGTGCCCGGTGCCGCATGTCCACCCTACGATCCGCCGGCCACCGCCCAAGAGCGCGATAACTCGGGAGCGGCGGCCCGGCCCGCGCGGACCGGATCGATGGTGGCCGTGGCCTCGATCCTCAGGTCGAGGTAAGGGTGCGGGCCGGTATCGAACCGGCCGAGCCCCGCGAGGAGACCCATGATTGCGGCCTCACAGGCGCGACAAGGAGCAGCCATCAATCGTCACCGGCGAGCGCAGTGACTCTGAGAGGTGCTCATGCAATCGACGGAGCTGCTGTCAGAGGGCAAGACCCAGGTACTTGGTCTCGAGGTACTCGTCGAGCCCCTCCCGGCCACCCTCGCGACCGAGGCCAGATTCCTTGACGCCACCGAAGGGGGCGGCTGGGTCAGAGACCACGCCCGCGTTTACACCGACCATCCCGGTTTCGAGGTTCTCGGCGAAAGTCAATGTCTCGTTGAGGTTTTCGCCATAGACGTACCCGATCAGCCCGGCGGTGGTGGTGTTGGCGGCGGCCAGCGCCTCGGCGGTGGTGAAGAACGTGCGAATGGGGGCAACGGGACCGAAGATCTCCGTGTGCAGGATCCGGGCGTCGGCGGGGACGTCGGTCAGTACCGTCGGTTCGAAGAAGTAGCCGGGGCCTGGGCGGCGGTGTCCGCCGGTGCGCACCCTGGCGCCGGCACGCACGGCCTCGTCGACGAGGCGCTCGACGGAGGCGACGGCCGTCGCGTCGATGAGCGGCCCAACCTGGGTGCCGGGCTCGGCCCCGTCACCGACCCGCAGGGCCGCCAGCCGCTCCGTCAACCGCGCCGCGAACTCCTCGGCCAGCGACTCGTGCACCAGGAACCGATTGGCGGAGGTGCACGCTTCACCGGAGTTGCGCATCTTCGCCTCGACCGCGCCGGCCACGGCCTTGTCGAGGTCGGCGTGGGCCAGGACGACGAAGGGTGCGTTGCCGCCCAGCTCCATCGAGGTGCGCAAGACGCGCGGGGCAGATAGGGCCAGCAGGGTTCTGCCGACCGCAGTCGAACCGGTGAAGGTCAGCTTGCGCAGCCGGGGGTCGGCGAGCAGCGGTGTGCACACCGCCGCGGCGTCGGAGGTGGTGACGCAATTGACCACGCCCGCCGGGACCCCCGCCTCGTCCAGCAGTTCCATCAGGGCGAGGCTGGTCAGCGGGGTCTGCGGTGCGGGTTTGAGCACGATCGTGCAGCCGGCGCCCAGCGCCGGAGCGATCTTGCGGGCTCCCATGGCCAACGGGAAGTTCCACGGCGTGATGGCCAATACCGGGCCGACCGGCTGGCTCATGGTGACGATGCGCCGGGTGCCCGAGGGCGCGAGGCGGTAACCGCCCGCGGCGCGCACGCTCTCCTCGGCGAACCAGCGGAAGAACTCGGCGGCATAGCTGACTTCGCCGCGGGCTTCGGCCAGTGGCTTGCCCATTTCCGCGGTGATCAGCGCGGCGATCCGGTCGGCGCGTTCGTGCAGCAGACCGAAGACGGCCATCAGGAGATCGGCGCGGGAGCGCGGGCTGGTGCGCGCCCATTTGTCCTGTGCGGCAGCTGCGGCCTCCAGGGCGCGCTGTCCCACGGCGGCGTCGGCGTCGGCGACCCGCGCGATGATCGCGCCGGTGGCAGGGTTCTCCACGGGTAGCGACGGTTCGTCGCCGGTCCACGTGCCATCGATGTAGTGGCCCTTCATCGCGCCTCGTCGAAGGTGATGATCTGGCGGATGGCTTGCCCATCCGCGAGCCGGTCCATGGCCTCGTTGATTCGCGACAGTTCGATCCGGTCCGAGATCAACTGCTCCACGGGCAGCACGCCGTCGCGCCACATCTGGACATAGCGCGGAATATCGCGGGACGGCAGGGCCGATCCCAGGTAGCTGCCGACGACTGTCCGCGCCTCGGCGGTCAGGGTGAGTGGTGAGATGGTGGCGAGGGCGTCCGGGCCGGGTAGCCCCGCCGTGACGGTGGTGCCGCCGATTGCGGTCGCGGCGTAGGCCGTTTCGAAGGCGCGCGCGTGGCCCGCGCATTCGATGACGTAGCGCGCCCGAATTCCCTTGTTGATCACCTCGTCCGGTGTATATGCCGAGTCCGCGCCGAGGGTCAGCGCCTGCTCGGCCTTGGCCCGCAGCGTGTCGACGGCGATGAGCCGCCGCACGCCCAGGGCCTTGGCGACCAGCACCGCCGCCATTCCCACCCCGCCGAGGCCGATGACCATGACCTCGTCGTCGGGACCTGGGCGTGCGACATTGAGCACCGCGCCGCCGCCGGTTAGAACGGCACAGCCGAACAGGGCAGCGACCTGCGCCGGGACATCGGCGTCGACCGGCACGACAGAGGCACGGTCGACCACTGCGTGGGTGCCGAAGGCGGAGACGCCGAGGTGATGGTTGACGCGCACACCATCGCGCGACAGCCGCCCCTGGTGGTGCAGCAATTCCCCCGCGTTGTTGCTACGGCTGCCTGCCGGGCACGGTAGTCGCCCGCCTTCGGCGCAGGCCGCACACTGCTCGCAGCGTGGCAAAAACGACATCACCACGCGCTGTCCGGCGGCCAGATCCGTGACTTCGGAACCGGTTCGGACCACGAGACCGGCCGCTTCGTGGCCGAGCAGCATGGGTAGCGGACGAACCCGGTTGCCGTCGACCACGCTGAGGTCGGAATGACACACGCCCGCGGCTTCGATGCGGACGAGTAGTTCGCTCGGGCCGGGCTCCGCCAGCTCGATTTGTTGGACGGTGAGTGGCCGCGACTGCGCGAACGGTCGCCCGCGACTGGTCTCCTCGAGCACGGCTCCGGTTATCTGCATGCGATCGACGCTAGGCGGGCCGTCGCCTCCGCGATATAGCCGCAATGCATATAGAGTTACGAGATCACAGTTCATAATGAACATAAGGATGGCTTGCATGGATGCGTCGGTCTCCGAGATTCTGATGGGCATCCAGGCCGGGATCTCCCAACGTGAACTTGAAGGCCGCGTCGCCGAAGCGCTCGCCCGCGGCGAGTTGACCGAAGCCGCCGCTGCCGCTGCCCGCGACCTGGGCATGCGGGTTGCCGAACGCAATCGCCGCGAGGACGTGTTGCGCGCGCTCTACGACACGGCCACCGATCTGAGCGGCATCCGCGATGTGGAAGCGGTGCTGCAGGCGATCGTGGCTCGCACCCGGACCCTGTCGGGCAGCGATATGGCCTATCTCAGTCTCAACGATCACGCCAGCAACCAGACCTACATCCGCAGATCCGACGGTGTCCGTACCGAGGCGTATCGGCTGCTGCGTATGCCGATCGGCACCGGCATCGTGGGCCGCGCGGCGGCGGGCGTGACCTCGTATCAGAGCGCCGACTACCTCAATGATCCGGAAATCACCCATCTGCCCGAAGTGGACGCGATCGTGCGGGCCGAAGGGGTCCGGTCGATCCTCGGTGTCCCGATGTACCTGCACGGCAAGGTGGTCGGCGCGCTGCTGATCGCGGACCGCGCGCGGCGCGAATACCCGGAGGCGACCGTCGATCTGGTCGATACGATCGGCAAGCACGCGGCGGTGGCGTTGGACAACGCCGAGCGGTTCTCCTCGATCCGCGGCGCGCTGGAGCGGCTGGGGCGGGAGCAGGTATCCCAGCAGCACGAGATGTCGGAACTGCAGAGCTTGATGGCGCTGGACCGGCGCCTGATCGAGACGGTGATCGGTGGTGGCGGGTACGAGGGCTTCGCCGATCTGGCCCAGCGCGTAGCGGCGACGCGAGTCGCGGTGCTGGACGCCGCCGACGGCGTCCTCGCGACCCGCGCCTACGACGAACACTGGGCGCAACGCATCGCGCGACTCACGGCCGGCATCCTGGCCCGGCCACTCCGCGAGGTGGCCAGGACGGGCGAACCCCAGGAAATCCGCGGCGACGGTGAGGCATTCACGCTGATCCCCGCCCGCACCGCCAGTGATCACCTGGCAACCCTGGTGCTGATGGACCGATCCCTCGACCTGCCCGCCGGATTGTTGGAACGCTTGGCCATCTTCTTGACCATCCTGCGCCTGTTCGACCGGGCTGCCCACGACGCAACCCTGCAGCTGCAAACCGAACTACTCGACGATCTGCTGTCCGGCCGGGAGGTGCCGACGGCCCGGAAACGGCAGGGCGCCATACGTTTCGGGCTGCGACCGGACGATGCGCTCACCGTGCTCGTCGTCGCCGCGCCTCGTGCGGACGACCGGCGCATGCAGACCCGGCTGCGGTCTGCCGTGGCCACGCCGCGCGCGCTGATCGCCCGCTACGACGGCGACTTCTGTGTGGTGGCTGCCGACGACGGCACACTGGCCAGGCGCGTGCACGCTGCCCTCGCCGACGAGTCGACGATCGGTTTCGCCGGTCCCGCGATCGGGTTCGAGAGTCTGGCCGCCTCCTATCGGCAGGCGCGCCGGGCCCTGTCGACGCTGCTGATGCTCGGCCGTGGCGGCGCGCTGCTGGACGGCGCACGCCTGGGCGCAGTGGGCCTGCTCCTCGACGCCGCGCACACCCTCGACTCAGCCTTCGACCCACTCGCTGAAATCCAGCCGCTTCTGGACTACGACGCGCAGCACCACACCGCTCTCACCGAAACCGCCTGGGCGCACCTGGAATACGGCGCCAATCTGGCTCGCACGGCCGCGGAGCTGTTCATCCATCGCAACACCGTGCGCCAGCGACTGTCCCGCATCGGCGCGCTGCTCGGAGCCGACTGGCTGGACGGCCCGCGCCGCCTGGAAATCCACCTGGCCGTGCGCGTGTGGAAACTCTCCAGCTGAGTACGCCGGCGTCGTGTCGCACGATCCCGATCGACATGCAGCCCGGCGTCCGATCGATGTCCTCCCGACCGATTATTGGTAGAGAACGTCTTTGACGTGGAGTGTGTCGCAATATTCTCGGATCGAGGTGATCTTTCCGTCGGCGACCTGGAAGAACAGCGACGAGGGTCGACCGGTTGCCGAGGTTGCCCGGGACCGCGGGCCAACTGCCGCTGCCCGACGGCTACCAATGCCTGGCGAGTCTGATCGGGCCGTCTGCGGAGCCCATCGATGGTGCATCGACAAGGGTGTGGAGGGCACCCCCTCGATTCGCTTTATGCGAGCTTGTCGCGGGAATGTTCTGCTGCCCAGGCTGCGATTTGGGTTCGTGAGGTGAATTCGAGTTTGGCGAGTATGTGCTCGACGTGTCCTTCTGCTGTGCGCTGCGAGATCACCAGCCGGGCTGCGATCGCCTTGTTGGTCAATCCCTCGGCGATGAGGTCGACGACTTGGCGCTCACGTTTGGTCAGTCTCGCCGATCCATGATCCGCTGACGTCACGTCTTCATGTTGCTCTCCGAGCGCGAAGTCGACCGCCGACTGCAAACTCATCGCTGCGCCGTGCTGGAAGGCGGAGTCATATCCTGGCCTGCCGAGTACATCGTATGCGCGGCGCTCGCATTCGTCGTGGTAGTCAACCATGTGGGGAAAATTGAGGCTGGAGCCGACCGCGTGACCGAGCCCATGTGCGGCGCCCAATAACACCGCAGCTCTCCGCGCATTGCGCTGCTCGACGGTGATCCAGGCCAGTACCTCTAAACTGACTGCGATGACGATCGGATCGACCACCTGTCGCGCCGATCGAAGGGCTTGCTCCAACAGTTGCTCGGCCCTCTCGTGGTGCCCCTGCCGCCAAGCCGCCAGCGCCATGGGCCGCAGTGCCAGCGACCGGATCTCGATCTCGCCGTGAGAATCGGCTATAGCCAGCACGGTCTCGAGGCAGGCGACGCCGCTCGGCAGATCCCCCTGCAGCACATAACTCCAGCCGAGTATGACCAGTGCCCTTAAGTGGAATTCGACGTCACCGCTAGCGCTGAATGCTTCGACGGCATCGCTCAACTCGGCACGTGCGCGCGCCAGATCGCCGCTGTTGAGAGCGGTGTACCCGGCGGCGTAGGCGAGCAGGGCACCCATCGCGGGGTCGGCTGTCTGGTCGGTAAGGGTCCGAAGCTCGGCCACGCGACTGGTTGCAGCGGACAGATCGCCTAGTTGTGCAGCGAATACACTGCTCGTGTAGAGGGCCTTGGCTCGATCGATTGCCGGGGCGTCGGATGCGGCTGTAAGCATGCGCTCGCACCAGCGGCGCCCCTCGGTGATCCGCCCACTCGAAAACCAGAAACCGAAGAGAGTGGCGGTGGTGCGCAGCCCGGCTGCGTGAGCCCCTGATCGGCTGTACTCCAGTGCTTTGCGCAGGTTTGGTAGTTCGCGCTCGAGTCGGGTGAGCCACTCGAGTTGGTGGGGGCTGATCCAGTCCGCCTTCGCCTCGAGCGCCAGCCGTTCGTACCAGTCGCGGTGGCGGCGACGAAGTTGATCGTATTCGCCAGTCTGTTTGATCTTCTGTATGCCGTATTCCTGGACGGTCTCGAGCATTCGGAACCGCACTGCGGGACCGGATTGCTCCCGGATCACGATGGACTTGTCGGCCAGTGGGGACAACGTATCCAAAAACGCCGACTCGTCCATGTCGGCGCCGCAGATGTCTACCGCGGCGTCGAGTTCGAAGCTGCCGGCGAATATCGCCAGCCGGCCCCACAATCGCTGCTCGGCCGGTGTGCACAGGTCATAGCTCCAGCCGATGCACCAGCCCAGCGTTTGCTGTCGTGTCGGCGCGCTCCGATAGCCGTGGGTCAGTACGGCGAACCGGTCGGTCAGCCGCGCCAGGATCTATTCGCTCGACATGGTGCGTAGCCGTGCTGCCGCCAGTTCGATCGCCAACGGTAATCCGTCCAGGCGGGCACAAATTCCGGCCACACTGTCCTGGTTGTCCGCGCTCAGTTGGAAGCCGGGCACCACCGCCGCAGCTCGCTCCGCGAACAGCGTCATGGAGTCGTAGACGGCTGCTTGCGGTATGGATGGCCCGCTA
Organism: Nocardia sp. NPDC049707; assembly: GCF_040674855.1. Taxonomy (NCBI): domain Bacteria; kingdom Bacillati; phylum Actinomycetota; class Actinomycetes; order Mycobacteriales; family Nocardiaceae; genus Nocardia; species Nocardia sp. NPDC049707. Next base: position 80,926 of record NZ_JBFANN010000022.1, on the reverse strand, counting down.
CCCGGGGCTGGGAATCTCAATGGCGGTACCGGCATCGCCGATTCCCCGCCGATGCCGAGGGCTTCGCGGCTGGTTGCCAGGATCCGCAGCCGTGGGCACGCCCGCAGGAGTGACTCGACGAGTTTCGCGACCGCGTCGATCATGTGCTCGCAGTTGTCGATTACCAACAGCGTTTCGCGGGTGAACAAGTGTTCCACCAGGACTTCGAGCATCGGTCTGCCGACTTGCCGTACACCGAGCGAGGTGGCCACGATGTCGACCAGCAATGCCGGATCGCGCAGCTCGGCCAGCTCGACCAGCCAGGCGCCGTCAGCGAAATCTCGCTGTAGTTTGTGGGCGACGTGCAGCGCGAGGCGCGATTTGCCGACCCCACCGATACCCGTCAGCGTGACCAGACGCGATCCCGACAGCAGGTTCTTCGCCTCCGCGACCTGGGTGCGCCGATCCACAAAACTCGTTAGCTCCAACGGTAGATTCCCGCTGCGCCCCTGCGACCCAACGCTGCTGTCGGCGTGAACGCCGGATCCGTGCGCAGCCGTCGCCGGTGTTGCCTGCTCGCCGGCTGGTTCGGCGCTCACCGCCATCTGGTCGACCGCGAGACCGTGAGCGGACTGGACCCGTTGAAGCTGCTCGCCGAGTGTTGCGGCGGTGGGGCGGTTGCGCGGGTCGCGACACATCGCGAGCTCGATGACCGCGGCCACATCCTCCGGGACGCCGTGCTCGCGTAGGTCCGGAACCGGCTGGCTGGTGATGCGCATGAATTGCGCCACGACTTGTTCGCCGCCGCGGCGCTCGAAGGCGGCGTGACCGGTGAGCGCACAAAACAATGTGGCGCCGAGCCCGTAAACGTCGGACTCACGGCTGGTTGGGACCCCACCGAGGACCTCAGGTGCGGTGAAGGCGGGCGAGCCGGTGACCGTACCGGTCGCCGTCCGGAACCCGCCGACGAGGTGCGCGATGCCGAAGTCCGTCAATGCCGGCTCACCATAGTCGCTGAGCAGAATATTCGGCGGTTTGACGTCGCGATGCAGGACTTCGGCGCGATGCGCTGTCTCCAGGGCACCCGCCATTTTCACCCCCAGGTGGAGCACGTCCTCCAGCGGCAGTGGGCCATCACGACGGATGCGTGCCTCCAACGAACCCTGGGGGTGATACGGCATCACCAGGAACGGCTGTTTCGTCTCGGTTTCCCCGACTTGGAGTACCTCGACGATATTCGGATGTCCGGTCAACCGGCCCATCGCCCGCTGCTCGCGAAAGAAACGTTCCCGATTCTCCTCCAGTTCACTGGTGAGAACCTTCACTGCTACCAGGCGGTCCAGCCCACGCTGGCGACACCGATACACGATGCCGAAGCCGCCCCGCCCGATCTCCTCGGCGTCCTGCAGCCCGACCGTACTCAACTCCGCGACGACGTCAACATCAACATCAACATCACGTTGGGTTTTGAAGGGATCAGACTCCATCGACGGTCACTTCGCATACACCTCTGGGACTCAGCACAGAATACGCCCGACCTGCTGGCCGAGTGCGACTACAGCCACCAACTGTCACCTAGCGCTCAGCCCGACACTGCCAGTGGCAGGTCGGTGGTGTTTTCCTCGGAAAACTGGCACGCTGCCGCCATGCTCCACGTTCCGTACCGGGGATCGGGCCCGTACTGCTACACGAACTCGCTGGCCATGATGATGGGCGCCGATGCCCCCGAGCCGGGGGTGATCGAGACCGTGACCGGCAGCCCGTTCGGTATGCAACTCGTCGGCGGCGCGCTGCCGTTCTTCGATCCTTATGGGTGGACGCCCGAGACCGGTGTGCAGGATGCCTTGGCCGTGCTCGGCTGGACCGCGCGCACCCTCAGTGGCAGCGACGCCGATGATGCGCTCGGCCAGCTCACTTCGCTGCTGGAGGCCGGGCCGGTCATGGTCGGCCCGGTCGAGATGGGGCATCTGCGCTATCAGCCGGGCATGACCGGCCCCATCGGTGCCGACCACTACCTCATTGCCGTCGGTGTCGAGCGTGATCACATTACTGTGCACGATCCCCAGGGATACCCGTATGCGCGGCTGCCGCTGCCCGACTTCATGGATGCCTGGCGCGCCGACCTGCTGACCTACGGCCAGCCATACACAATGCGCACCGACTTCACTCGGGTCGCTCGCGTCAGCGTCGATGCCGCCCTCATCGCTGTCCTGCCGCGGGCGGTCGCCTGGCTCGCCGCCGATCCGCGGCACCCGATGCCTTCGGGCAGTCTGGCCAACGGCCACGCCGCTCTTGCTCTGGCCGACCTGCTCGACGCTGGTGACGGCGAAGTTCGCGAGCACCTCGTCCATTTCGCCATCCGCGTCGGCGCGCGGCGCTTGACCGATGCCGCCACCTGCCTGCACCGGGCGGGGTTCAGCATTGCGGCGACCACCATGGACCGCCAAGCCCATCTGGTCGGTGCGCTGCAGCAATCCGTGGCCATCGGTGACACCTGCACCGCCGCACAAACTTTGCGTGCTCTGGCTCCGACATATGACAGCCTGCGCGCCGACCTCGAACAGTGCCTCTGAGCTTTCGCGTCTCGCGCCCGAGGCAGCTCCTGCCTACCCTCGCGGGCCGATCCAAGCTCTTCCTCATCCCCAGGTGAGGGGGTCGAGGTGAAGGTAGAAGTTCAGCCGGTCACGGTCCAGGACGAGGCCGTACTTCTCCGCGAACACCGTGTCCGCAGCCAGCGCCTGCTCCTCGTTCTCCCAGGTCTCGCGCGCGTTGGCGAGCAGCAATGCCAGATCGGCGTAACGGTCGGCCAGCCCGAGACGGCCCGGGTCGATGAATCCGGACACCTTCGGTGTTTCCGGGTCCACAACGATGTTGGGCAGGCACAGGTCCCCGTGACAGACGACCGTGTCCACGGCCTCCTGGGCAATCATCCGCGCAATCTCGGGTTCGAGGCGTGCCAGCAGTTCCCCGGGTGGCGTCCTCGCTGCGAAAGACTGCGGCGCCCGACTCACCTGTAGTGACAGGTGCCCAGTCTTCGATGCTGTATCCCGTGGGCAGCGGACCGGCCCGTTGTACAACCGTGGTGGAATCGGCGCCGACCAGCCGTGCTGTGCCACCCAGGGCGGGAGATGTTGCCCCAGGGGTGAAAACGATCGCCACCTGTGGTGGCTATTCGGGACGAGCGCCGACGCCGAAGATTCTCGTCAAGGCTGCGACCAATGCAGCTGCAGACCTCACCCACCGCGCGCCGCTATCCGAACCAGCTTCCCAGGAGTTCACGAATGCCGTCCACCGTTGTCGCGGATGTTCGCAACCGAGCCGATGCCTACCGCGCTACACCTTTTTCCGCGAGGAGGGCCGCGAACTGGTCGCGGAGGCAGTGAGCTACCCACTCGACCCGACGCATGGGCGGTGGCGGTCTGGCCACCGGACGGTCTGGAGGCCGATCGGGCGGTGCCGTTGCCGTATCCGCCCGGACGCGAGTTCCTGCGGGCGTTCTTCGGTTGCCCGAACGCCGGAGCGATCGCAGTGCCGGCCGCGTGCCGCAGCAGTGAGTCACCAGCATTCGCTGGATATGTCGGCGCGAGAGCCTGTCGATACCCGAGCAGTCGTAGCACGCCGGCCAACACCGTTGGACTACAATGCGGAGGGGTATAGATCGTGTGTCAGTGGGGTCGTGCTTTCGCCGAAGGGGCCGAAGCCGTGTCGTCGACCAGTTGGTAAGTCGACAATGTTCAAGCGCCGATTCTCGATTTCGACCAGCCTGCGCAGATTATCCGCAACGCAGGCAAGGCAGTCGTGAACAACCTACGGCCGCCACTGATGCCAGGGTCGGCTTTCGGGAAATATCGCCTGCGGCGGCTGATCGGTTCCGGTGGGATGGGCAGGGTATTCGAGGCGCTCGACACCACCAAGGGCCGGGTGGTCGCGGTGAAGGTGCTGCCCGAACAGCTGGCCGACGACCCGGTTTATCGGGCCCGGTTCCGGCGCGAATCCCACATCGCCGCGCTGCTGCAGGAGCCCCACGTCATCCCGATCCACGACTACGGCGAGATCGACGGGCTGCTCTACATCGACATGCGACTTGTGCACGGCGAAAGCCTGCGCACCGTGGTGCGAACCCGCGGCCCGCTGCCGCCCGAGCAAGCTGTCTCGGTGATCAGCCAGATCGCAGCCGGACTCGATGCCGCACACCACGACGGCCTGATCCATCGTGACGTCAAGCCGGACAATATCCTGCTCACCGACGACGGGTTCGCCTACCTGGTCGACTTCGGCCTGGCCAACACGGACACCGACGAACGCCTGACCCAGACCGGATCGGCGATCGGCTCGTTCAATTACATGGCACCCGAACGTTTCCGAGCCGGCCCGACCACCCCGGCTGTCGATGTGTATGCCCTGGCGTGCGTGTTGCACGAATGTCTGACCGGCACCCGCCCTTACTCGACCGACGGCGGCGACGCCGCCATCATGCGGGCCCACATGATCGAACTTCCACCCCGAACGAGCAGCTACGCACCGGGAATTCCGGTCTCGATCGACGCTGTCGTCGCGCGCGGTATGGCGAAGTCGCCCGATGAACGCTACGCCAGCGCCGGCGAACTGGCCGCGGCCGCCCACGCCGCACTTGCATCGCCTACCGGCGACGCCGAAGACGAAAGCCCTCTCGCCGTATCCGAATACGATCCCACCGTGGCGGCGCATCCAACACCGCGGGCGACCTCCACGCCCAAGGCGAGATCCGTCCAGGCGCGCAGGCGCCGGCTACGTCGCCTCTGGATCGCCGCGGCCGCTGCCGCCGCCGTTGTGGCCGTTGTGGCCGTCGGAACCTGGCCGCTGCTCCACAAGCCCGCACCACCGACCCCAGGGTCGGCGAAATCCGAATTCACCGCCGACGACGTCACTCTGCTGAAGATCCTGCAAGACCCGTATAACCGCAGCATCTGTCACCACCTGAACCCAGAGGCGATTCTGGGGGAGAAAGCCCATCTCAGCTGCGACGAGATTCCCGAAATCCGTGTGCCCAGTGCGGAGTTCTACCTGTTTCCCAACGCCGACGCACTAGGCAAGGCCTATCACGGGATGGTGTTGCAGACCAGCAGCTGTCCGGGCTATCCACCCGGCCCCGACGGCCCCGCGACGAGGGCCGGCAGGCAGGTCGGGCGCATGGCCTGCTTCACGAATACCACGACGACACCACCGACGGCGGGGGTGATCCAAACCGACGATGCGGCCATGAGCATGGCGGTTTTCTCGTTCACCGAGTCGGTGGGCGGTAGCGCTGGCTTGTCCTACTGGACACTGCACGACACGGGAGACGGGAATTCGCAATTCCAGACCACTCCGAGGGACCCGGACTTCTACACTCCGGCCGACCGCGATCTGCTCACCAAACTGCCCAAAGCCTACGAGCCGCGATACTGTCGACACGAGGCACCCGAGAGCGATGCGACCGCCGTCGTTCTCTGCTTGGGCAACGAGTCTGGTGCGCCGACAGCAAGGGTTTTCCAATTTCCGAACCATCCGATCGCGACCCAGTTTTTCGATGGTGTCATGAGGAAGTCCGGCGGGCGCGCGTGCGACGGTGCAACGGTTCCGGAGCAACCGTCGATTCGAAATGGCACGACCGTCGGCCGGTTCACCTGCATCACCGATCCCTTGCCGACGCTCGTTGCGTTGGATCAGAGCAGCGACATCGCCATTCGAGCCGTATCCGTCCGTCCTGATTCCCCCTCCAACCGTCCCAAGACCGATCAGGGATTGTTCGATTGGTTCAAAAATAACCCGCTGTAGACGCCGATGTCTCCGCCGCATCGGCAAACCGGCGTCGACCATACGTCGATAACTCGCGTCATGCGGACTTACGAGGCGAACCAGTCTTGGATGCCGATGCGACGTGCGAACTCGGTCAGTCCGGGCGGTGGCTGCTATCCCTTGCGATCCGCACCAGCACCAGCACCAGCACCAGCTGAGGCAGGGGCTGTGGCGCTGGCCATGTGTCCTTGGGCTTCGGTTGCTCGCTGGGGCAACCGTGTCTTGCCTCGAAGTGGCTGCGCTCGTGTCACAGGGTGGATAGCCTGGCCGCCCTGGTCCGGGGCTGGGGCCGGGACACCCCAGATCGATCTCGCAGGAGCCTCCGCCCCTTCGCGACCTGGAGAACCATCCCCACCGCCCGGTAGGGAACTGAGTTAGCAGTCGAAGCGAGGGCACCGAAGCATCGGTGGATGCCCGTGGCTTTGCGAGGCGACATCGAACGACGATGCGGAGGCCGCCGGTAGTGCCGGTAGCGGCAGCGACCCCGACATCCCCAAGACGCTGGGGCCGAACAGCATCAGTCCGCCGGTAATGGTCATCGACAACAGGATGCGGCGCCAGGCACGCGAGCACATTCGCCCGCCCGGCCTCCGGGGGATCGATTCGTGGCTCGAGGCCGAGTTCTGCGGGGCAGAGGTCGGCCTCGCTGACCGCGACTCGGTCCCGGGACGAGCAAGAGGCATCTGCATCACTTCCCTGGGCGCGGTATCGATCACGACGTGCACAGGATCAATCCTCGTCTGTGAACGGATCGCGCAACACCCACCCCAGGGTGAAAACTCGCCCCCTCCCTGACCGAGGCCGATCGCATTTCGGTCATCACGGCCACTCCTGCTGTGACCGATTTGATGGTCACGCCGAACCCCGTACTGGCCCGTGGTCCCGCCGCGGTGGATGGGTCTGACCTGTCTCATTTGGCCCAACCCCACGGAAACCCTATGGTTTTGCATTCTGGTTTGTATCGGACCCTCCAGGATGGCCGATGGGCGCGTTGATCCGAAGCGTCCGGAAACGCACGAGTTCCTGTGTGCCTGCGCAGCGGCAGAAGAGTGCGTTCTGTGGCCTGGTGCCCAATGGCTGGCTCGGCAGCGTGATCAAGGCTAGGGGTTATCGCTCTACTCGTCCGGCTCGTGAGGCAGCCTGAAAGGCCGCGCGATTTCCAGCAGGCGACGCTCCGGCAGTTTCGGAGTTCTCTGCAGCCGCAACCTGCACACCGCGTGATCAGCTAGCCGATTTCGATGACTCGCGCCCACGCCGGTGGTCTGTCAGGAACGTAACCGGGATCGTGTTCGCTCCACGAAGGGGCCCGGCGGAACAGGCCCACGACGGTGCGGCAACACGGCTTGGCCTCGGGCCAGGGTGTCTGACCGTCGGTGAGGACTACGACGACGTCCGGGCGGGGTTGGGCGCGAAGGGCTTTGGCGAAGCCGGTGCGTAGGTCGGTTCCGCCACCGCCCACCAGCGGTATGCCTTCGGCCGCGCACAACGGGTGCGCGATCCGGGCGGCCGCGTCGCAGGACAACACGGTGACCAGGTCGCGGCGGCCGCCCGCCGCGCGGCAGATGGCGGTCACTTCGAGTAGAGCGCCGCCGAGTTCGGCGTCGCTGACCGAACCGGAGGTATCGATGATCACGCTGACGCGAGGTGGCGTGCGCCGCAGGCTCGGCAGGATGACGCCGGGCACACCGGCCGAGCGTCGCGCGGGCCGGCCATAGGTGTAGTCCTCGCCGACCCCGGGCGCGGAGACGGCCGCGCGCAGTGCCGCGCCGAGCAGGTCGCGCCACGGCTGCGGTGGATGGAATGCTTCCTGCGCCCAGCGCCGCCATCCTTCGGGCACGTTGCCCGGGCGGCCGATGATGCCCTGCGCCACCCGGAAGCGCACGCCGTCGCGTTCCTGTTCGCTGAGGCCGTCCGCGCCGAGCGGCCCGAGCTCCCATTCGCGTTCCAGGCCGTCGGCGCCGCTGCCACAATCGAGCCACGCCATGCCCGGCGTGTACGTTGCGAACCGGAATTCCTGCAGGTACTCCTCCATGAGTTTGCCTGCGGGCAAGTCGATGTCGGCGGGCAGGATCGCGCCGTCCGGGCGGACCAGTCCGTCGCCGAAGATGTCGTCGTTGATCTCGAAATCTGCGGCGATATTTATGCGCAGCCGTTCCCCAGGGCCGCTCAGCTCGTGCTCGCGGGTGAAGCGCTCACCACGGCCGTGATGGTCGCGCAGCAGGTGCGAGACCTCGTGCACCAAGACCCCGGCCAATTCCTCGACGGGCATGCTGTCCACGAACGCGGGCGAAACGTAGCAGCGCCAGTACCGGTCCACACTCATCGTCGGGACGCGGCGCGATTCGACGATATGCAGAGCGAAAAGGGCGGTCGCCAGGTAAGGCCGGACTCGGACGGCGTACAGCCGGGCGGCAAAGAGCTTTTCCAGATCCAGTTTCTGAACCGCTGCCGGCACCGTCATCGGCCCGCCTGCACGAGATCGGCGGCGCGATCCGCGCGCTGCGACACCGACACCACGCCCGCCAGCTTCTCGATCGACGCCGGCACCTCCCAATTTCCCTGGCGCAGTGTGGCGAGCGTGGTCGCGGGGACGACCACCAGATCCGGCGCGCCGGTTTCGATCGCCCGGACCAGCAGCATCCACGCCGCATCCCAGCGGGATCGCTCCGGGCGCTTACGCACCGCCGCGACCACACCGTCGAGCACGGCTTGGCGCAGATCCCCGCGCTCGGGCAGCTCAGCGCCCGCCGGATCGGCCAGCAGCGTCTCGGGGTCCGGGAGGTCCATCCGGCCCAGGCTGGTCAGCAGCTCGAAACCCGGGCCATCCCCGACCGTGCCCCGGACCAACAGCGACAGCACATCCTTGGAAGACCCCGCAGCGGTGGCGAATGCGATCAGCCGCAGCGTCATCTCCCAACTGCGAGGCGAAGCCCAGGCGCCACCCCGGCGCGCTTCACTGCTCGGCATCTGATGCACGAGCTTCGGGCGCGCCGCGAGCAGCACGCACACCGCGCGACGCGCGAACGCCACTGCCTCCGTGAGCTTTTCCGGGTCGAGCTGCGGCAGTGTCGCGTGCGGCCAGGTGCCGCCGAGACCCCGCACGACCACATCGTGATCGTGTACCCATTGCAGGTGCACGAACCGATTAGCCAGCGGCGGGCTCAGCTCCCATCCATCGGCCGCCGACGAGCGCGGATTGGCTGCCGCCACGATCCGGACGCCGGGCGGCAGCTTCAGTGAACCGATCCGCCGCTCCAGCACGAGCCGCAGCAGGGCAGCCTGCACGGCGGGCGGCGCGGTGGACAGCTCGTCGAGGAACAGCAGCCCCCGGCCCGCCCGGACCAATCGCACCGCCCAGTCCGGTGGCGCCATCGGAACACCGTGCTCCGACGGGTTGTCGCCAACGATCGGCAGACCCGAAAAGTCCGACGGCTCATGCACACTCGCGATCACCGTGGTCAGCGGAAGATCCAGGGCTTCGGCGAGCTGCGTCAGGGCCGCAGTCTTACCGATCCCTGGCTCGCCCCACAGCAGCACCGGCAGGTCAGCGGCCACCGCCAGGGTGAGGGCCTCCAGTTGGGTGTTGGGGCGCGGTTCGGTGGTGGTCTCGCCGAGCAGTGTCAGCAGATCAGCGGCGATATCGAGCTGGGAAGCGTGATCCGCGGAGGTGTGAGCAGCAGAGGCCGTGACAGAAGCAGACATATGAATCACCTTGTGTTGTCGGGGATTAACGGGATACGACGGTGGGAAGTAGTCGCGCCGTCGCGGGCCGTTGGTCGGTCGTGCCGCGCGGCTGTGCGCGGTAGTCGTAAGATCGGGAAGCAGTTGCCTCGCTGCGGAGCGCACTGCTTTGACAGGGTTAGTAGCTCGTCGCGTTGCGCGGGTGCGCGCGGCGATCTCGTGGACGGCGAGCGCCGGGGTAGTTGGGGGCGAGTTGCGGTTCGGACAGGCCGGATCGATAGAGCTCATACATGATTCGCTGTTGCGCGGTGGCTGCCAGTTCGTCCCGAAGAGCGCCGTCACGCAGGATCGCCTCGGGACCGAGCATGCCTTCGACAACGGCGAGCGCGCCGGCGGTATCACCGTGTGCGAGACGTTCGCGAACGCCTGTGAGGCAGTCCGGTTGGCGATGTGCCTGATCAATGGCCTGCAAGCAGGGCAGCGGGGTGCCGGTCAGGGCGGCTAGGAGTTCCTCGCGCCGGATCTCGCCCGGGTCGTGGTCCAGCGCGGACAGCGCACCGTCGACCAAGCCGATTCGATGTTGCTCGCCGCCGCACTCCACCAGGTGTATTCGCTCCGCTTGGATTGGCCCCCAGACGGATTCGCTCGACGAATAGCCCGGCACCAGCGCCGCGGCAACCAGCGGATGCAGACGATCGAGCGAGATCACACCGGTGCGAAGCAGTTCCAGGTCGGGTGGTTGCCGGGTCGCGGCGTCGGGCAGCACCGGAAGCGCGGAGACAGCTCCGGCCGGATACGCTGCCGCGAGCCGCGAGCCGCAAGCCAGCAGGCCCCAGTTCGGCGATCACCCGTTGCCGGGCACCCAGCCGCACCAGGAACGTATTCTCCTGCAACCCTTCGGAATCGAGCAGAATTCTCGCCTCGGCGCCCCAGCGATCAACGGCGTAGCCGCGATCCCGCGGCACAATCTCCAGCAGAGCCGGGTCCAGCGCCGCCCGGTCGGCGCCAGGTTCGGCTCCACACCGTATCCCCAGCTCATCGGCCCTGCGCGCATCCCAGAGGTGACGGTGCAGGTCCATCCGGAATCGCCGGTCCGGCCGGGGATGCGGATGCGAGCCGGTTGCGGTGCCGGGCCCATCCCACACCGCGAGGCCGATCCGCTGCCCGGCATCCGCCCAAGCCGGCGCGGTACGGACCACTAGATGCACGAAACCGGCTCTGCCACCAGGGTAACGAGCTAGCGTGATCGTCAACCCCGGCCGGAGCAAACCATCCGGAGCAACCCTCGGCAGGTGCCAGCGCAGCAGATCTGGGGCCAAATGCCGGAGATCGGACCGGACCTGGGCCACCAACTCCCGGCCGTAAGCTCTTGCTATAGAACGTAAATCGACATCGACATCGAAACCAGCGGCCGCACAGGCCCCGGCCCAATCGCCGGCATGACGCCGAGCGGTAGCGGTCTCGATCATGGCGGGCGGCACGGCGAACTCACGCACGCGCGGCCAGAAGGAAGGGCGGGAATCGTCCGCATTCGTCTTCGCAGTGAGCATCAGCACTCACCTTGGACGAATGGGACCCCCAATCTGCGATCAGAAGGAATCATCATCGTGTCGATCATAGAGCGTGTTGCCGAACCTCGCCGAACACGGGCCGGGGAAGAGGCTCTGGCCGCCGTCGGACAGACTTCGAACCGTGCGCGAACGATGTTGGTCATTGCAGTTGTGACGCCGAGCCCCGCCCGCATCGGTGAAAAGTGACGGCACGGACGCGCATGTCCCACTGGCTGTGCGCGTCGGCTAATCGCACGGTCCTGCCGACTATCACAGAGGCGGCTTCGCGTTCAGCGGACGAGGCCGGTTCGCAATGTCGGGTTCGCTGCGATCAGTCGACGGCGGGCCAGTCCCAGCTGGGGCAGGTGTATTGGCTGGGCCAGTTCGGCGGCCACCCGGCCGCCCATTTCGGGGACGGACCGGCCGGGCCCGCGTCAGCTCCGCGCGGATGACACTCCGAGCTGCGCCGCCAGTGCGGCGGCGGTTGTGGGGAACCGGTCGAGCAAACCGGTTACCTCGCGGTTTCCGGCCTCCTGCCAGCCGCCCTCGACGCCGAGCAGTCCGGCGAGCGCGTCGCAGGCGGCGGGGTGGGCGGCCAGTAGTTCGGTGACCGGCCCGCGCGGCGCCGCCGCCACCGGCATTGCGGCCGTGGTGAATTCGACCGACCAGGGTGGCACGAAGGTGTCCACGGCGGGCAGTGCGCCGGGGAAGGTGCGGCCCGCTTCCCGGACCAGTCCCGGGATCAGGTCGCCCGCCTGGTCCTTCAGGGTGGTGATGAGCTTCGGCAGCCATGGCAGTAGCACCGCGTCCGGCAGCGTGCCGAAGGCCTTCGACAACAGCTCCACCACAAAGGGTTTCAGCGCCGGAGCTGGGTCGATGGCCTGCACGAAACCGCTCACGTACTGCGGAACTATGGGCAGCACCAGCGGATTGGCCAGCATCCCGTCGCACCGCTCGCGCAGCTCGGCCATGGTCAGCATGCCGAGCTGGAACCGCGCCGCCCACAACAGGGCCACCTTGGCAGGCGCCTCCGGATGCGATTGCAGCACAGCCAGTTCCAGCTGGGTGTGATCGCAGCCCAGCGTCAACGCCAGATTCTCCATCCCGAACAGGAAGCCCAGCATGGCCGCCACCTGCGCCGGTCCGGTCTCCTCGGCGGCGAAGGCGGTGGGCAGCAGGGTGCAGTAGTGCGCGTACCCGGCCGTCACGAACCGTTCGCACCACGTCGGCAGGCCGGCTTCGGTGGAGCGGAAGTAGTTGAGCAGTACGCGGATGCGCCGCAGCACGACGGGCGCGTCGTCCACCGTTCGTTCGGCGGCGAGGAGTTCGACCGCGCGATTCCCCAGCTCGTCGGCGAGCCGGACCGATTTCAGATAGACCAGCGCGTCCTCGACCGCGCCGAGCGCCACCGCCGCCGTCGTGTCCGGTGCGTCGACCGCACGCCGCAGGCGCTGCTCCAGCACCTGCTCGACCGACACGCCCTCGTAGCCGAGCTCCACCAGCGACCGCTGGTATGTGCCGAGCCTGATATCCCAGCTCTCCTGGATCGAGGTCTCACCCAGTCCGCGCGAACCCATAATGGGCCGCAGCGCATCCTGCGGCAGCAACCTGCGCAGCAGCCACAGCAGATCCGAGCATGGCCGCAGGTCCGGATTCACCTTCAGGTCCAGCAGCGCGCGCTGCAGCGTCCGCTTGGACAGGTCCAGTCCCAGCGGTTGCAGCCGGTCGAGCACATCGCGGGCCAGCGGCGGCAGTGCCGCGTATCCGACCTGGCCGATGCGGTCGCCGCCGAGCAGGATTTCGCACAGCCGCCGCACATCGCGTCGCCCCGGCACCCGGTCCTTCTCGAGGCAGGTGACGGCCGCGTCCTGGAAGTCGTACGGCGTCGGACGGGCGCGATCGCGCAAGCCCGCCAGCAGGATCGAGGTCTCGAAGATCGCAATGGCGTCGGCGGTGCTGGCCAGGTAGCCATTGCGCCGGGCCAGCCGGACGATATCCACCGACCACTCCAGGAGTTCGGCCTCATCGAGTGGGTCGAGTACCGGCGGCCGGGACAGGAAGCCCGAAAGCCGGTCCGCTACTTCGGCTTCCGGTTCTGCCGGGAGCAGTGGCAGTGTCTTGGCGCGCTTCTTCGTCCCCTGCTGGCCTTCCAGCTGGAACGACTGCAATCTGCCGCGCCGCAATCCCTTCGCCCAGGTGGCCGCTGCGATCGACACCGCGCCGCCGGCCAGCCCGAACTGCGCCTCGATGGCGGAGTGGCTGGATGGGATCAGCCCGTAGTGCCATTTCGTGGCCGAGCGCGGCGAGATCTCGAACGGCTCCGACGCAGTTATCCCGAACTGGTCGACCGGGCTGGCCGCATGGGCTGCGCCGCACACATACAACGCCTGTGCCGGATCGATGTCGTTGGCGGACAAGTGTTCCCGCATGCGGGTCCACATGTACCGTTCGCGGTCCTCGTCCTCGACGGTGCTGCCGCGCCGCAGCCGCCGGAACAGGCTGCCGATCATCACCATGACCTGGCGGTAGGTGTCGTAGTCGGCGTCCGCGAGGGGCTGCTCGACGTACTGGTCCCACCATTCCGACCAGTGCCGGACCTTGCCGTGGTGAAGCAGGTGTTCTTCCAGCTCGGCGAAACGTGGTCGCAGATCGCCGATTTCGATGCCGATCGCTTCGCCGTGCAGGCCGTCGTCCTCGGGCTGCTCGCCGTCAGCGGATGTTTCCGACTTCGCCTCTTTAGGAGCCCACTGGAAGACGTGATCGGTGGACCGATCCACCAGCACCAGTTCGACGCCCGGCGTATCGAGCGCGTAGGCGATGGCCTGGTATTCGGCCGACGATTCGGTGATCGGCGCGACCACCGACAGCGGCGCCCACTCCGCGGGGAAACCCTCGATATCAGTGGCGAAGGCCTGCAAGGCAACCGGCAACCGGCAGTTGCGCAGTTCGTCCAGCAGTGGCCGCATGTCTTCGCACAGTTCCAGGTAGATGACGCTCGGCTGCTTTTCGCGCAGCCGCCGCACCATGGCCAGACCGGAGGCGGGCGAGTGGTGACAGACCGGGAAGATCTCCAGCCGCTCCGACAGCGCCCGATCGACATCGTCGACCATGCCCGCCAGGATGTCGCCCGCCGCCCCGGCGAACGCGACGGCCGCGTTCGCCAGCTGGTCCCGCAGCGCGGCAAAGGTATTCGGCGTGGGCCGGGTATCGGAGACGATCATGACAGCCTCGCGATCGCCGCCTGGCCGCCCTCCAGGAATTCGCCCCAGGCGGCATTGCCCTTCTTGTCCTTGGTGCGTGGCTCGACCACCCCGTGCAGGTACTTGTTCAGAATGGCCAAGTCCTCGGGCGTGCGCCGGGCCAGGGATCCGACCAGCGAACCGGCGAGGGTATCGGCGCCCAATTCCTTCGCACCGAAGAACTGGCTGTGCAGGATGGCGTCCTCGAGCACGCCGATCTGCTCGGCGGTGGACAGCGCCGATTCCAGCTTGTCGTCGTCGCTGGTGGCGGCGGCCGCAGCGGCGCGCAGATCGGCGAAGCTCTCCAGCAGGATGTCCAGCAGCGTGGGCGGCAGTTCCAGTTCGATGGAATGACGGCGCAGCAGTTCCGCGGTGCGGAAGCGCACGATCTCCGCCTCGCTTTTCTTGTTGGACACCACCGGAATGCGCACGAAGTTGAAGCGCCGCTTGAGTGCCGAGGACAGGTCGTTCACACCCCGGTCGCGGCTGTTGGCGGTGGCGATGATGGAGAAGCCCGGCTGCGCGAACACCACATTGTCGTCGTCGAGCTCGGGGATGGAGACGTACTTCTCCGACAGGATGGAGATCAGTGCGTCCTGCACGTCGCTGGTGGAGCGGGTGAGCTCCTCGAAGCGGCCGATCACGCCCTGCTCCATGGCGGCCATGATCGGGGACGGAATCATCGACTCCCGCGACTGGCCCTTGGCGATGACCATGGAGATGTTCCACGAGTACTTGATGTGGTCCTCGGTGGTGCCGGCGGTGCCCTGCACCACCAGCGTGGAATTGCGGCTGATGGCCGCGGACAGCAGCTCGGCCAGCCAGCTCTTGCCGGTACCCGGATCACCGATGAGCAGCAGACCCCGGTCCGAGGCCAGGGTGACGATGCTGCGCTCGACGAAACTGCGGTCACCGAACCACTTCTGCTCCACCTGGCGGTCCAGTCCGTCGGCGCGTTCAGAGCCGAGAATGAACAGTCGCACCATCTTCGGGCTCAGCCGCCACGCGAACGGCTTGGGGCCGTCGTCGACCGACTCCAGCCAATCCAGTTCCTCGGCGTACTTGACCTCGGCGGGGGCGCGCAAAACGTCGTTCATGATGGCTGGTCTCCTAGTCGAGAAAGTTCTTGAGTTCGTGCACGAGCTTCTGGATGCGTCCGGAAATCACCGGGGTGCCAAGGTTTTTGAACCGTTCACGGAACCATGGGTTGACGCTCTGGTGGCCGGAGCTGTTCACCGAGCCGACCGGGATGAGCTTCACCCCGGAGCGGTGCACCGCCTCCATGGCCTCGAACAGCGGCTGGGAGCGGTCGAACTCGTAGAAGTCCGAAATCCACACCAGCACGGTGTTCTTCGGGTCGGTGATCTTGGGTTGGGCCATGGCCATGGCGACCGGGCCGTCGTTGCCGCCACCGAGATTGGTCCGCAACAGCACCTCGAACGGGTCGTGCACCCACGGGGTGAGATCAAGGGCGCGGGTGTCGTAGGCGATGAGATGCACATCCACCTTGGGCAGGCCCGCGAAGATCGACGCCAGAATGGTGCAGTTCACCATGGAGTCGACCATGGAACCGGACTGGTCCACCACCACGATCATGCGAGCGGGGACGGTGCGCTTGGCGGTCTGGCGATAGTAGAGCCGGTCGACGTAGAGGCGCTCGTCCTGGGGGTTCCAGTTGGGCAGGTTCTTCCAGATGGTCCGGTCCACATCCAGGTTGCGCAGGATCCGCTTGGGCGGGACCGAGCGGTCGACGGTGCCGACGCTGGTCTGGCGCACCTGGGTGCGCAGGACCTCGGCGACCTCGTCGATGTAGCGGCGGATGAGGCGCTTGGCATTGGCCAGGGCCACGCCGGACAGATTGTGCTTGTCGCGCAACAGTTGTTCGATGAGCGACATGCTCGGAGTGAGCTGGGCGGCCAGGTGCGGATCGGCCAGCACTTCGCGCAGCCGCATGCGGGACACCAGTTCGCCTTCCAGACCGGTGAGCACGCCTTGCACGGTGCCGGCCTGCTCCTCGCCCAGGCTGCGGCGCAGCCAGTTGGCATCGGACTGCCAGCCCGCCAGCTGGGTGGCGCTGACCTGGCCGGAGCCGGTAGCGAAGACGTTCAGCAGCAACTTGGAAACCATTGCGGCGGTACGGACATCGGCCGCGGCGATGGGTTGGGGCGAATCGGCCACAGCCTCGTTCTCGGCTGCGGAATCCACGGTCTCGGTCGTGGAGTCGACGGTCTCGGCGAAGTCGAGGCTTTCGAACTCCGCCTTCATCTCCGGATAGCGTTGCACCACATTGTCGATGGAAATGCCCGGATCGAGCACGGCCAGCGGCAATCCCAGATCGTCGACGATGTCCGCACTCGCTTGTTCCAGCGTCGGTTGCTGATCGCCGGTGAAGACACCGGCCAAGAGACGCCAGTACAGGATCTGACGTCGCGTCTCGTGATTCGGCCCACCCGTCACCCGACCGCCACCCCCGTGGAATCGCTTCGCGATGCAGTAGTCATTTTCGCAGCAACCGTCCCGCGCGCTCACGCAACACCGCCACGGTATCGCCCGACTTGGCCTGTGCCTTGGCGACTTTCGGATCGGTCGGGCCCAGCGCCCAATCACCGTTGTGGAAGGCGGTGAGTGCGCTCTTGACCTTGCGTCGCACGGCCAGCGGTCGCACCGACCAGCCACCGGTATCCCAGCGCAGCAATCCGATCATGGTGCTGGAGCCGGTCACCCCGGCCGGAGTGAGCGGGCCGGCGGACGGCAGCGCGTCCAGTTCTACCCGAATCCGCTGCTCACCCAACTCCAGCGCACCGTCACGGAATCGGTACCCCTCGAGCAGAACCGGTTCGGCAATGTGCACCGGATCGCGATCCAGCGGCGCGACGGCCGGGGCCTGCGCCTGCGGCAACTGCAGGGTGGCGGTGACGAACGGATCGGCGGCCTCCCCGGCCTTCGCCCGATCGTCATCCCACAGCAGGTCACCGGTCGCCGTCAGCGGCATGCCGGAGAGCTCCAGCGCGCGTTGCTCGGCCAGCGCGGTGAGCAACTGCCGGTGCGTACCCAGCAACTGCCAAACCGCCGGTCCCACAATGGTGTCCACCTTGGCCGCCGCCACCGACACCTGTACTCGGCGGGCTGGTGCGCCCGCGACCTCCAGCACGCCGTGCACCTGTACCTGCACTGCGGTCCCGTGCTCGTGCAGGTCCACGCCCAGCGGCAGCAGACGACCCGAAACAGACTCGCTCACAATGGATTCCGCGCCACGCCAGGACAGCAGCAGGGCGCGCGTCCAGAGATCGGCCCAGCGTCGCGCGGGCACCCGGTCCATGGTGGCGATCGGTGCGGAAGCGCCCAGTTCGGCGGTGAAGCCGTCCAGCAGCAGCGCCAGCCGTCGCTGCGCGGGGTCGGCCAGCAGCGACTCCACGGTCTGATCCGCGGCCGCCACCAGGTCGTGGTCCACGCCGCGCCATCCGGCGATGGCCAGTTCGCCAAGCCAGGCGCGAGAGCCCGCCGCGAGCGGGCTCGGGGCGGCGGCATCCGGTGCGGCCGTCCACTCGGATCGATTGCGGCCCAGGGCCGTATCGGCTTGGTCGACCAGTGCGTCGTGCACGGCACCCAGCAGGGCGGCACGGGCGGCGGCCAGCGCCGACAGCTCATCCGTGCCGATCGCCCCCGTGCTCACCTTCGACACCGCCGCCGCCACCGCCTCGGCCAGTGGCGAACCCGCCACGGCCGCGGCCAACGCCGCCAGTGCCGCGCTCTGCGGCTCGGAAACCCGGGCGAAGCCGTTGACCAGCGCGGTATCGAAGCCGCTCACCGCGTCCAGGGCCGCCGCGACACCGGTGGGCGCATCCGCCAGCGTGGCCAGTTGTACAGCCTGCATCAGCGACCCACCCCCGCTGGAAACCAGTGCAGCTCCGGGATCGGCGTCGTGCTACCCGGCAGCTCCAGGTAGGTCAGATGCCGCAGGAACCGGCTGAACACCGCGGCGGCCGGAGCCGGGTCACGAGTTCCGTTGAGGCAGTTCGTGAGTCGGGCGCCCTCGGGGACCTCGACACGCAGGAACCGCGCCACCCGGTCCTGCCCGTACTGGAGCACCGCTTCATCGATGAGTGCGTCCAGATGCTTGCAGGCCCATCCCTGGTTCAACCCACCGCACGGCCGGTTGTTATTGGTGCTACAGCTCAGCCCATGGGTCCCCGCGGTCACCGATGCCACGTACACGCGTGAGATATCGGAGCCACTCGACACCACACCCTGCAGGCGCCCATCGGCCAGTTCCACGAACGGCACCTTGTTCAGTTTGCGCGGTGCGACAGCGGGCAAAACCCGCACGACAGAAGCGCTTTCCCAAGCCGGTTCCTCCGGCGTGGCACTCGGATTCGAGGCCATCGTTCTCCCTCCCGGTCGATCACGATGCGCCCAAGATAGGTGAGGGCACCGACAAGTGCCGTCCCAACCCCGAATCGGCTGGTGAAGAACACTTCCGCGTCGGCTTCCAGGCCACCCGGCGGCGATGGCGACCGCCGTGAACTGAGCGCGCGCCGCACACAAAGCGGGCCTATTCCCGTTCCCCGCAACGCAATCGCGATGCGAGTGCATCAGCGACCGCGCCAACCGGCTGGTCCACTGGCGGAGGGGACGGCAGAGGAAGGATCGCAGTCGGGAAAGGCCGAGACAGTGACCAGTTGTCGCGTCATCTCCGCTCTTCCATCGGTAGAGCCCGCGCCACCCTCGACAATTCTATACAG
Source organism: Nocardia sp. NPDC049707 (assembly GCF_040674855.1). Lineage (NCBI taxonomy): Bacteria > Bacillati > Actinomycetota > Actinomycetes > Mycobacteriales > Nocardiaceae > Nocardia > Nocardia sp. NPDC049707. The sequence continues at coordinate 61,918 of NZ_JBFANN010000022.1, read as the reverse complement.
CGCATACTATTCTTCTATCTGTCTACTTTGTATAGAGTTACGGAGGGTGAAGTGAGCGACGTGATCGTTTGCGACGACGTGCGCAAACGCTACGGCGGCACCGACGTGCTGGACGGGTTCGACCTGGCCGTGCCTGCGGGTATGGTGTACGGGCTCCTGGGCCCGAACGGGGCGGGCAAGACCACCGCGGTGCGAATCCTGACCACCCTGACCCGTCCGGATTCGGGCCGGGTCGAGGTGGCCGGATACGACGTGGCGGCCGCTCCGCAAGCGGTTCGGCGGCGAATCGGGCTGGTCGGCCAGCAACCGGCGGTCGACGAGGCGCTGTCGGGGCGCCAGAACCTGGAGATGTTCGCCCGCCTTTACCATCTCGGAGCGCGGCAGGCGCGGCATCGAGCCGGTGAACTGCTGGACTGGTTCGGTCTGGCCGACACCGGGAACAAGCCGGTGAAACAGTATTCGGGCGGTATGCGGCGGCGACTGGACCTGGCCGCGAGCTTTATCCTCGCTCCGGCGGTGTTGTTCCTGGACGAGCCGACCACCGGGCTGGACCCACACAATCGAAACCAGGTGTGGCAGGCGGTGCGGAACCTGGTCGCCACCGGAACGACCGTGCTGCTCACCACCCAATACCTCGAGGAGGCCGATCAGCTCGCGGCTCGTATCTCGGTCATGCACCATGGCCGTGTCGCGGCCACCGGCAGCCCCCGCGAACTCAAAGCTCGCATGGCCGGCGATCGCCTCGACATCGTCGTGCACCACACCGCCGACCTGTCGGCCGCCACGGACCTTCTCCGTACCCGTCTCGGCGCGACCCCCACCGTCGACCTCGATACCCGCCGAGCCAGCGCAGCGGTCGACGACCCGGTCGCCGCCCTCAGCGATATCGCGTCCGCGCTGCGCGCCGCGAGCATCCCGGTCGAGGATCTCGCCGTGCGCCGGCCCACCCTCGACGAGGTCTTCCTGCACCTCACCGACCCCCGTACCGACTCCGTCGCCGAGGAGGCCCACCCATGATCGCCACCGTCTCCGCACCGGCCGTCGGATCCCCGCTGCATCGGCTCGGCTGGGTGCTCGCCGACACGATCACCGTCGCCCGCCGCGATCTGGCCCACTGGCGCCGTCAGCCCGGGGTCGTCGTCACCAACACCCTGCTGTTCCCGATCATGATCGTGCTCATGTTCGGATACCTGCTCGGCGGGGCCATGACCGTGCCCGGCGGCGGGAACTACCGCGAATTCCTGCTACCCGGCATGTTCGCGATGACCATGGTGTTCGGCATCGGCAACAGCATGGTCGCCGTCAGCGCCGACGCCGCCCGCGGCATCACCGACCGCTTCCGGTCCATGCCCACCTCCGCCGTCTCGATCATGGCCGGCCGCGCCCTCGCCGACATGCTCAACTCCACCATCGCGCTCGCGGCACTCGTCGCCTGCGGCCTCGCCATCGGCTGGCGACCCCACCACGGCCTCGGCTCTGCACTCGGCGCGATCGCTCTGCTGTTGCTCCTACGTTTCGCATTCCTGTGGATCGGCGTCTACCTCGGGCTGCTGACCCATGCCAACCCCGAAGCCGTTACCGCGGTACGCACTATCGAATTCCCGATCGGCTTCCTCGGCAACCCCTTCGTCGCCATTGCCACCATGCCCGCCTGGCTCGGCGCCATCGCCACATGGAACCCCCTTTCGGCTACCGCCACCGCCACCCGCGACCTGTTCGGCAATCCGACCGGCGACGACCACACCTGGATCGCCCAGCACGCCACCCTCATGGCCGCCGTCTGGCCCATCCTGCTGACCGCAGTCTTCCTCCCCCTCTCGATCCACCGCTACCGAAACCTGAACCGATAATCACCACGGCTCGAGAGTCTGTGCGGCTGACCATCAGCCGCACAGACGATGGCCATCGACCACACCGCGTTCGATTCGGCATGTGCCGCTTTGATCGGGGGCACGATTCGGTGCCTCGATCCGATTGTCACGATGGTGTGTCCCCTTGTGGGAGTGCGTCTCTCGGGTCGCTGGTCGATGTCCAGGTGCTTGATCGCCGCGTTTGGCCGGACGTTGGGGTTTTCGGGCTGGTTGCGAGGGGGGATCTGTGTCGTTCGCCCGTCATGTCATCGCCGCGGCCGAACGCCCGATATGTACGAAAGACGCTGGGTTCAGTGGGGCCAACTGTGTGTAGTCGGGCGAGCGGTCCGTTCAGTTCCGTTTGGTGCCAACATATTTCGGTGGTGTAAGCCACAGATTTGCTGTCGGAACTTGTCGCGTCGAACTCGCGACTACAGGTGGTGTGACGTCGGGCCGCAGCGGATCGCGCAGGTCGTGTCGTCGCCGAAATCCGAGTGGCACAACCTGATGAGGAACCAATGACAGAACAGCACAGTGCCGGTGTGCGCCGAAGTCTTCGCATCGCCGGGGTGGGTGCGGCCACGGTGACCGTGTTCGGGCTGGGGGCGGGCGGTGCCGCCAATGCTGATGCGTTCGTCTCGTTGCCGGATGGGCAGAAGGTGGGTGCGGGTGTCACGATCAGCCGCACCGGTGAGCATGCGATCGTGTCGCCGTCATTGGCGGCCAATGGTGCGGGGCGCACAGTGTGGGTCTCGGGCAACGCGATCGCCGAGGTGTCGGTGACTCCGGAAGGTACAGTCGGGCCGAGCAACGGTGCCAGCGGTGGCGTGGGGACCAATAATTCCTCGACGCACGGTGTTTCGCAGCTCAACACCGGCTATATCGTCGGCTGCCAGGTGAGCATTGCCGATAACGCGATTTCAGCGGGGGTTTCCGGCGGGATCAATCTCAGTGGTGGCAGTCTCGGCGGTTCGATCGGGCTGAAGCTCGGTCCGGGCGAGGTCGAGTTCGTGCAGATCAACTACAAGGATATCCGGAAGCCGGGCACCTATTCGGTGGAGTATCAGGACGCCGAGATCGAGATTCAGGGCTGTGCCGGTTATGCGCAGGCGCGCGCGTACACCGTGGTCGAGATCATCGGCGACCACTACTCGAAGACCACCCTCTACGGGCAGCCGTTCAGCATCGGCTGACGTCGGTCGAATTCACCGCATTCCCTTCGCGTTTCAGCGAATTCAACGTTGAGGAAAACATTGAGTATCAACAGCAAGACCGTGCTCCGGGTCGCCGGGATGAGTGCCGCGATCGCTACCGGTCTCGGGTTCTTCGCCGTGGGCGCCGCGAATGCCGACACCTTTGTGCCGCTGCCGGGTGCGCATCTGACCAAGACGTTGTCGGATGGCACGGTCGTCGATATCACCTTGACCGATGAGTCGGCGAATATCAGTCCGTCGATGGGGGCGACGCCAGTGCATCGCAATGCGTGGGTGTCGGGCACGGCCAGGGTCGAGTTGTCCGGTCCCGGGGTGCGGGGCGGCCGAATCGACCCGGGCTATGTCGTCGGCTGCCAGGTCGATATCGCTGGTGGCGGTGCATCCGGCGGCGTGCAGGGCACCTTGGATTGGAGCGATGGGAAGAACATCAGGCCCGGCGTCGGTGCCACCTCCGGCGGCAATCTGACCCTCGGTCCCGGTCAGGCGACGGCGTTTCACCTGCTCGACCTCGAGCAGGCCAATGACTTCGGCCAGGAGGTGCACCGCTGGCGCCACCAGTTCAGTGGCGGCAGCGGGGGTGTCTCCTGGGCCGATGAGACCATCGGTCTGGGCGGATGCGCGGGTTACGCGCAGGCGCGCGCCTTTGTGAACGTAGAGGTGGAGACCGAGGGGGTCGTTACCTGGACCGTTCTGTGGGGTGCGCCGTTCAGCATCGGCTGACGCGGAAACTGTTGCGGGCACAATTGATCGCAGACTCAGCCGCCCCGAGGCGAGGGGTAACTCCGTCCGTCACGCCGGTCGGCTTACATGCGTTGCGCGGTGTGGGGGATTGTTGCTCTATATCCATTTGGCACCGCGAATTCGGTCGTCCTGTTCGACAGCAAAGGAAATCCGTCCTGCACGACATATCCGGATTGTCGGTGACCAGAGGTCGAAAGAGGATTAACGTCGTCAGTCGACTATCGGTTGCGCTCGATTCCTTACTGTGAAGGAGCGATCTCGTCGATGAACAGTTCTTGGATTTCGCGTATCGCATTCACCGGCGCCGCCGCGGCGTTCGCGGTGGTTCTGCTGGCCGCGCCCGCGTCGGCGCATGTCACGGTATCGTCACCGGATGCCGTGCGCGGCGGCTCGGCGGTGTTGACTTTCCGGGTGCCCAACGAATCGGCCACCAGCAGCGCGACTGTCGAGCTGGTGGTGCAGATTCCGGGGTTGACAGCTGTCGATACCCAGATGATGCCGGGTTGGCGGGCCGTGGCGAGCAAGGACAGCGCCCGCAATGTCACCGCGATCACCTGGACCGCTGATCCCGGCGGTGGGATCGGCCCCGGTCAGTTCGGTCAGTTCTCGGTGCTCGCCAACGGCTTGCCCGACACCGACACTCTCACCATGCCCGCGGTTCAGACCTACGCGGACGGGCAGGTCGTGAAGTGGGATCAGGAAACCACGGCCGGTGCCAGTGAGCCCGAACATCCCGCCCCGTCACTGGCGTTGGGCGCCAAGCAAGCCGGTGGCACGCATAATCATGGCGACATCCGTACGACGGCTTCGGCGGGCGGGTCGTCGAGTGACACAACGGCCCGGTGGCTCGGCGTTATCGGAATCGTGCTCGGTGCGGTCGGCTTGATCGCCGGAGCCGGGTCGCTGATCACGCGCCGCAAGGCCCGGTAAAACGCTCTTGATCCGCCCGTCCACAATCATGGGTTCATGGGATGAATCTGTCCTGTGCGCGGGCACCCTCCGGGCACTGGTTACCGCGTGGGTGCGACGATGAACGGTGCTATGAATTGTTCGCCCGTGTCCCCAGCAATGCGGGTCACACGTGCGACGATTTTCGCGGCAATCTGCGTTCTGCTTTCGGCCATCGGGCATGGGGAAGTGTCGCGCCATTCGGTGGCGCCGTCCGCGTTGCTGCTGGCTTTCGCCGGGACCTCGGCGGTGTCGTGGGCGGTGGCCGACCGTCAGCGCGGGATCCTCGCCATCGGTAGTGGGCTGCTGGGACTGCAGGTGGTGCTGCACCTGTGGTTCGGGGTGGCGGGTGGCCACGGGGGCCACGATATGTCGGGTGCTGCGGGGGATCCTCACGCGCTGGGCATGATGGCCGTGCACAGCGTGGCCGCGGTGGTGTGCGCGGTCTGGCTCTGGTGCGGGGAAGTGGCGCTGTTCGCCCTGCTGCGTGCGCTGTACGCGCGGATGGTGGTGCCGCTGCTGTTGGTGCTCGTGCATTCGAGCGTGACCAATGCGGTGCCTGGTTCGGTGGTCGGCGTCGATCCCGGGGTGCCGGTGTTGCGCGGGGCCTTGTTGCGTTATGTGATGGCCCGGCGTGGGCCGCCGATCGGGCTGATCGCCTGAGTGCTGCGTCGCGGCTGCCGGAATCGTTTCGGCGTGCCGTACTGGTTTCTGCCTGTTGTGCGCTGCGCCGGCGAATCTCGACCTTTTCCACGGCTGTTGATCGCTGCCCGTGTGGGGAATCGACATGACGGCTGGACTTTTCGATGCCATGCGGCATCGCCGAATCGAAATTTGTTGACAATGCATGCGATTATTTCACCGCTGCGCGCTGGCAGCGGTATTTTCTCGACCCCGCGAACTCTTTCGCGCGGTTCCTGCTCCGCCGACGATCGGGTCTGTCTATCCGGAAATAGATCATGTCCGACGAACAACTGACCGCGCTCGCGATCGCCGCTGGGAATGGCGACCGAGCTGCGCTGGCGGAATTCATCAGGTCGACCCAACGTGACGTGTGGCGGTTCGTCGCGCATCTGACCGATGTCCAGTCCGCCGACGATCTCACCCAGGAGACGTTCTTGCGGGCGATGGGTAGTCTGCCGCGCTTCGCCGGCCGATCCACTGCGCGGACCTGGCTGCTGTCGATCGCCCGCCGGGTGGTTGTCGACCGGTTCCGCAGCGCGGCGGCGCGACCGAAGAAGGCGAACGTGGAGGACTGGCAGCAAACCCTGGAGCAGCACCGCCGCGATCACGACGTGCCGGATTTCCCGGAGGAGGTGGCCATCGCCGAGCTGCTGCGCGCACTGCCCGATGATCGGCGCGAGGCATTCGTGCTCACCCAGGTCCTCGGCCTGTCCTACGCCGAGGCCGCGCAAACGGTGGGGTGCCCGGTCGGCACGATCCGCTCCCGGGTCGCGCGGGCACGCGAAACCCTGATCATCGAGTTGCGGGCGGCCAATGGACACCGGCGGGCGGACCCGGAACCGACAGTCGCTTCGGTGCGACTACCGCCAGGTGCGCGCGGTTCAGCCGCAGCGGGTTTCGCGGAGGTGGTGTGATGGGCGGGTTGGATCTGCGCCTGGTGGGGGTGTCGTGTCGCCACGGTGGCGTCGAGGTGGTCAGTGATATCGACCTGGACGTGCGCGCTGGGCAGCGGGTCGCGTTGACCGGCACCAACGGATCCGGCAAGACGACCCTGCTGCGTGCGGTGCTCGGCCTGCATACCGCGGTGCGGGGTGAGATCGTTGTCGGTGGCCGCACCGGGCGCGGGTCCGCCGAGATATCTCGCCGCCGCCGCGTGTGCGCGTGGATTCCGCAATGCCCTGCCGCAGGCCGGTTTCCATTGCTGGCCGGTGAACTGCTGGCCAGCAGCGGCAACCGCGAGCAGGCGGCGGCGATGGCGCATCGGCTCGGCGTCGGCGCGCTGGTCGACCGGCCGCTCGACACGCTCTCGGGTGGGCAGTTGCAGCGCATGCACCTGTCGCGTGCGGTCGGCTGTGTCGCGGCCGGTGCCGGCATCGTGCTGGCCGACGAACCAACGGCGGCACTGGATTTCGCGGGCCAGGAGGAGGCGGCCGACGTGCTCACGGAGTTGCCGGTCACCCTTGTCGTCGTCACCCACGACCGGGCCGTGGCACGACGCTGCGACCGGGTGCTGGAAATGGCCGCGGGCCGGTTGCGGGAGGTGGCGTGAACGGACCTGCTCAGCTGGGCGATTTGCTCGGGCTGGTGCCGGTGCGGCGGGCCGGGGTGGCGCTGGTACTCGGTTCGATCGGGCTACCGGTCATCGGGGTGGTGATCGTCGGGCTCGACATCATTCCGGTGCGATTCGCGATGATGCACGTCGCCCTGCTCGGCGCCGCGGTCGGCATGCTGGCCGGTCTCGATCCGGCGCTGTGTGGCCTGGTGGCGTGCGCGGTCGCCGGAGCCGGGATCAGCCCGCTGGCTCGCACACCGGAAAGTCTGTCCGGGGCAATGGGTTTGCTGATGAGCCTGGCGATCGCGGCGGCGCTGCTGGTGCTTTCGGTGGCCGGGGTGAACGCCTCGGCGGCGTTCGCGCTGCTGTGGGGTTCCATCCTCTCGGTGCGGACCCAGGACGTGGTGGTGCTCGGCGTACTGGCCGTGCTGGTTCCCGCGCTGTTGTGGTGGCGACGGCGCGATCTGGCGCTGCTGCTGCACGATCGGGAATTGGCGCTGGTATCCGGCGTTGCGGTGGGGCGGCTCACTCTGGTGCTGCTGGTGCTGGTGGCCGTCGCGGTCGCCGGTGCGATCCGGCTCACCGGGGCGTTGCTCGTCGACGCGCTCACCTTGCTGCCAGCCCTGGCCGCCCGTCGGCTCGGGCATTCGCTGGCCTCGATCATCTTCTGGGCCATGGGCATCGGTGTCACCGTCAACCTCGTCGGATTCCTCCTCGCCCTCACCTTCGACCTGCCTCCGGGGCCGGTCCTGGTGCTCACCGCTGGGGCGGTCGCCCTCGCGGTTCACTTCATTCCTGAACGGAGAAGACAGTCATGGCACGTTTCCGCTCATTGATCGCGGGCCTGTCCTGGACAACCGGCCTCGCGGTCGCCGCGGGTGTGCTGCTCGGCGGCTGTTCGAGCACCGATGACGAGCACGATCATCACGATGGGCAGCACCGACCGAAGGTCGTCGCCACCACCGCGTGGGAGGCGGCGTTCGCCAAGGCGGCGGGTATCGAGGACGTCAAGGTCATCGTGCCCGCGTCGGTGCACCACGCGCCGGACTACGACCCCAAACCGTCGGATCTGACCGCGGTCGCCGAGGCCGACTTCGTGCTGTACGCGTCGTTCGAACCGTTCGCGGGCAAGATCAAGGAGGCGGCGGGTTCGAAGGCGAAGCTGATCGAGGTGAATCTCGACAATTCCGCCGATAAGGTGACCGCACAGGTGAAGTCGCTCGGCACCGAATTCGGCACCTCCGACCATGCTGATCCGTGGGTGACCGCGTTCGCCGCCGAATACGACAAGCTGGGCAAGGACATTCGGGCGGCATGGCCCGGCAGCAAGCAGCCGACCGTTGTCGCACAGGTCTTTTCGACCTGGGCCGCGCAGCTGGCCGGTGCGGATATCGTCGGCACCTATGGACCCGAAGCCGTCACTCCCGGGCAGTTGGCCGGTTTGGCGGCCAAGAAGCCGGACTTCGTGTTCGACAATGCGCACATGTCCACCGGAGCGGTGTTGCCGGATTCGGGCGCCAAGCAGGTCTCGATCGTCAACTACCCAGGTCAGGACCTGGATCTTTTGACCGTCTACCGCGACGCCGCGACCACGCTGAAGAAGGCCATGTCGGGCTCCTGATCGTGGCGATCAGTTGCGGGGCAGGTGTTGAAAGCGCCTGCCCCGCAGCTGGTTTCAGCCTGTCGCCGCGATGAGTCGGGACCGCAGCGCGGCGCGGTCCGGTTTGCCCGCCGGGGTCAGTGGTAGTGCGTCGAGCAGCAGCAGGGACTCGGGGTGTTTTCCGCGTTCGAGTCCCTGGGACCGCAGGTGAGCGCACAATCCGGCGAGGTCGGGGCGGCGATCGGTGCGCGCGACCACCACTGCGGCCAGTTGTTCGCCCAGAACCCGGTGTGGCACACCGACACACACGACATCGCGCACGTCCGGGTGGGCGGCCAGCAGCTGCTCTACTTCGGCGGTGCTGATATTCGCCCCGCCCCGGATGACAATGTCTTTGAGCCTGCCGACGACGTGCAGCCGTCCCTCGGGGTCGAGGACGCCGAGATCGCCGGTGCGGACCCAGCCGTCGTCGGTGCGGTAGCGGGCGTCGAGTTCGGGAGCACCGACGTAGCACAGCGGTGTCATGGGGCCGCGCGCCACGATCTCCCCGGTCTCGCCGACCGCTGCCATCTCGCCGGTCTCGGTCCGGGCGATCCGGATATCGGCGACGCGCGGATCGGGCCGCCCCACCAGGACACCGGGACTCGCGGTGGCCGCTGCGTCCTCGACCAGTCCGGTATGGCAGTTCACACCGTCTGCCGAACCGTAGAGGTTGACGACCGGGCATCCGAAAGCCCGCTGTGCCTCCTCGGCGGTTGCCCGATCCAGCGGCGACCCGCCCAGCACCAGCGCTGTCAGCGCGGAAGTGTCGGCGGCGGCAGCATTGTGGTCGAGCATCATTCGCACCATCGTGGGGACGCCGAACACATGTGTCGGCCGATGGCGTTCGATCGCGGCGATCGCGGCTTGCGGGGTGAAGTGGTCGAGCAGGATCAGTGCGCCGCCGTGGCGGGCCAGGGTGACGGCGGTGCCGTTGCTGCCGAACGCCGAGGCCAGCGGGACCAAGAACAGACTGCGCGGCGGTGCGCCGTCGCGCAGCAGGGAAGCCATGAAGTTCCCGCGCCCACCCAAGAGCGCATTGTGGGTGTAGGCCACCATTTTCGGTTCCGCTTCCGACCCCGAGGAGACCAGGATCCGGACCGCGGCGTCCGGATCGGGGCGATTCGGGACGAACGCCTCGCCATCGGCGCGCAGCAGACTGGCGAAGGCGAGACAGCGGTCGGGAGTATCGGTTCCAACGGAGACGACGAACCGCAGCGTGGGCAGCCGGGTGCGCAGTTCGGACAGCTCGGTGGCGTGGTCATGGCCACGGAACTCGGAGGTGGCCACGACGGCGACGGCTTCGGCGCGGCGCAGCAGCGATTCGGCGTCGCGTATGCCCCGTCCTGCGGGGAACGGCAATGCGACGGCTCCGAGTGCGGCCAGCGCGAGGTCGGTGATGACGGCCTCGCGGCAATTCGGCAGTTGCACGCCAACGACGTCGCCGGGGCCGATGCCTTCGGCGGCAAGCCCGGTCGCCAGCCGCCGTACCAGTACGTCGAGCCGGGTGTAGCAGAGTTTGCCCTTGGCATCGAGGACGGCGGTGCGGTGTGGGTCCAGGCACCGGTGCGCGCGGAACAGCGAATACAGATCGAGGTCGGGGCAGGCGCCGTCGGCGGCCCAGGAACGGCGTAGCCGGTGTGGGACCAGGTCGCGCATCAGGACGGTCATCGGAACCTCCAAGCAGACGAAACCGCGACGGCCCCATGCCCGTCGGTGGTCAGGGCGTCGGCGAAGCGGGGATCGGCGGGCAGGTCGGCCAGGTCGGTGGTTACGGCCGTGGCCTGAATGCCGTTGTCGCGCAACAGGGCAATGGCGTCATTGGTGGCCAGCTCACGAATCCTGTCGGTATAATCTGTGGCTGCGTTCGCGTGTTCATCGGTTGCGGCCACCAGACCGTCGCCGGTGGGCAGCGGGCGGCGGAATCCGGCTGGGCGGCGCGGCTGACCTCCGGCTCTGATCCGGTCCAGCGCAGGTGCGGTCAGCAGGTTCGCCGCGGCCAGCAGTGAGGATTCGACCCGCATACCTCGGCCGGTGTGCTCGCGGGTGAGTAGACCGGCCAGGATCGCCTCGGTGCCGAGCATGCCGCCGAGCACATCCAGCAGCGTCATCAGCGACGGCAGCGGTGGTTCGTCGGCCGGTCGAGCAGCCTCGCCGACTCCGGTGCGGGCCTGCACCATGAAATCGGTGCCCATCGGGGCGTCGGCCAGTCGATCCGCCCAGCCGCTGGTGTAGGCGTAGACCAGGCCGGGGTTGACTGCCGACAAGTCCTCGGCGCCGAGTCCGAGTTGCTCTGCCTTGCCGGGCGCCCAGTTGTGTAAGAACACGTCGGCGTCAGCGGCCAACTCACACAGTCGCTTTCGGTCAGCGGGCGATTTGATGTCGATCTCCACTGCGTCTTTGCCGCGGTTCAGTGCCAGCCAGCGGGCCGAGATATCCGAACAGGTGGGCGGCATACCGCGCAGCGGGTCGCCGCCCGGAGGTTCGACCCGCACGACATTCGCGCCGAGCAGCCCGAGTAGGTGCGCCGCCAGCGGCGCCTGCACGCGGCGACCCGCCTCGAGTACGGTGAAACCCGTCAGCGGAAGATCGGTCGATCCGATGGAACCGCTACCAGCGGTGCGCCTTTCGGCTCCCGCAAGCAATTCCCACGGCAGCACGGGCTCGGTCCGGATCTCCGCGGCCCGCTCGGTCAAGGTGTGCAGTCGGCACACATCCGCTCCGGACGCATCCGCCGCCGCCCGAACCTGTATCCAGGTGCGCGCCGAGGCAGTGTGATGCAGGTCCTCGGGGAAAGGTGCGCAGGCCGTCGCATAACGGAATTGGAACGGCCGCCAGCCCTTTCGCAACGCCGCCTGCGGCGCGTCCATGGCCCGCCAGAACTCGGCCCACACGCCGACATCGAGCGCTTCCACCTCGAATCGAACACCATCGGCCGTGGTGAACGGCGGCCCGCCGGGTGCGAGCGCGATGGCTTCGTCGTCATCGGCACACGCGGCGGCCAGATACTGGGAGATGGTCAGCAGCGCGACGCGGTCGGCCGAAACGTCCACGGCGGTCACGGATCCGCCGCGCATCCTGCCGATGCGGGCGGCGAGCAGCCCCTGCACGGTGCTGATTCCGGTGGCGGTAGCGATGTAGTCGACCGCGAGACCGCGCGGTGACCCGTCGCGGCGGCCGTGCACCAGCATCAGTCCCGCGGCGGCCTGCGCGGTCGCTTCGTCATATACCTGATTGCCCGCACTGCCCCAGGTCACTCGCGCCTCGACCACCGCATCATCCGGGGCGGTCAGCAACAGCGCGTCACCGCGGCCGGTGACCGGTTCGGCGCCGAGCAGGCGCAGATGATCGAGAGCCGTCGCAGGCCCGCTGCCCGCGTGAAATCGCATGCCGCGCAGCGGTATCGAAGGTGGGCTTATTTCCGATGTTCGCATGGTGCCGGGTGTCATGGCTCTCCTCTTGAACGACGTGCGCCGTCGGGAACTCGGCGGCGGTCGCCACCGACCAGTTCCACGAACACAGCAGTCGGACCGTCTAGTCCCCGGGTTCCCGGCCAGTGCGGAGGAGAAATCATGGAGTCGTTCACATCTGGGAGTTCGGTGCCGACCACGGGCGTCCCAACCCCTGCGGTACAACCGAATTCAGATCCGGAGGCACTGCGCGAAAGGGTCACGGCCTTCATCGACCACCAGGTGGTGCCGAAAGAGACACAGCTCGACGCGGGCGGGTCCGCGGCCGCCGCGGTATCGGCTGAGCTGAAGGCGGCCGCACGGGCGGCGGGACTGTGGGCATTGCCACTGCCCGCTGCGCTGGGCGGGCAAGGGCTGCCTTTCGCCGACTATGCGCGACTGGCCGAGGCAGAGGGCGCCAGCGACCACGGGCCCGCGGTGCTCGGGTCGGCGTCGCTGCTGGATGTGCGGATGCTGCAACAACACGCCACCGACCCGATCCGCGAGACCTACCTGACACGACTGGTATCCGGAGAACTGCGCGCCGCCTACGCGATGACCGAACCCGACACCCCGGGCACCGATCCCGCCATGACAACCACCCGCGCGACCGCCCGACCCGACGGCTCATGGACGGTGACCGGCCGCAAATGGTTCGTCAGCGGCGGCGCGGACGCCGACCTGATCACGGTGCTGGCCCGCACCGACGGCACCGCGGCGAACCGTGCCGGACTGTCCCTGCTGCTGATTCCCACCGACGCTCCCGGCGTCCGTATCGTCCGGGAAGTGCCGATACTCGGCGTCGGCGGACAGTGGGAGATCGCCCTGGACGAAGTCCACGTGCCCGCCGCTCACCTGATCGGCGAACGCGGCGGCGCTCTGCGCATCGCGGGCGAACGCCTGCAACTCGGTCGCACCCTGCGCTGCCTGCGCTGGCTCGGCCAAGCAGAGCGAGCCTTCCGATTGATGTGCGACCGCGCCCGCATCAGAACCCAGGCGACGGGCCGACTAGCCGATCGACAACTGGTGCAGCAGCACGTCTTCGAGTCCCTGCTCGCCATCCGCAGTGCCCGCCCCCTGGTGCACAAGGCCGTCGCGCTCATCGACGCCGGTCACGATGCGCGGATCGAAGCCGGACTGGCAAAGGTCGCGGCGGCCCGAACACTGCAGCAAGTCGCCGACTCCGCGATCCAGGTCTACGGAGCCGCCGGGCTGGGCCCCGACACCGCATTGCCCGGACTGCTCAGGACGGGCCGGATGGCACGCATCCTCGACGGACCGGACGAACTGCACATCGAGGCAGTGGCCCGCCGTGTGCTGCGGTGAGGGCGGTTCAAGTATCGAATGGCCCGACGAGATCGATGTGGATTGCCAGGGCCAGCGCGAGAAAGTAGTCGCCCCAAACGAGTTCGTGTTCGGTGGCCGATCCGCGATCGAGATCGTAGCAGCCATCCAGCAACATTCCGGCGGGGCGCGCGCTGGTTGCGCCGCTCAGGTGGGTTGTCACCAGCTGTTCGATGATGTCCGTCGCTCGACTCCGCAACCGCGCGGTGCTGTACGAATCATGTTGCACAGCAGCAAGTTTCAGTAAAGCTACGGCCTCGATCGCGGCCGCGGAGGTGTCCGGCGGCGCGGACGGCACCGTCTCGGCGGCCGGGATCAGGGGCGACTCGTAGTCGATCAATTCCTCAGCGACGTAACGGTAATCGGGATCGATATGCCAGGTGGCGTCGGCGAGTCCGAGCAGCAGCCATGCCCGGCCCCGACTCCATCCCGGCTGCGGCTGCGGACACGGCACCCAGGAGCTGTTGGTCCATTCCCAGGCCGGTGTACCCATGGGCTCAGCACGCCATCGGGCCAGGTGGGTATCGATATGCGTCCGCGCCGCCGCGAGGCCGGTGGGGGCCTGCGATGCGGCCAGTAGCGGTAGCAGACCCGCAACCCCGTCCATCCGCGCCAGCAATCTGGGGCCACCGAATGCCGAACCCCAAGGCAGTACACCCAATTCGTGGTCGAAGTCGGCAGCGCACGCGCGCGCGGCTGCGTCACGCAGTTCGGCGGCAGCTGCGTCAGCTCCGCGTCCAGCTGCCAGAGCCGTTGCGTACCAGAAGATCAACCCTCGCGTCGAGGTATCGGCCGCAACCCACGAGGCCAGCCGACTGGAGACCTCCGCCGCTGTGGCCCTGTCGATCTCCGAGCCGCTGCGCAGCGCCCGCAGCCACAGCAATCCCGCCCAGAAACCACCGGTCCACGACCCCCGCGCCGTGCTCACCCATTCACCGGATCTGCTGTCGGCGTACAACGGAAACCGGTCGCCGACCTGCTCGTGGGTGTCGGCGACACGGCCGAGCATGGTGTCCAACGCGGCTGCGGTCCATGCGCTCATGCGTGCACCCGATCGCGCATCGCCCACATCGCCGCCACGCCGGCCGCGACGGCGAATTCCGCGGCCACCATCAGCCAACCGGAGCTGTAACCGATCCTTGGCACCAGAGAACCGAAAAGCGGTGGCCCCACAGCGAATCCCGCGAAGAAGCCCGCCGAGACCAGCGCGGAGTCCCGTCCGGCCCGCCCCGGTGCGGCCCGCTGGATCACCAGCACCATCGACACCGCATTGCCCGCCATCCCGAACACGCCCACCGAAACCACCGCAACCCACACCAGGCCGCTCACCATCGGAGCCACAGCCAACAACAGCGCCGACACCGCCGACCCGAACCCCAGCCCCGCAGGCAACACCACCGCCACACCCGCCCGCCCCGCGACCCGCGCCCAGCCGATCCGACCCGCGATACCGGCAACGCCGAGCACCGCGACCAACATCCCGGCCGCAGCGGCGCTCAACCCCAACCGACGCTCCCCGAACAACGCGAGATAAGTATTGATCGACGCCATTCCAGCACCCAGGAACACCGAAAACACGGTCAGCCACGGCACCACACCCACGGTCGCCGCCCCGATCGGCCTGGCTGCGAATCCCGCAGCGGCGCTGGCTTGTTCGTCTCGTTTCGGATCAGCGGGCAATGTCCGCCACACCCACAGCGCCGCCACGGCCGCGGTTCCCGCCGCCACCCACACCGATGCCCGCCATCCCGCCACCGAAGCGAGTGCCGTCAGCGGCAGTCCGGCCGCGATCGCTCCGAACTGGACACCGGACTGCTTGGTGCCGGTCACACCGGCCCGGCGCGCGGCAGGGACCACCGCCAAAATCGCCTTGTTCGTTGCGGGATTCGCCAACGCCTGTGGCGCACCACCGAACCCCACCGCCAACAACAGCACCCAATACGCCGGCGCGGCAGCGATCAGCGTCAGCGCCACAGTAACCAGCCCCAACAGCGCAGCAAGACATCGGCGCGGGCCGAGCGCATCCACCATCCGCCCGGCCATCGGTGAAAGCAACGCCGCCATCCCGAACCCGACGGTTGTCGTAAGGCCCAGCATCGCCGGTGACATACCGAGATCCGGCACGATCCGCGGACCCAGTGCACCGAGCAGGAACAACTGCAACATCGAAAACCCCATTGCCGCAGTGAGCATCCCGGTCACCGACGCCATCGCCACCCGATCCGAACGAACCCGCGAACCCATCTGCACGCCCCACTCCTTCCAACCGCACCGCCGCATAGACAACCCCGAGCTGAAATAGTCGGACCGAGCACCTTCCCGGTTCCAGACATCCACGCACTACCCGCGGTTCTGGAACGGCTACGCAAGGCCACGGTCGCCGGTCCCGAGGAGGGGCGCTTCGCAGTGCGTCAAGTTGGTGTCGAGATGGCCAGCGGCTCATCGACGAAGATGCGCCCTGCCTGCACTGCATCAGCCGCAACTACACGAAATGTGTTGAAGTACTGGCATTTCGAGATGTTTCCTGCGCGGTCGGTACCGGCGAAGGAGAACGGCACTCCGTGCTTGCCGAGGCGTTGCCGCGTCGACAGGCGGTGGCTGGCGGTCGAGGTGGACTGTCGATCAGGCCGGGGCTGCGGTGTTTTCGAGTTGGTCGCCGGTGCAGACGATGTCGACTTCGCTGCGTCCGACGGCCATCTCTGCTCGGCGACGATTCGTGCGATGCGCTGGTCCGCGCCGTGTCCGAGGGTTACCGTTGATGCCAGTAACTTGCAGATAGACCCCGGAGGAGTTTCGATGCACATTCCTGACGGGTATCTATCGCCGGCGACCTGCGCGGTGGGTTACGCAGTGGCTGTGCCGATGGTCGCGGTGGCGGCGCGGCGGGTCGAGAATGTCGTCAAGACCAGACAGGTCCCCACGCTGGCGATGCTGTCAGCGGCGTCGTTTCTGGTGATGATGTTCAACATCCCGATCCCGGACGGTACGACGGCGCACGCGGTGGGCGGCGCGTTGATCGCGGTGCTCTTGGGGCCGTGGGCGGCGCTGATAGCCGTGGCCGTCGCATTGGCCTTCCAAGCACTGTTGTTCGGAGACGGTGGCGTACTCGCGTTCGGTGTCAACGTGTTCAACATGGGCGTCGTGCTGCCGTTCGTCGCCTATGGGATCTATCGACTGCTGGCCAGAGGGAGCACCCTGACCTCATGGCGTCGGGTCGCGGCTACCGCGGTCGGCGGCTACGTCGGCCTCAATGCCGCCGCCATCTGTGTGGGCATAGAGCTGGGCATCCAGCCCGATCTGTTCCACGATGCCTCGGGCACACCGTTGTATTCGCCCTACCATCTGTCGCAGGCGTTGCCAGCGATGCTGTTTGCCCATCTGCTGATCGCGGGGATCGCCGAGGGCGCGCTTGCCGGTGGTGTCGTCGCGTACCTGCAGCGAGCCAATGTTCCGCTGCTGCAGGTCAACAATGCGGGAGTGCCCGTCGATGCGGCGGACAACGCGGCGCCGAAACCGAAACTGCGCCCGGTCGCGGTCGCACTGTCGGTGATGGCGGCGCTGGTGCTGTTGACGCCGCTGGGTTTGCTGGCGCCGGGCGGTGCCTTCGGTGAAGATTCGCCAGCCGACCTTGATCTCAGCGATCTCGGGCTCAGCACGGTGCCGACGGGGCTTGCGAAGTATGCCGGGTTCTGGAACCACACATTGCTCGGCGATTACGGATTCTCCGATGGTTCCCATCCCAATATCGGCTACCTGCTGTCGGCGGCGGTGGGGATCATCGTGGTCGGCGCGGCGGTCTACCTCGTCGCCAGCGGCTTGCGCATGCTCGGCTCGCGCCGTTGGAGCGGGGCGCGGACCGAACCCACCCGCAGTCCGGCCGATACCGGCGCATGACCACCCCAGCGGCTACCGATCCGCGTCCGGTGTCGGCCCCGAACTGGTTGCTCACTCGTGATGTCGCATTGTGCCCGTGTGGCTGTATCGGCAAGCGCCGCAAGGGGTCCTATGTCGAGAAGACGCTGACCGGCGGTGCGGACCTATTGCGGCAGGTGATGTTCAGCGACGACACCTCCGCCCACCATGGGTTGCTGCAACGAATCGATCCCCGCGTCAAGATCGTCACCCTGTTCGGGCTTTTGCTGGTCGGGGCGTTCCTGCACACCATCGCAGCACTGATTGTGCTGTATGCCGCGACGCTGGTCCTGGCAGCGGGTAGTGCACTGCCGGTCGGATTCTTCGTCAAACGGGTGTGGCTGTTCGTCCCGATTTTCACCGGGATCGTGTTGATCCCTGCGACATTGAGTGTGGTCACCGGCGGCGACGTGATCGTGACTCTGTGGCATTGGCACGGTCGAGCCGAGGGGATCACCCGGCAAGGTCTCATGTCGGCATTGCTGGTCGTGGCCCGCGTCGCGTCGTCGATCAGTGTGGTCGCGCTGTTGACGCTGACAACGTCTTGGACGCGGCTGCTGGCCGCACTGCGCACTCTCGGCGTACCGCGCATGTTCATCCTGATCATCGGGATGGCCTATCGGTACTTGTTCTTACTGCTGGCGACCGTCACCGATATGTACCAGGCGCGCAAAGCCCGCACGGTCGGCGCCGAGAAGCATGACAAGTACGCGCGTCGTTTCGTGTTCGCCACCGCTGGCGCGATGATCGGGAAAGCGATGGCGATGTCGGAGGAGGTGCATCAAGCGATGGTCGCGCGTGGATATCGCGGTGATGCGAAAGTCCTTGCCCAGCCGCGACCGTCGAGCAGCGACCTGCATTTCGCCGTCGCTGTTGCGGTATTCGGGGCAGCCCTGTTGGTGGGTGAGCATGCCATCGCCGGATGAGGAGTCCGTGTCCGGTCAGAGCTGTCGTCTGCCTTCGAACAACGAGCCGATCCTGAAGTGTGCAGACCTTCGATACCAGTACCTCGGAAGGTTCGATGCCCTCTGCGGGGTATCGCTCGAGGTGTCAGCGGGGGAGAAGGTCGCGCTGATCGGAGCGAACGGCTGTGGCAAATCCACGCTGCTGAAAATATTGGACGGCTTGATGTTTCCCGACAGCGGGACCTACACCGCGTTCGGCGAAAAGGTTACCGAGGACGCCCTGGAAGACGAACAGATGAACATGGGCTTCCGATCACGGATCGGCTTCGTGTTCCAGAACAGCGATGCGCAGGTGTTCTCGCCGACGGTGCGCGACGAACTCGCTTTCGGCCCACTGCAACTCGGTCTGGACCGTCACCGCATTGCGGCCCGGGTCGCGGACATCCTTGCCCTGCTCGGCATCGCCGATATCGCCGACCGTGCGCCGTTTCAGCTCTCGGGTGGGCAGAAGAAGCGCGTCGCGATCGGCACCGTCTTGGTGATGAACCCGGAGGTACTGCTGTTCGACGAGCCGACCGCCGCGCTCGATCCACGCACCGGCGAGTGGCTGACCGAACTGATCGAGGATCTCGCCGACGCGGGCAAAACGATCGTGCTGGCCACCCATGACCTCGACAGCCTGGATCGACTCGCGGACCGGTGCGTCGTCTTCGGCGAGGACCACACGATCCTCGCTGAGGCAACACCGGCCGCCGTCCTTGCCGACCGCGAACTACTGCTGGCAGCCAACCTCATCCACGCGCGCACTCGATTGCCGGTCCAACAGCCCGAATGACCCGCCCGGTACAGCTCAGTCGTGGGTGTGCGAGTGATCGTCGAGCAGATCGCTTTGATGCACATGGCGATGCGAATGTTCCACGCCGTCATGGGTATGGGTGTGTTCGTGTTCGACATGGTCATGCTCGTGTGTGGTGTGGGCGTGGGTATGGGTCAGTGTGCCGTGACTGTGCGCGTGAGAATGCGGCTCGTGATGGGTGTGTTGGTCGGTCATCTCTGCATTTCCTTTCCGTCTCGAGCGGGTTCGCCGGGCACTGATATCGACACCGCCTCGGTGCTGCTGGACCGATATGCGGCGATATGGGCCGTGCCGAGAAACAGTTGACGCACCTGGTTGTTGTGAGCCGATAGAGCAGCGATTGCCTTCATCGCGGGCCCGCACCGATCGCGCCATCCGCAGTTTCGTCAGGCGTTGGGACACCTGCGGTGTTTTGCTTACCGACATGGCCAGCCAGATCGTTCACAGACAGTACGGCATCGATCGAAGCCAACAGTGTCCGAACACGGGTCGAATCGGCGAACATCCTCAACCGGTCGACGACCAACGCAGCTGATCATGTGGTAACCGCGTTACCAGATCATCTGCATTCATACGCAGATAGTAGCGTTAGATGAGGAAAGCGGTTCCGTGGCGAACGAGGTACTCCATGAACGAGGTCGACGATTCGGCGACAACCGCTGCACCGTTCGTGGGCCAGACCGTAATCGACCACGACACCAGGCCGATGCTTACCGCGGGTGCATCCGGCGACCCGGCGGTCGAGCGCGCACGATCGATCCTGCGCAGTTGCGGGTTACGTTGCACCGCACCGCGTTTGGCGGTGATGTCGGTGCTGACCAGCAACCCGGCAGCGGGACACCTCACGGTGCAGGAGATCGTTGCGCGACTCACCGAACGTCGGGAACCCGTCGACTTGACCACGGTTTATCGCACCCTCGCGCGGATGGTCGAGATGGGTGCCCTGCACGTGCTCACCGTTGGGGAGCGGGCCGCGAGCTACGGTCTAACCGTGCATCCCCACCACCATGCCGTCTGCACGCGGTGCTCGGTGGTGATCGAAGTCCCCGCCGAACAGTTGACAACCGCGCTGGACCACGCCAGCCGCGGCAGCCGGTTCGAACTCGCCGACACCGCAGGTCTGACTCTGCATGGGCTGTGTCCTGCCTGCCAAAAGGTCGCGTGTTAGCCGAGCTGCTAGTCCCTGGCGTGATGGCGGGCCGATTCCTCCGCGGGACCCGCGCTCGTCCCAGTGCAAACCTATCGTCGAGCCGGCATCTCGCAGCAGAGCCTGTTGCTGATCGGCGAAATGTTCGCAGATCGCTTGGGGTGCAAAGCCTCTGATCGGGGCGGGGAAGCCTGCTGCGCACTTCGAGCGCCGACTCGACAATCCCGCCTGATCGAGCATCGGCCGTACGCTCCACTCGCCACGTCCGGCTCGACTACCGAGCCGGACGTGGTCGGTGAAGTCCTGGTCATCGATATGACATAGGACCTCGGGCTGTTCAGACCAACGTGAAGTTTCCGCCGCTGCGAAGTGCGCGCTGGATTTCGTCGGCGCGCAGTTCGTGATCGGCATCGACCGTCACCGTCGACGGTCCTTCGATATCGAGGTCGACACTGACCCGATGGACGTCGGGAATCGCCGAGATCGCCTTCTCGACCGTTCCGACGCATCCCTGACAGTGCAGACCATCCACCGAGAACGTGACTTGAGACATGGCACTCCTGTCATCCGCGATGATGGGTAATTCCGGCGCATGGGCGGCAGTGACTCAGCAGACGGGATCTGAGGGCGATGGTACTGCGGTTGCCAGGCGTATACCAGGACATGGAGTGGCCGGGTGCTGATAGGCGCCGTGACTGCACATTCAGGACGGCCATGGCCCGAAGCACCCCTCTTAGAGAATTGTCTCTAAAACGAATTCGAGCATAGTCTCCACACCATGGGAAGACCGGCCAAGCACAGCGCGGACCGCTTGCTCGATGCCGCCGCGACCCTGCTGGCCGAGTCGGGTCCGGCGGCGGTCACCATGTCTGCGGTAGCGCGGGCGGCCGGCGCGCCCAGCGGGTCGGTGTACCACCGGTTTCCGGACCGGTCCGCCCTGCTGTCCGCGCTGTGGCTGCGCACCCTGACTCGTTTCCACGAAGGAGTTCTCGCGACCCTCGCCATCGATCCGCCGGAGTTGGCCGTGCGGCGGACCGCCCGGCATGCCGTCGACTGGGCGCGCCGGCATCCGGGAGATGCGGCCGTTGTAGCGGCCGGGGCGGAGGAACTCGGACTGCGCGAATGGGACGATGCGGCACGGGAATCGACGCGACGGGGCAATGCCGCCGTGCAGGAGGCGATCGCCGATGTCATCCGTCGGCTCGGCGGGGGCGATGACCGCACCGCCGAGCGGGTGCTGGTGGCAGTGGTGGACGTGCCCGCCGCGATGATCCGGCGCTATCTACGGTCGGGTCGCCCGATTCCGAGTGATGCCGCCGACCTGGCCGAGCGGGCGGCAGCCGCGCTATTGAGCTGAGTGAACCCAGAGGCTGATCACTTCGATTTGGTGGCCCACAATATGACATTCGTACCGAAGAATTTCTTGCGCCACCCGACTTCCCGAAAATTGAGTTCATGCAGAATGTCGGCTAGCTGTTGTGGTGACACGAAGGCGAGTGTGGTGGATCCGAGATAGGCGTAGGATGCTCGGTCGCGCGCCACGATCTGCCCCAATAGCGGAACCATTTTTCCAAGCGCCCATTTCGCAGCCGATTTCACCGGGCCACTCGGGGGGCAGGTTTCGAGCACTACGAGTCGGCCGCCGGGTTTGAGAACTCGATGCTGTTCGCGAAGAACCCTGCCGAGGTCATCGACATTTCGGAGTAGATAGCCTTCGGTAATCCCGTCGAAAGATTCGTCCTCGAACGGTAGCCGTGTTGCATCGGCAACCTGCCATCGAACCGCGCCCGCCCCCGACTTGGTCCTGGCCCGACTCAGCATTTCCTCCGAGAAGTCGATGCCTGTCACACTCGCGGCAGGATACTTGCGTGCCGCTGCCAAGGCGATCACACCTGTCCCGGTGGCCAAATCCAAGAGTTTCCCACCCACCGGCGGCGCGACTCGTGCGGCCACCTCTCGGCACCATTGTTCATGGCGGCCGAGGGTCATGACGAAGTTCATCCGATCGTAGTATCCGGCAATCTTCTCGAATATCCCGCGTACATCGGAGCCGCTGTCCCGAGGTATGTCGTCAGCAGTCATCTTGCGAACCTCTCTGCCCGGCGAATTTCGCCTGGGTCATTCCGAATCGGCGCTCAGCCCCAGTCGATCGCAGAAAGTCCCTCGTGACAGGACGGGAATCGAGGCGACCAATTCAGCTCGCGTTTGGCCTTTTCATTGGACAGGCGAATGCGGGTGCGCACCATCAGCGCATGCATATACGGGGTGGCTCGCAATAGCCACGACGGTATTCGGCGCGGTTCTGGGGCTCCGGCCGCTCGGGCGATGGCTCGGACGTATTCGTCGAAGCCGACGGGGTGGTCATCGGCAATGTTGTACGGCTCTCCGCCGCGCCCCCTCTCGAGGGCCGCGACGGTCGCCGCCGCGGCATCGACGATATGGATGGGTGAGGTGACGCCCGCTGGTCGCGAGACCGGCAGTCGACGCTTGCGCGCCATGTCCGCGAGGGTGTAGGTGCTGACCTCTGGACCGTAGAACAGGCCGTAGCGCAGGGCTATGCCATCCATCCCCGGCGCGGAGAGCACCTGGTTCTCGTTGGACAGCATCGAACGCAGGTGGCGGTCGAACGAGTCGCCTGCGGGTACGCCGAAGGGGGCGTCTTCGGTGACCGGATCGTCACCGTGGTCGCGGTAGCCGTAGCCGAGAAAGAATGATTGGGTGATGAATCGGTGCGCACCGACGGTTTCGGCCGCCCGCAGCAGATGCGTGGTGCCCATGTCGCGCAGGGCGTTGGTCGCATAGAGATGGCGATGCGCCGTCGGGGTCTGGGTGAGCGCGGTGGCTTCGTGAATCACCGCGTCGGCCGCACGGCCTTCGAGAGCTGTCAGCAGTCCACGCTCGTCCATGATGTCGGCGAGCACTGGTTCGGCTCCGCCCGCAGCCAGTCGTCGGGCTCCGGTCTCGGTCCGGCACAATCCGATTACCGTGTGCCCGGCGTCGATCAGTTGCGACACCAGTTCACTGCCCAGTGTCCCGGTAGCGCCTGCTAGCAAAATTTTCATCGGGCGGCCTCCGTTCGCTGTGTCCGCAGCCGGACGACCAGTGCGGCAGCGGCGATTACCGACACCAGCCCGAGTGTCCAGAAGTCGGAGTCGTTGCCACCGAGTTCGTGGTCCAGCGCATGGTTGATCGCGTGGAAGGAATTGGCGAACACAAACCCCGCCAGCGTGACCGCGAGTGCGTCGCGCCACCACAGTGCGCACAGCAGCATCAGCCCGATGCCGATTTGGAAGACACCCGCGTCGTGCAGAAAGTGCACATGGTTGGGCCAGTTCGCCCAGTCGGCGAATCCAGCGGGATCAACCCGCATCCAGACCCCGAACCCCATCATCGACGCCGCGGCCAACACCGTCGCAATCACAACGAGAGTGTTCGTGGGAACGTGCCGAGCACTTGTCATCGCGCCGCCTCCGGGGACCTCGGACCTGTTGGCACGTGCATGACGGCTACCGGCATCGTCGCTCACCTTTCCGTTTTAGTCATCGTTCTCTAAAACCAATTAGAGCACTTCCTCCAATACATCGGGAGAGCGGCGAAATATGATCTGCGACACCGCGTTCGATGCCTCTCGAACGTCTTTGCGTGGCAGTGGTTGGACGGATCGCGGTGAGCGGCACGGGTCTCTCTGATGTGCCGGTGCTGATTGTCGGGCTATGGCCGATCGGATCCCTTCGGTCAGGACGACTGAACTATCCGGGCGATCTTGGTAGCTCGGTGTTGGGTGGCGCTGTGGTCGGGAGCTTGGCGGCGCACACGAGGAGACCTGTCGGGCGGTGTTGGATCGGGCTGGGCTCGGCTTATCAGGCTGGGACTGCGGCGTTGCGGCGATGGCGCATCCATTCGCGGACGCCGAGGGCCAGAGGTATCAGGACGGTGAGAAACCCTGACACGGGCTCGCAGACGAGGCCGAACATGGTGAGAGTCGCGATTGCGGCGAGGACCGGCGCCGGTACGTAGCCTCGGCTTCGCTCTATCTCGGTCACGGCGATACCGAGGCAGACGGCGGCGACACCGAACGCGGTGAACCAGAAGTAGAGCTCGGCCTTCTCGTCGCCAATCGCCCACATGACGGCGCCGAGCACGGTGTGAGCCGATCCGATGAAGGTGAACAGGCTGCCCGCCAACGGGAATCTAGTTTTTGAATCCACATTCAGAAACCTTGCCTTAAGCTGTCCCGCGTGGCAAGACCTCGGCGATTCACCGATGACCAGATCCTCGACGCGGCGCGCGATCTGCTCGCCGACCCGGCGATCGCCCGGCCGACCATCGCCGCGATCAGCGCTGCCTCCGGTGTGCACACCGGGTCGATCTACGTGCGTTTCGCCTCCCGCGAGGAGCTGCTCGCCCGGCTGTGGCTGCGTTCGATCCGGCGCTTCCATATCGGGTTCATCGCCGCCCTGTCCGGAGCCGACCCACTGCTCGCCGCGGCGGTGTACCTGCCGCAGTACTGTCGCGAACATCCCACCGAAGCTCGTGCGATGCAGATGTTCCGGCGCGAGGAGCTTCTCGGAGTCGGCCCCGATGAGCTGCGCGCCGATATCGCCTCGGTCAACGACCGAATGAACGACGCGCTGCGCGGCGCCATCGTCGCGGAGTTCGGCGCCGCCGACGAGCACCGTACGTCGATCGCGATGGCTGCGGTCAAGGCCATCCCCTACGGACTCGTACGCCAGTACATCGGGGGTGCGGAGCCCATTCCGCACTGGGTCGACGACGTCACCGCCACCGCGACGGCCGCCGTTGTCGGCACATTGCGCACGACCCGCGCCGGCTGCTAGGCGAGTGCTTCGATCGAGACGCCCGCGTTCGTGCAGGCCGCGGCATCGACGATTGTCACCTGATGGCGAGACCAGCGGACGTATGATTCCCACAGCATCTTTTCGGCCGGTGCCTTTGCGGTGGGGCGTGCGACGCCGCGGGATGGAATGGCGACTCGTCGGCTGGCCATTGCGCAGTGGCCTGAGCAGGTAGTGCTGACCGGGGTTCCGCCGGCGCCATCGTTGTAGGCGAGAACAGCGTCGATGGCATCCGGGGTTGCTGAAGGCAACAAAAGATAAACCGTGAGAACCGATGTTTCATCTGGTGCCCGATTACCGTTCGAGAATTGCCGGCGCCGCTGCCTCGGTCCGCTGTGCTGAGGGCCGCGTCGCCGCCGCTCCCCAGGAAAGCGAGGATACCGATGTCTACTCATCAGGCTGTGCACGTGCAGTCCGCTGGTGCGGCACTGAAACTGGTCGATGTTGAAACAGCCTCACCGCCTCGCGATCATGTGCGGCTGGCGGTCTCCGCGTGTGGGATCTGCGGCACCGACCGTGCATTCGTCAGCGGAGCATTTCCGGACATGTCCTGGCCGTTGACACCCGGGCACGAGATCGCCGGCACCATCGCCGAACTCGGCGCCGGCGTCGACAACTACATCGTCGGTGACCGCGTTGCTGTCGGCTGGTTCGGTGGGCACTGCAACAAGTGCGTCCCATGCCGGAAAGGCGACTTCATCTACTGCCAGAACCTGCAGGTCCCCAGCTGGCAGTACCCCGGCGGATATGCCGAGTCGGTAATCGTGCCGGCCAATGCGCTGGCGCGCATCCCGGACGCGCTTTCGCTGGCCGAGGCCGCGCCGATGGGTTGTGCCGGAGTCACCACCTACCATGCGCTTCGCGAAACCAAGGCGGTACCCGGCGACCGTGTCGCCATTCTGGGGGTCGGCGGATTGGGCCACCTCGGCGTGCAGTTCGCCCGCGCGATGGGCTTTGAAACGATTGCGATCGCACGCGGCGCGGGCAAAGCGGAGGACGCTCGGGCGCTCGGCGCCCACCACTACATCGACTCGACTGCTGGCGACGTCGGCGAAGCGCTGCGGCGGCTCGGCGGTGTGTCGGCTGTTCTGGGTGCTGTGGGCAGCGCGCCAGCAATGGCCGAAACGGTCGGTGGTCTGCTACCTCGCGGTGAGCTCATCACCATTGGCGTCACCACCGAGCCACTGCCGATCAGCCCGATGCAGTTGATCAATGACGGGCTGAGCGTCACCGGCCATGCCTCCGGCACCGCGCGGGATATCGAGGAAACGATGCAATTCGCGGTCCAATCCGGCGTGCGCACGCGAATCCAAGAACGGCCGCTGGACCAAGCCGCCGAGGCGTATGCCGCTATGGAGCAGGGACGGGCCCGATACCGCATGGTCCTCACGGTCTGACCGATCAGGGTTGGCCGCAACCCAATCCTGATCCGACAGTAATGGAGCTGGCGACGGGAGCAACAGCATGGATCTACATCTGTCGGGCAAGACCGCCGTGGTGACCGGCGCAAGCAAAGGTATCGGGCTCGCGATCACGCAGGCGCTGGTGCGCGCTGGTGCCCACGTCGTGGCCGGATCGCGCGGCAGAGGGCCCGGTCTCGAGACGCTGGAGGAGGCCGGGACGGTGACCTTTGTATCCGCCGATTTGTCGCAGCCCGGCGGTGCGGATGACCTGGTTGCGGCTGCGGCGGACCGCGGTGGCATCGATGTGCTGGTGAACAACGTCGGCGCGGTCGCCGTGCAACCGGGCGGAATCGCGCACGTTACCGACGACCAGTGGCAGGCATCCTGGGACCTGAATGTGATGGGGACGGTGCGGCCGACCCGGGCCGCTCTGGCGCAGATGTACCGCCGTGGCGGTGGATCGATCGTCATCATCGGATCGGTCAACGCGTACTCCCCGGACCCCGGGATCTACGACTACTGCGCCACCAAGGCCGCCGTCACGAACTTCGGTAAGGCCTTGTCAAAGGAATTGGGGCCGAAGAACATTCGCGTCAACTCCATCAGCCCCGGCCCCGTGACGACCGGGCTGTGGCTGGACGATGGCGCAGTGGCCGACATGATCGCCGACGCCAGCGGTCAGACCCCCGAAGAGGTCATGTCCGCGACCGCCGGTGCTGCCTCGATGGGCCGATTCACCACTCCGGAACAGGTTGCCGACCTGGTCGTATTCCTGGCCAGCGACCGGTCCGCCAATATCACCGGATCCGATCTGCGGATCGACGGCGGCTTCGTCGACACGATGTGAGGTAGCGACCGGTCACTCTCACAGATCCAGCACGACGTCGCTGTCCGGGCGGGCGCAACAAATCAGTACCTGACCGTTGTCGGGGGCTTCCAGCGGGTCCGGTAGATAGGTGGTGGCTCCAGCCAGTAGCGGGGTGATGCAGGTGTGGCACACGCCGGTGCGGCATGACCACCGGGTGGGCACGTCACATGCCTCGGCGAGTTCGAGCAGTGATCGCGCATCGAGCTGCCAGCGCGTGGACAGGCCACTGCGACCGAAAGTGACCAAAGGGCCGGTACCCGGCGTACCCGGTGGCTGGTGGGGTGGGGTGCTCGACACGGTGGTCACCCCCGGGTTGATCGGTGTTCGCGTTCCGAACAGTTCGGTGTGGATGCGCGTGATCTCCAGTTCGGTAAGTGCTTCGCGGATGTCGGTCATGAAGCGTTGCGGTCCACACAGGTACGCCGTGGCATCGGTGGGCAGACCGAGGTCGGCGAGTGTTTTGCCGGTCAATCGGTGCGGCGTAATCCCGGCGGCGGGAGCAGTGTGGAATACGTGCTCATGAGCGGTGGGTAGTGATCGCAGCAATTGGTGTGCCTCATCGGCGAACGCCTGCTCGTCGCTGTTGTGTGCGGTGTGCAGCCACCACACGTCACGGTTGCTGCGATGGGCGGCGAGTTGGTGCAGCATCGCGAGTACCGGCGTGACGCCGACGCCCGCGGATATCAGCAGCACCGGTTCGGTGCCTGCCGTGAGGACGAAGTCACCGCGTGGTGCGGCGACCTGAACGATGGTGCCGGTCTGCAGTTGGGTGTGCACGTAAGTGCTGACCAGTCCCTCACGTTTGACACTGATGCGGTAGGTGTCGCTGCCGGGTGCTGAAGACAGCGAGTAGCTGCGGACGGGCGCGGGGTCACCCGCACCGGGGAAGCGGAGTGTGAGGTACTGGCCGGGCAGCGCGTTGGGCAGGTCGGCTCGGTCAGCTGTCGCGAGGTAGACCGAAACGATGGTCGAGCTTTCGCGGACGATATCGACAACCTCCATCGCACGGAAGCCGCTCCAGCTCGGTTCGACCATCGCACGGAAGCCGCTCCAGCTCGGTTCGACACCGCTGGTCGGCGCGTCGGCGTGTTCGCTGGCCAGTAGCTCCCGGAACGATTGCTGCCAGCCCGGGCTGAGTGCCGGAATGTCGAGTGCGGTCGACAGGTCGTTCGGATCGCGGTCGGGGAGATAGAGCAGTGCGTCGATCGCGGCGACACTCATGTGGTGCGCTCCACGTCGGGTGCGGGTGATCCGGTCGCCGGCCTGAACACGCCCCTCGGTGATGACCCGGAAATAGAAGCCGGGCCGGTGGTGGGCGACCAGCAGTGCCGCCAATGTCGGTATGCCGAGCCGCATGCCGACGCGAAAACAGGTAACCCGGGGCTGGGTCACTTCGAACTCGGCATCTCCGATCCAGAACCGGTCGCCGATGCACACTTCCTGGTCGCTGAGCCCCTCCACCGTGAAGTTTTCGCCGAACTGTCCGAACTCGAAACCGGTGTGCCCGAAGTAGTGCTGCCAATACCGGATCGAGTCGATCTGGTACACGAGCACAGCGCGCTGCTCACCACCGTGGCCGTTGAGATCTCCCTGGCCATCGCCATCGATATTCAGTTTGCGCACCAGCACCGAACCACTCACCGGCGACTTGAAAATTCCGGTACGGACCGTTCGTCCTTGCCAGGCGACATCTTTGGGCATACCAACGTTGACCGAGAGCAAAGAAGCCATGGGTTTCGTCTCCTCGGTTGTTGCTCTATTCACGCTACTCCGGCTCACCGTCGGTGCGAGGCTGTCGCGGATGCTCGGTGTCGATGACAATCGGCCGGAATACGCTGGTAGCCATACATCCAAGACGGTGCGGTGAGTCGAGTGGGTCGCTCAGAGACTGCACTGCGATCAGTGTCGGAAAGGTTGAGCGACCGATGGCTCGGCCCTATCGGAAGTACTTCGAGCGCGTCCGAGTGGAGGGAGCTGATTATGGGGCTGTCATGGCAGCAGGGACCACTTTCACCGAGATCGGTCGGCCGGTTCCTGACCGAGCAACCGCTGCCCGAGCGGCTGCTGTTCGCGGAGCCACTGCGTCGGCGCATGCGGGTGCGGTTCGGTGACGAATGGATCGCCGAAAGCGACGATGTGGTCCTGCTCCACGAGCCGGGTCACTATCCGGTGGCCTACTTCCCGCTCGAGGGTGTCGAACAGGGTGTCTTGCGGCAGACGGATCGCCGAACACAGCACCGCGATCTCGGTACGACGTCCTGGTTCACCGTGACAGCGGGGGAGCACAGCGCCGAGCGGGCCGCCTGGCAGCACATCGAGTTGCCCGACTACGCGGGCGAGTTGCGCGATCGCGTGGCCTTCGCCTGGCGCGCGATGGATGCCTTCTATGAAGAGGATGAGCGGATCGTCGGCCATGCCGCCGACCCGTATCACCGCAACGATGTCCGCGCCACCTCACGACATCTGGTAGTCCGCGACGGGGACCGCACCATCGCCGATACCCACCGACCAGTGGTGCTGTACGAGTCGGGATTCGCGCCACGCTGGTATGTGCCGCGAGAGGACGTCGACGAATCGGAACTGACATCGGTGGACGGTCAAACCTTCTGCCCTTACAAGGGCCTGGCCAGCTACTACGACATCGGCGCGCGCAGCCGCGCCGCATGGTCGTACGTGGATGCCTGGCCAGAAGTGGGCCGCGTACGCGGTTTGGTGTCGTTCGAGCCCGACAAGATCGAGGTCTACCTCGACGGAAACCGGCTCGAACTCGCGCCGGGCCAAGCGGTCGTGGCGCATGGTATCGACCGCGGCCTCGACCCCGACGAGATCCTCGCGCGGCGATAGGTCAGCAGTCCTGCCGCTGGATTCGACGGAGCGGCTCAGCGCCGCAGCCAGATGCCGTTGCCAGGCATGCGTCTCGTCGGTCGGTTGCCAGCAAACCGGGCCTGCCCGATCTGCGCCGAACCGGTCGCGCTCGATTAGGGTAGGGGTGCGGCAAGGCTGCGTAGTCAAGGAAATGCGTGAACAGCGGTACGTTCCGTGGTTGCTTCCACCGAATCGAAAGGCGCTGCATAGCAATGGATTTGACGCAGATCGAGCTACTGACCGAGCTGGAGCCGGTAGTTGCGGCCAATATCGACCGGCATTTGGCCACCGCCAAGGACTGGTGCCCGCATGATTATGTGCCATGGGACGAGGGCCGCAACTTCCTGGCAATGGGTGGCGTGGACTGGGATCCCGAGCAGTCGCAGCTCTCGGAGGTTGCCAAGGTCGCGATGATCACGAATCTGCTGACCGAGGACAACCTGCCCTCCTACCACCGCGTGATCTCCGAGAACTTCTCGCAGGACGGTGCTTGGGGCACCTGGGTCGGCCGCTGGACCGCCGAGGAAAACCGCCACTCCATCGCCATGCGCGACTACCTCGTATGCACGCGCGCTGTCGATCCTGTCGCGTTGGAGAGCGACCGCATGGTGCATTTGACCCGCGGTGTACACGCGCCGGAGGGCTTCAGCGGTGTGCTCGATCAGGTCGCGTACGTGACGTTCCAGGAGTTGGCCACCCGGGTCAGCCATCGCACCACCGGACGGGTCTGCGACGACCCGATCGCCGACCGGATGCTGCAGCGCATCGCGGCCGATGAGAACCTGCACATGATGTTCTATCGCAACGTCACCGGTGCCGCGTTCGATATCGCTCCGGACCAGACGATGGAGTCGGTGACCAAAATCGTGAAGACGTTCGGCATGCCGGGCAACGGCATGCCGAACTGGCGTCGCAATGGCGTATTGATGGTCAAGCACGGGATCTACGACCTGCGTCAGCACCTGGACGAGGTGTTGATGCCGGTCCTGCGAATCTGGAATGTCTTCAAGCGCACCGACTTCACCGCGCGCGGTGCACGCAGTCGCGAAGAACTCGCCGAGTACCTCGACAAACTCGGCCGCGACGTCATCCGGTTCGAAGAACAACGCGCCCGCATTCTCGCGCGCGAGGCGGCGCGCGTCGGGTAGCGCGGCACCCTGTGCACCACAGTCGTTCGTGAACTCCATACGACTGTGGGATGCAGGCTCGCGCGCCAACGCTCTTCGGCGGAGGTAGTTCGACCGCCGCGATCCATCCATGCCCGACTGCTACGGCGCGGCGGCCGACATCCGAAAACGGCTCGAACAACGGACTCCGCGACGGCCGGGCGCCACCGACGTCGTCAAGTCGTCGCCACCAGGAACTGTTCCGCGCTAGGGGGTCGCAGACCGTCAGTTCTGTCGGCGAAGTAGCGCTGGGTCAGGATGGATGTCGAAATATGTTGTGTCGATGCGAAACCCGCTGCCTCAGCCAGCTCGATCAGTTCGTCGGGGCTGAACAGGCTGAGGAATGGCACGCCACTTGCTCGGGCGGCATTCTCGACGACCTGGCGTATCGGGCGTTCCTCGGCATCCAATAAGTCCAGCGGCAGTTGGAACGTCATGGCCAGGGTGGATCCGGGTGCGAGGGTCGAGATCCGTTGCAGGGTCTGAATATTCGCTTCGCGCGTGAGGTACATGGAGACGCCGGTTTCGGCGACCACCGCGGGACGCGACGGGTCGAAGCCCCCGGAGATGAGTCGGTCCCACCAGGATTCGGCCTCGAAATCGACCGGGACCAGCCGCAGCCAGGGCGGAATTCCGAAGCCGAGCTCGACCAACCGCTGCCGCTTCCATGCCTGCGGGTCGGGCTGGTCGACCTCGAATACCGTCATCCTGGAAGCGATTTCGGGTCGACGCTGGGCGAATGTGTCGAGCCCGGCGCCGAGGATGACGTACTGATCGACGCCACGCGTCGCCTGTTCGACCACCAGATCCTCGACGAAACGGGCGCGCGCCACGACGCATGCACGCGAGAGGCTGGTCGTCTCGGGGGCCATATCTCCTCGGGCGCGCCATTCGTCGTCGGGATCGATCAGTCGTAGCCCGATCTCGTCTTCGAGTACATGCGGCGCCGGATCGATCTCGACATGCAAGGCGCGCCACAGCGCCACGCGCTCCGCCGTGCTCTCGGGGCCGATGACCTGTTGCATGGTTCAGCCGACCTTTCCGACTTGCAGACTCCATACCCGACCGTCCGGGTCGCGGACCGTCATTTCCTTTGTCCCGTAATGGGTTTCCTCGAACGGCGTCACCACCTCGACATCACTGCTCGGCCGGAACGCATCCGGCTCGGTCACCGTCAGTACGAGCTGTGTCTGCGGGGTCTGGCTGCGCGGGATCTCGGCGATGAATACATACGGACCATCGCCATTGCGGAACAGTCCGGAATTGTGGTCTGTGGTGAATTCGGGTTCGAAACCGAGCGCCTGAAAGAACCGCGCCGATTTGCCCCAATTGTGCGTCTCGACGAATACGCCTTCGATGCCCTGCGTCGTCATCTCGTCTCTCCTTATCGTGCTCACGGTTGCTGATCGTGGGCGTCGTCGAGGTATCCCCGCAGTGCTTCCGCGACCAATGCCGACAGCGACATACCGGACTCGATTGCTCGGAACTTGACCTGCTTGATCAAGCCCACCGGCAAATACACGTTGAACTGCTTCACGTCCTCGTCGCCCACACGTCGATGCTAGCATCCTAGTAAGCTAGGAACAAGATCACCGAGCGCTGCCGGCGGCAAACATCGCGTGCGGAACCAGGTGCATGGTGATCTGATCGGCCGCCGGAGCGTGGGGGCGTTCGGCGGGTCGCGGGGCGGCGCGATAACTTGATCGGGTGATCGAGAGTTCGGTATCCGCAACAGCGGGGGCATGGCGGGCAGGTGACGGCGTCCCGGTGACGTTGCGGGAGGCGACGGTGGCATGGGCTGTCGCGGCACATGCGCAGCTGTCCGAGATCGCCACGGAGTACGGGAACTTCGTCACTGTGACGGAGTTGGCCGAGCGGGTGCAGGAAGCGTCCGGGGTGCATACCGGTGCGCCGACGCGGATGTGGATGGATGCCATTCTGCGCAAGGTCGCGCGGCGCTGCCACAATGCGGGCGAACCGCCGCTGACCTCGCTTTGTGTGCAGGAGGACCACACCGTCGGCGATATGTACAAGTACGTGCTGGAACTCGCCAGGCTGCCGATTCCGAAGGACCTCGAGTTACATGCCGCCTACGCCCGGTGGCAGTGCTACGAGCAGCATGGCGCCGCCATGCCCGCCGAGCCGACCGCCCCGCCGCTCACGCCCAAGGTGGCGGGCAGCCGCTCGACGAGCACGACCCCGCAGGCGACCAAGCCGCAAACCGAGCCTGCCCGCGCGGCGGTGTGCGTCGAGTGCTTCATCGAGCTACCTGCCAGTGGAACCTGCCATTACTGCGTGTAGCGCGGCTCAGTTGTCCGGCGGGAATTGTCCGTTCGCGTGGACCGAGTTTCCGTCGAGGGTGAAGGTCACCACGCTCGGTCCGCCCTGCGGGCAGCACAGCGCATCGTCGGGCTTTGCCCAGCGGTATCGCACCGAGACGGTGTCCCGAGTCTTGCCGAGTATTTCGGTGTAGCCGTACGGCTTCGATGTCGCGGTGCCGAGGTAGGTGCCGTTGGTGAAGAACAGGATGTGGGTGCCGGGGTGAATGCCCTGCCACTCCACCTGCATCCACGACAAAACACCCGAGCAGCCTGCCTGGATCGGATCGTCGCTGCCGCCTTGAACAACCCATGTGCCTCCGACCGGGGGCGGCCCCAACTTGGCGAGTGCCTCGGCGGCCAGTGCCGAGTTCACATCGAAGCACAGACCGTGTCCGCTGCCATACGGTGCGGGTTCCGCGGGCGCGGTCACCGGATGGTCGACTGTGGGCTCCTGCCTTGCTGTCGATTTCGGACTCGACGCCGAAATGCCCGGCGTAGCAGCGGGTTTCGGATCCACCGCGTTTTGTGTAGCGGACGCACCGGCCTGTGCCGAAACGGACGTCCCGGTGGCGCCGGATGGCGACGAACTCGCGCCACACCCGACAGTGCCGACCATAATGCTCGCCGCGAGTACGGTAAACGCGCATGACTTGATATTCATGGCTTCCCCTCGATACCGATTGACAACACGAAACTTACTGTGCCGCAACGAATTGCAGACATAGTGAGCATCGGATGATTCGCGGCCGGCGTTACCGAGAATCGGACGCGGTACGTGCCCCCAAATGTCGGGGCGGCGACGGGTGGGTCGACGAGGCCGCCGACCCACCACGCGGCTCGGCGCGCGGAATCCGGGTATTCAACGCCGGACACTCAACGCGCCCTCCATGTTCGCGTGATACCGGCAGTAGAAGGGGTGCGAGCCGACCTCGTCGGGTGCGGTGAAGGTGATGGTCTGGCCCGGGCCGATCTCGTGATCGAAGAGGCCGGGACGTTTGCTGGTGATGCTGTGTTTCACCGAATCGAGGTTGACCACTGTCAGCACCGCGCCCGGTGTGATCGGGGGCGTGCCGGTGTAGTCCTGGTGTTCGATGGTGATGGTGACGGCGGGTATCGGCACGGGGCCGGACCACGCGGGCGGGGCGCTGTCCTCCGAGGTGCCGCACCCTGCCGCGCATGCGGCGGTGAGCAATCCGATCGCGATCCGATGCCGCCACCGAGAGGTTCGAGTGCTGTTCACCTAGACCGGCTGCCCACAATCATTTTGTCTACACCGTCGAGCAAGCACCGCAGTCCGAACTCGAAAACGCTCTCCGGTTGCGACGCTTCGAATGCGTCCACACCGAAGCGGGCGATCATCGGCATGGTTCCGACGGCCAGCGCCTGCCGGATCTGCGCGTCGCGCGCGCCCAGCCACTCCTCGCGGGTGTGCTTCGCGAACTGTTCTCTGGCAAGCGCATACGCCGAACTCTGCGCGTGGTTCCCCACCATGATCGCGATCCGGACCATGGTGGGGAAGTCGAGTCCGAGGTCGTCGACCGCGCGGATGCGCCAATCGGTGTAGACCATCATCCGCGGGGCGATCGGTGGTCTGGTGGTGAGCGCGAAAAGCTGCGGAACCCAGGGATGGTCGAGGTAGATCTGCCATTCCTGGCGAGCGGACAGCTCCAGCTTGGCCCGCCAGCACGGTGGGCCGGGTTCCGGGAGGGGATGGTCGCCGAAGACGGCATCGATCATCAGTCGACCCAGTTCCTCCTTTCCCGGAACGTAGCGATAGAGCGACATCACCCCGACGCCCAGTTCGGCGGCGGTGTGGCGCATGGACAGGCCGGAAGTGCCTTCGCGGTCGACCAGTTCGATCGCCGCACGCACTACCCGCTCCACGGACAGACCGGGGACGGCTGCCTCCACCGGTGCGGCGGCCTGTTCCTGTTTCGCCGAGACGCGCTCGCGGTAGGCCCGCGCACGGCAGGCGCGGGAGCAGTAGCTGGGCGGGCGGCCGCGCGCGGCGGGCGCAAGTTCGCGGCCGCAGACCTGACAGGTGGGCATTCGAGCCTCTTTTCGTCACGCGATCTGATTGATGACGAAAGTCTACACCCGGTCTGAATTGTGTCGAAAATCGAGCGCATTATGTGGCTTTAACTCGATTAACTTCCTCTCATTGCGCAAACTTCAGGTTGCTTGGGTACGGTGTATTTATGACTCGTACAGTGTACTTCGACGAAAGGTCGAAGGCGGCCCCCGCTCGGTACAGCGTGGAACTGCGTCAAGTGGTGAAGGTGTACGGCGAGGGCGCCGCGGCGGCCCGGGTCCTCGACGAGGTGAGCCTGGGCTTTCCGCGTCACACGTTCACCGCCGTCATGGGACCGTCCGGCTCGGGGAAGAGCACGCTGCTGCAATGCGCGGCCGGGCTGGACCGGCCGACCTCGGGTTCGGTCTCGATCGAGGGCACCGAACTGACCACGCTCGACGAGACCGCGCTGACCCGTCTGCGCCGTGATCGGTTGGGCTTCGTTTTCCAGTCCTACAACCTGGTGCCGACCTTGACTGTGGCGCAGAATGTCACGCTGCCCATGGAGTTCGCCTCCCGGCCGGTCCCCGCCGGCGCGTTGCGCGACGTCCTCGCCCGGCTGGGCCTCGAGCGATACGCGCGCTCCCGGCCCGCGGAGTTGTCGGGAGGTCAGCAGCAGCGGGTGGCGATCGCTCGTGCGCTGCTGAGCGCTCCGGCGGTGGTCTTCGCCGACGAGCCGACCGGCGCACTCGACAGCCGTGCCGCCGCCGATGTGCTCCGCCTGTTGCGGGAAGCCGTGGACGGCGCAGGGCGCACCATCGTCATGGTGACGCACGATCCGGTCGCGGCGGCAGCGGCCGATGCCGTCGTGTTCTTCGCGGACGGCCGGGTCGTGGATATGATGCACCGCCCCAGCGCGGACGCCGTGGCGGCCCGGATGGCTCGGCTGGGTGAACGCATCCCGGCACGTGGGGGCCTCCGATGATGTGGCGGTTCGCGCTGCGCACGGTACGGGCGCGTACTTCGGCCTACCTGGCCTCGGCGGCTGTGATCGCGGCCGGAACCGCGCTACTGATCGCCTTCGCCGCGCTTCTCGACTCCGGAAGAGCGATACCGGACGGTGGCGGAGAGTCGCTGTCCATCCTGGCGGGGATCATGGGTGGCTGGACTCTCGTCGTGGTGATCTTCGGTATCGCCGCCACGGTTTCGCTCGTGATCGAGCAGCGCACCAGGGAATTGGCCCTCATCAGATCGATAGGTGCCATTCCCCGCCAGATGCGCGCGATGGTGCTGATGGAAACAAGCGCCGTGGCATTGCCCGCGACGCTGGCCGGTGCGCTGCCGGGGATCGGGCTCGGCGCGTTCCTGCTCGATCGTATGGTCGCGTTCGGCGTGGTCACCGAACCGGCCCGGTTCGTCGTGCACGGACCGACGATCGCGGCGGGTGCGGGAGTTTCGTTGCTGTCGGCCACAGTCGCTGCGGCGCTGGCGGGCAGTCGCGCCGCGACGATCGCGCCGGTTGCGGCGCTCGCCGACGCCGCGGGCGCGGAGGGCGTCGCGATCTCCCGGAAGAAAACCCTCCTGGGAGCGATGTTCGTGCTGATCGGATTCGGCTGCGGAATCGGCACCCTGTTCATGGCCGACGGGCCGTTGCTGGCCGCCGCAGCCGGGCCCGCGTGTATCGGTGTGGCGATTGGTCTGGCGCTGTTGAGCCCCTGGGGCGTCGCCTCACTAGAGTCCCTCGCGACCCGGTTTCCCGGCAGCGCGGCACGATTGGCTCTGCGCAATCTGGCCGCCCGCGCCGCCGACGCGACTTCGGTCGTCGGCGCGCTCACACTGCTGATCGGCATCGCGACCGGCACGCTGTACATGCAGGGCACCGAGGACAGCATCGCCGGCCGCGCTGCCGATGACAACGGCCCGCAATTCGCAGCGGCGAACTACATGGTCGTGACGATGATCATCGCCTTCTGCTCGATCACGGTGGGCAACTCGCTGATCGCGGCCACCTGGAAGCGTCGCAGGGAATTCGGCCTGCTCCGCCTGACCGGCGTGACACGGCGTCAGGTGCTGGGCATGGTCGTAGTCGAAAGTGCCGCAGCGACATTCGTCTCGGTCGTGCTCGGCACGGTCGCGGCTGCGGCCACCATCGTCCCCTACAGCCTCGTCAAGACCGGGTCCCCGGTGCCGGGTGGCCCGTGGTGGATGTTTCCCGCGATCATCGCGGGCAGTTTCTCGATCGCGCTCGCCGCTGCCACCTCGACGAGTTTCCGTGCCACCCGTGAGCGCCCGCTCGCTGCCCTCGCGACACCGTGACACCGAGTGGTTCCGGCAGCTACCGGGACACCGGCTCCACTCTCTATCGAAAGCAGGTTCATCATGATCGAGAATCGCGAGTTCGATCTCGTACTGTTCGGCGCGACAGGTTTCGTCGGAAAGACGACAGCGCAGTATCTGGCAGAGGCCGCGCCCGCCGGCGCACGTATCGCGCTGGCCGGGCGGTCCCGGGAGAAGTTGGGCGCACTGCGCGACCAGTTGGGACCAGCCGCGGCAGAGTGGGAACTCATCGCGGCCGACGCGGGCGACTCCGACGCGCTCGGTGCTCTCGCCGCCCGGACCGCCGTCGTGATCACCACCGTCGGCCCGTATCAGCGATACGGGCTACCGCTGCTGGCGGCGTGCGCGCGGCACGGCACCCACTACGCCGACCTCACCGGCGAATCGATATTCACCCGCACCGCAATCGACCGCTACCACGACTCGGCGGTCGCATCGGGCGCCAGGATCGTGAACTCGTGCGGATTCGACTCGATACCCTCTGACCTGAGCGTCTACCTGCTGCACCGGGCCGTCGCCGCGGACAACGCCGGCGCACTGGAGCAGACGACCCTGATCGCGACGATGAAGGGCGGCGTCAGTGGGGGGACGGTGGATTCCGCGCGAGCGATGTGGGAGGCGATCGCCGCGGAACCCGCCGCGCGGGCGGTGATCACGGATCCGTATTCGCTGAGCCCGGACCGAGCGAGGGAACCCCGGGGCGGCGGCCCATCCGACCACGCCCTCGGACGTGCGAAAAGCATCGCCCCGGACCTGAAAGGCTGGGTCGGCACCTTCGTCATGGCGCCGCACAATACGAAGATCGTCCGCCGCAGCAACGGACTGCTCGGGTGGGCATACGGGCCGGACTTCCGCTACCGGGAGGTCCTGGACGCGGGCGCCGCACCCGCCGCCCCGCTGATCGCCGCCGCGACCGCGGGAACTGTGGTGGCCGGTATGGGGGCGGTGGCAATGCTGTCCAGGTCGCGAGCCGGACGCCGGTTGCTCGATCGAGTACTGCCCGCACCGGGCACCGGACCGGACGAAAAGGCCCGCGCCGCAGGATGGTTCCGTACGGCGACCTACACCCGGACCTCTGCGGGCGCGCATTATCTGGCCACCTTCGCCGGGCACGGTGATCCCGGATATCAGGCAACCGCGGTGATGCTCGCCGAGAGCGGCCTGTGCCTGGCCTTCGACGGGTCGCGGTTACCCGACCGCGCCGGAGTTCTCACACCGGCCACCGCGATGGGTGACGCGCTCACCGCGCGGCTGCGCGCGGCCGGGATGACGATCGAGGTGACGGCCACCGCAGTGGGTTAGCGAGCAGGATTCTCATCGTCGAACACCGCCGACTCCGCGGCGAACCTGTGCGGAACTTGCACCCGAAGTGTCCTGCTGAGCTGTGCGATTGTTGCCTGGACAACAGCAATCATCGCAGCTCGAAGGACACTTTCTCATTCAAACCCCACTGACGGGCGCAAGCCTGTCGGTGGATCGAGGCTCAGTGCCGCGCCAGTATCGTCGGGCAGGTGCAGTTGATAACCGACGGGAAGAGTTCGGCGTGGTAATGCTCCGGGTGGGTGTCGGTCTGGTCGCCGCAGTGGCGGTGGTCGTCGCGGGTGCCAATATCCGATTGTGGTTGGTATCGGCCGAATATCGGTTCGGAGCCGCGGCGGCGCCGACGGTTCCGGTGGTGATCGTGCCGGGCGCGAAGGTCGGGCCCGATGGTGCGCCGATGGCCTACATGCGTGGACGACTCGATGTCGCGATCGAACTGCTGCGGGCCGGAAAGGTGCGCGAGATTCTGGTTTCCGGTGACGCTGCTGGTACATCCGGCGACGAAATCGCCTCGATGACAAAGTATCTCGCGGACCATGGCATCGATCCGGCGGTGGTGCGCTCCGACGGCGAAGGATTGTCGACCCGAGCGACATGCGAACGAGCCAAGAATCTGTTCGGTATCGACCGTGCGATCATCGTCACCCAATACCAGCATCTGCCACGGGCGGTCGCCTTGTGCCGCGGCGCGGGCATCGATGGCTACGGCGTCGTCGCATACTGTGAATGCAAGCGAATGACTTTGGTGCGCAACACTATTCGTGAATGGTTGGCCGCGCCCAAGGCGGTCGCCGCGCTGATCTGGCGCTGATTTACCTTTCGTTACCGAAGGCCCGGCAGCGCTGGAGTCATGGCTGCGGCGCCGGATCAGGTATCGGTTCCGGATACGGCTCGGGATACGGTTCCGGCTCCGGATGCGGCTCGGGCCGCGGCATCGGTTCCGGACCGGGTTTCGGTGGCACCGGATCCGGGATCGGTGTCGGTGGCACCGGGTCCGGGATCGGCATCGGCGGGATGGGGCTCGGATTCGGTGGCACGGGACGAGTCATGCGCGTACCTCCTCAGGGCAGCGGTACCCATTCGATTGCGGGTGAATCAGCCAGGACGTCCGCGAGCCTTCGATCCGCGCTGCTGTGACCGACCCCGCGCCCGACGAATGTCGATCCGTGCCCTTCCGGTTTACTAGCCTGACGCGCTCAGTTGGTTCGCGCGGCGTACCCCGGCGGCAGCTTGTCCGGTGGACAGTTGATCACCGTGTCGTCGTCGAGATCCCGGGATTCCAGGAAGGTGATGCGCCCAGACGAGGCGACCAGGGTCAGCGGATAGGTCGGTCCCTTCTCCCGGTCGGCGATGACCGCCTCGAGATTGTCCTCGTATCGGGTGAGGGTGCTTTCGGGATAGTCGAGCATCCATTGCGGGTAGGAGATCGTGGTGTGCACCCGGCGATCGCCGAGCCAGATGATGATCACCGTCGTCGTTCCGGTCGGCTCCACCCAGGCGATTTTGTACAGATCATCGTTGAGTTGGACCAGCTTCGCCGCCTGATTCTTGGACCACCGCCCGAACATCGGTCCCATCAGACATCGCGATTCGATCCGCTGCGGACCCCGCACATACAACTCGAATTTCCAGCCGTTGTCGTAGGCGTAGATGAGGTGCTTGCCGACAATTCCGGAGAGATCGCCGGTTAGTGCCGAGACCGTGATCGCAGACTGCTGCGCGCTCATCGGTAACTCCTCTCGGTCGACCAATGCGGTCGGGACCTGCGTCTATATGGTCAGCCTAATCACATGACCGAGCATTGCGGCCGGTTTGCCGGGAACGGTGCGGTCATGGCCGCGCGGCCGCGTACAGGACCTCGCGCAGCCCGGGTAGTGCCTCCTGATCCGCCCGCCACACCAGCCGCAGATTCAGATCGGGCATCGGGAAGTCCAAGCGCGCGAGGGTGCCGTGCGCGATGCCGTCGGCGACCGCGAATTCCGGTAGTAGGGCGATACCGAGTCCGTGCTCGGCCCATGCCCGCATGACCGGAACCGCACCGGCTTTCACGCGCCGTGGACCCGAGCCGAGCACCTTTTCACCTGCCATCCAGAACGAGCATTCGGGCACATTGACCAGCAGTCTTTCCTCGATGAGGTCGGCAGGTGTCAGGCCGGACCGCGTCGTCAGCGGATGCGCCGGTGCGGCGACCAGGGCCAGCGGTACCGGATCGAGGTCGAGGAAGGCCAGCGGTTCGGCGGGGGCGGGAAAACCCAGATCACCAACGGCGCCACCGGAATCCAGCAACAGCGCGGCATCGAGATCGCCGCGGACCACATCGGCGAGCAGGCCGTCGCGGGCCCGGTCCGAGCGCACCTCGACCTCGATATCGGGCCGTCGCTCGGCCAGTCGCGTCAGCACCTGCGGCACATACGCACCCGCGAGGGTTTCCAGCGCCCCGAGCCGCAGCACCGGCCGTTCCTCCCGTACGGCGCGCACCGCCTGTTCGGCCTGTTCGAGTAGTCGCCGCGCCCATCCGGTGAGGCGCTGCCCCGCGGGCGTGAGCCGCATGCCCTTGGGATCGCGCACGAAAAGTGCCACCCCGAGCGTGGTTTCCAGCGTGCGGATCTGCTGGGACACCGACGACGGCGCGAGCTCGAGCGCGACCGCGGCCTCGGTGACCGTGCGGTGGCGCACCACTGCCTCGAAGGTCCGCAGCTGGCGTAATTCCATGGCCTGGCCAACAGCGACAGAGCATTCGGATATTCCGAATGCAGCATGCGCTGTAGCCGGTGGAGCCGTCGGGCCGGTCCGGCGAGAGTGATCGCGTCATCACCGAGCCGAGGAGCTGTTGTACCGGATGAGCATGCTGCAATCGCGGGCGCGGACGTCCGCCGCGTCGACCAGGGCCCTGCTGGGGATATCCCTCGGGTACTTCATGGTGCTGTTGGATATGACGGTGCTTTCGGTCGCCGAGCCGGATCTGGCGGCGTCCCTGCACACCTCGATCGCCGGACTGCAATGGGCGACCACCGGCTATACCGTCGCCTTCGCCGCACTGCTGCTCTCCGCGGGCGCGGTCGCGGATCGCCATGGTGCGCATAGGGTATTCCGTTTCGGCACAGCGGCTTTCGGTCTGGCCTCGCTGCTCAGCGCCTTCGCGCCGAACCTGTGGGTGCTGGTCGCGCTGCGGATGCTGCTCGGCGTCGCGGCGGCGGCGTGCGTGCCAGCATCGATGGCGATGATCACCCAGCTGTATCCGGATCCGGGCCGGCGCGCGCGAGCGATTTCGACGTGGGCGGCGATCAGCGGCGCGGCGGTCGCGGCGGGGCCGATCGCGGGTGGTGCACTGGTCGACCTGGCCGGTTGGCGGTCGATATTCGTCGTCAATGTCCCCATCGCGGTGCTCGTATTGGGGCTGAGCATGGGTTCCGCGGTCACCTGCGCGCGCGGTGATCGCCGCATCGACTGGGCGGCACAGCTGACCGCGGCCATCGCCCTGGCGCTGTGCACCGACGCGCTGATCGCGGCGGGCGCGCAGTCGTGGGGACACATGGCGTACTCGTTCGGCGGCACGGCGCTCGCGGCGATCGCTTTCGTACTTCTCGAACGACGCAGTGCCGCACCGGTATTGAATCAGGAACTGCTCCATGCGGGCCGGGTGCGGGCCGGACTGCTGGTGGGTGCCGCGGTGAATTACGCGCTGACCGGGGCACTGTTCGTCCTGCCGTTGCTGCTGCAGCAAGAGCGTCAGCTGAGCCCACTGCAGACCGGGCTCGCCTTCCTGCCGCTCACCGTGCCGTTCGCCGTGATCCCGCCGCTCGCGGGCAAACTCGTCGCCCGCGTCGGCCCGCGTCGTCCGATCCTGATCGGACTCGGCCTGCTCGCGGTGGGTGGTGTGGTGCTGGCCGTTGCGGTGTTCGCGGGACTCGGCTATCCGGTGCTGGCATTCGGCCTGCTGTTATCGGGATTCGGTGTCGCCTTTGCCCTTCCGGCGCTGGTCACCGCCATTGTCAGCGTGGCACCGCCCGGAACCGCCGGTGCGGTCGGCGGCCTGCTCAACGCTGTCCGCCAAGTGGGCGCGACCCTCGGCGTCGCGGTCATGGGCGCGCTCGTCACCCCTGGCATCGGGTGGTCATTGCTGTCCTGCGCGGCGGCTTGCGGACTCGCCTTCCTCGTTTTCGGCTACTACCGCGCCGCCGAATCCTGACGTTCTACTAGTTTTGACCGATGACCAGCGAAGAGGTCCGTGCGGGTGTTCGGCTGACCAATCTCGACGCGCCGCTGTTCGACGGTGCCGACGCGACGAAGCGCGATGTGATCGACTATCTCGAATTCGTCGGTGATCGGCTGGTCGGGCAACTGCGCGACCGTCCGCTCTCGGTGGTACGCATCCGGCCGGGGCAGGAACCGTTCATGCAAAAAAATCTGCCCAAGTACACCCCGGAGTGGGTGCGTCGGGTGAAGGTGTGGGCCGAGACCTCCAAACGTGAAGTGACCTACGCCCTCTGCGATGACGTGCGCACCCTGCTGTGGTTCGGCAATCAGCGCGCGGTCGAATATCACCCGACGCTGTCGCTCGCCGATCACACCGCGGGCCCGACCCATCTCATCCTCGATCTCGATCCGCCTGAGGGCGGCGCCTTCCGGCAGGTCGTGCTGGCCGCCGAGCTGATCAGACAGGCGCTGGCCGACGACGGACTCGCGGGTGCGGTGAAAACCAGCGGCGCCAAGGGCGTGCACGTCTTCGTACCGATCGAGCCGCACATTCCGACCGAGGATGTCGCCGCCGCCACCCGGGCGGTCGCGGCCAGAGCCGAGCGCATCGATCCGGACCTGGCCACTACCGCGTTCATCCGCGAGGACCGGGCGGGCAAGGTCTTTCTGGATTCGACGCGCGCGGGCGGCGCGACCGTCGTCGCGGCCTACAGCCCGCGGGTGCGTCCGGGTGTGCCGGTGTCCTTCCCGATCGAATGGGCTCAGCTCGCCGATATCAGGCCGGGCGATTTCACCGTGCGCACCGCGCCGAATCAGTTGGGCGATCGGGATCCATGGGCGCGGGAGATGCCCGCGCCGCAGGCGTTGCCCGCCGATCTCATCGAGGAGGGCCACACCATCCCGGTGGCCCGGGTCCAAGCGATGCACGAGGGCAAGCGCCGGGCTCGGGCCCGTAGGCAGAGTTAGCTCTTCAGTGCTCGATGACGGTGCGGAAGTGCGCCGCTCCGTGGGTGATCGCGTCGACGGTGACCAAGGTCCGGAACTCGATGCCGTTATCGGTGACCGTGCAGACCTCGGTCGCGCCGATATCGGCGTTGAGGAAGTTGGGGCAGTGCACGTGTTGCGGTGTGTGCCCGATCCAGTCGGTGAGGTCGATGGCGACCTGTCGGGCGGGTTGTGCGCTGGAGATCGCATCGGTGTCGTCGTCATCGTTCCAGCGCACGGTGGTTCGGGCGAAGCTGCCCAGTATGCCGACGATGAGTATGACGATCAGCAGGG
Organism: Nocardia sp. NPDC049707; assembly: GCF_040674855.1. NCBI lineage: Bacteria > Bacillati > Actinomycetota > Actinomycetes > Mycobacteriales > Nocardiaceae > Nocardia > Nocardia sp. NPDC049707. Next base: position 17,055 of record NZ_JBFANN010000022.1, on the reverse strand, counting down.
TCCGACCGCCGCTGGAGAGCGCCAGCGGGCGGGTAGGCGACTGCGCAGGCGGTGCGGTCATTGCCGGACCGGCAACCGGCGCCCGCTGATCGCCGAAAACGCCCTTCAGGTACGTCGGCGTCAGCAGGTACGTGTAGGTGGATACCCGCATTTCGGTGCGCAGCACCGCCGAGGTGGCCTCGAAGATCGCGCCCGGCATCCGGCCGGTGATCAGGACGATCAGCCACAGAATGAACGAGATGATCGCCCATCCGGAGATGAACCAACTCGACAGCACCAGGATCGGGAATGCCAGGATGAGCCGGAACAGCACCGCGAGTCGGTTCAGCGGCGTCGGCGCGGGGAACAGCAGGCGGACCGGGTAATCCGGTGCGGTCCACGCGAAGGGCGGGTAGTCGTCGACCAGCAACATGAGGTAGCCGTGCACCCGCACGGTGTAGCCGTAGTATCCGCGCAGGAACGCACCGCACCAGTCCGGTAATCGACCGAGCACCAGCGCGCCGAACCAGCCGCAGACGCTCACCACGAAGGCGGCGATGCTCAAGGCCCAGAGCACGATCAGCTGGGGAATGGCCAACAACAGCCGCAACAGAACGGTCCAGCGGCGGTGTTGCTCCGGTGGAAAGACATCCAGTCCGACCGATGCTTCGCCACTGGTCGGCGACCCCTCGTTCATTGCCACGGCGACCACTCACTTCCTTCGTCCAGCGGAATTGTCCAGAACTCGGATGAGCGAGATCGAATGTAGCTCGAAGATTGCTGATAGATCGGTAACCGCGCCGACCTCGGCGGCTTCGGTGGCCGCGGCGGTATCCGGTGAGCTCGCTGTTAAGGGATCTTGAATAGTCGTTTCCGAACAGGCGCCGCCGATGGACGCGGCGCACAATTCCGTTGTCGGAGAGAACAATCCACTCCCGCCGGTACGGGGTCCTCAGTGGCTCGAGTGCGATAGTTGTCAGCGGAGCGGTATCGGATCCTGCGTGACTGGTCGGGGCCGCCGCCCACCGCACGGTCGGGAGAGCGCAGCTCGGTGACGCTCGGTGCACCACCGGACGTACAGTGACCATCATCTGGAACACCGAGAAAGGGCGGATATATGCGAGATGCTCAGCGGTCGCCGGCTCCGGAAGCCGTCGATCCTGCGCCCAGGCATATGACTGCGGATGAGTTTCGGGAATACGGTCGTGCGGTAGTGGATTGGCTTGCGGACTACTGGGACCGAGTGGAGTCCTTACCCGTCCTCGCACAAGTCGCGCCGGGACAGGTGCGAGAGCAACTCCCGGCCCGGGCGCCGGAGCTCGGTGAAGATTTCCGTGCGGTGCTCGAGGACATGGACACGATCGTGGTGCCCGGTCTCACGCACTGGCAACATCCGAGTTTCTTCGCCTACTACCCGAGCAATACCTCAGGACCGGCGGTGCTGGCCGAATTACTCACCGCCGGACTGAATGTGCAGGGGATGATGTGGCAGACCAGCCCGGTATGCACGGAACTGGAGCAGCACGTCCTTGATTGGCTGGCCGGACTGTTGGGGTTGTCCGATCGGTTTCTTTCCACCGGCAGCGGAGGTGGCGTCATTCAGGACACCGCCTCCAGCTCAATACTGGTGGCCCTGCTCGCCGCGCTGCACAGGGCTTCGAGCGGACGGGTCACACGCGACGGTGTGGCAAGCGGTCGGTTTACCGTCTACACATCCGCCGAAGGACATTCGGCATGCGAGAAAGCCGCCCGCGTTGCCGGGCTCGGCGCCGCAGCGCTGCGAACGATCGACACCCGCGCCGACTTCTCGATGGACCCGGACGCACTTCGGAACGCGATGAAAAGCGATATCGCTGCGGGGTATATCCCCGCAATGGTGATGGCGACAATCGGTACGACCTCGACCGGCGCTATCGATCCCGTCCCAGGAATCGGGGCTGCCTGCAAGGAATTCGGTGCCTGGCTGCACGTAGACGCAGCACACGCCGGGGTGGCGGCCATCTGCCCCGAACTGCGCTGGATTCATCACGGCGTCAACGACTATGCGGACTCCTACGCCACCAACCCGCACAAATGGCTGCTCACCACATTCGACTGTGACGCCTGCTATGTAGCCGATCGTGACGCGCTGATCGGCGCCTTGTCCGTTCTGCCGGAATATCTGCGCAACCAGGCCAGCGAGTCGCACGCGGTGGTGGACTATCGAGATTGGGGCGTGCCGCTGGGCCGCCGGTTCCGCGCCCTGAAGCTCTGGTCGGTCATCCGCTGGTACGGCGGGGAAGGTCTTCGCGCGCACATCCGGCACCATGTCGCGCTCGCGCAGCAATTCGCCGAATGGGTTTCCGGCGACAGCCGATTCGAGCTGATGGCGCCACATCCGTTATCGCTGGTGTGTTTCCGATTGCGCGGGCCGGACGAAATGAACCGGCAACTGCTCGAAGCCGTCAATGCAACCGGACGGATCTACCTGTCCCACACCAGAGTTCGGGGAGCATATACGTTACGAATGGCCATCGGCGCGATCTCCACTCGCGACCGGCACGTAGCCGACGCCTGGGATCTGCTCTGCCGCGAAGCCACTCGTCTCCAGACGGGATGAACAACCTTGCCTACGGTTCGAGAAGGCGACATCGCGAACGGGCAAGGCGGGACAGTACCGTCGTCGCGGGTGTAGTGCTGTGTGCGGCCGTCCGCAGACTCGGGCTGTGGTCGCCGTCGAATCGAGCGCAGATACCTTGGTGGGCAAGGTAAACGGAGCGCAATGTGGCACCCAGCGCCTCGCGGTGTTCGGAGAACTCCACCGGCATGGCTTGCAGCGCCGGTCCTACCGATCGCAGCAGTGCGACAAGGTAGGCGTGGTCAGCGGACGCGAGGCCGGTGAATTCTGCCGGCATGGCGGGACGCACCCTCCGGCGGTAGTCGTCGGAGGGGAAGTCGGCGGTGAATCGCAGGCACGCCTCGGATGCGGCCAGCATCGTGGTGCCATAGTCCAGCGCGGTGACCGCGTCACGCCACGCCGCACGTTCTGTGGCGTCCAGAAAACCGCGTAATCCGATGATGACGCATTGGGTGAGGACAAAAAACGCGCGGTGTCCCACTCGCCAGCGCCGGACAGGATCAGCAACGCAGTGCGCGTGTGGCAGCGGAGAATATCGGTAACAGGTGCGCCTGTCGGCAGGCAGCAGGAAGTTCAGCGTGCTGTGTATTCCGGCCGCCAATGGATGCCATTGCACCGGTGCAAGATTCGATCGGGCCGACCGTAGATTGTCGAGCACGCCATGGAAGCCGATGAGGACGCCATAGGCCAGGGTGTCGCGGTCTCGAGTTCTGCGGACTCCGAAGTATGCGTCGTAACGAGCCTGTGCGGTGTCCAGCCGTACAGCAGGGTCGTCGTTGTTCGCCATGATCAGTGGCTGGATATCCCGGAGGTCGGGTAGCGGTACATCCTCGTCGTCCATCGCCTGGCGAAGACACATCGCCAGCTCGGAGCCGATGGCGCTCGGCGCCGAAACCAGACTCTGTTCCTGCATGCCGGGAAGTTCCCGAGGATGCGGAAGGGGAAGGATGGGTAGCAGCACAGCGGACTCCGGGTCACGAGGCGAATGTTCACCGAGGCGTCCGACACATGTCCGCACGCCTCGGGCAAGTGCACAAGGCTCACTTGGTGATCGTGAAGGTTCCTTCGAGCGTCGCGGAGGTCACGCCGAGGCACAGTTGGCCGAAAGGGGTCGCTATGGTGGAACCGATTATGGGGGTCACTGTGTTGGTGTCGGTGGCGGTCTTGCCTTTATAGGGTCCGGTGCTGATCAGGGTCGGGAATTCGCCGCGACGGGATCCGTCGGCTTCGATCTCGGAACTTCCGCTGCTGACTGCGGTGGTGGTGCCATCGGACCAGATAATCGTTCCTGTGCTTTCGTTGTCGGTGGTCGGCTGGCCGCAACTGGCGGTCTCGGTGCCAGCGTCCGTCTCGCTGACGGGGTAGGGCAATCCCTGGTCGACAGCAGGACCGGTGCAGTTGCTGAAGGTGATCGTGTCGGTCCAACCGACCTTTGCGGGTGCGTCACCGATCCCCGCGCCGAGCCAGGTGACGGTTCCTTTCTCGGTGCACGTGAGCAACACGTCATCGGCGCTGGCTGGTCCTGCAAGCGGTATCCCGACGACTGTGGCGAGGAGCGGAACCGACAGGGCCACAGCAAATCTCGAGTTCATCATGGCCGTGAGATTAGCAATGCCCCGTCGCAATCATGGCCGCCGCGACCATGTCCGCTCAATGACATCTCGCGTCGTTGATCCAGAGCCCAGCAAACGGCTCGGATAGAGTCACCGGCCATGACGATCAGCCAGGCAACCGGTGGGCGGGAGATGGTCGAATCCGGCCTTGCCCCACAACGATTCGCGAAGATCGACGGAGTAGGCCTGGACGCGGGCATGGACATGTTGGAAGCAGTCGTCGACGAGATTCATTGGCTGGACCGCTCGCCCTTCCTGGCCGCGTCCGCTCGCCCTTCGTTCCGTGCGGGACGTGGGCCTGAGCTGCATGCCTTTTCACCATTTTCGAACACCGATAAGGATGATCTCGGGACTGCCAGGCGTGCGGTGTGTGTGGCATTCGCCCCCGAACATGGTCCGACGGCCAGTGCGTGGGCTGCGGCCAGGGCCTTGCCGTTGCTTGCGCCCGACCCGGTGGCGTCGGCCTTCGCGGCGGACAAGCTCGACGCATTGGCCGTGTTCCTGGAAGCCGGCATCGAAACACCGGAATTCGTGCGAGTGCCAGCGGACGGCCGTGCCACCGCGCGACGGTACTGGCCCGACGCCTGGGAGGCGGTGGTGGTCCAACGCCGCGAGAACAATCTGATCGGCAGGGGCACTCGTTTGGCGCGGAATCACGATGAGTTGCAGGAGTGTCTCGATGCCTGGGCCGGAAGAGAATTGCGAGTGGGCCGGTACGTGGACGGCCCCTCGGTAACCGTCACCGGGTGCGTCGCCGGGAACGCGACGATCGTAACGGCGGTATCGCATCAGCTGGTGGGCATCCCTGGCTTGACCACCGTCTGGGGTGCCCACTGCGGCAATCAACTCATCGCACCCACCGATCTACCCGACGGCGCCTACGAAGCCATCCGCACGGCTGCGGCTCGCGTGGGCGATCAGCTGCGCCTGCACGGATACCGCGGGGTCTTCGGCTTGGACCTGGTGCTGGAACGGAATCGGCCGTTGGCCATCGAAATCAATCCTCGTTTCCAGACGGTCGTGTCGTTGGTGCAGGCAGTTGAACAGCACGCAGACCTGCTGCCGTGCCTCGGTCTGCATGTGCTCGCGTGTTTGCTGCCCGAACTGCCGGTCCAGACCGTTGTCGCGCCGGTGCCGACGCTCGGCCAGTTGGTTGTGCATGCCCTCCGAGACAGGCAGCTCGGCGCTCTGCCGGAATCTGGAACCTACCGACTGGAACGCGGTGCCCTGGTGCCCGGGGAAAACCGTTGCCTGGCAGATCTTCCGGCTGGTCACGCACTGCTGTGGGCGCAAGCCCAACCCGGAACGGAGGTGGGAGAGGGAGACGAGCTCATCCTGCTGCAACTCGCCGAAGCTGTCGCGGGCCTGCAGGCACATCCGCGACTGACCGCGGCCGGGTCCGACTGGGTGAGCGCCGTGTCTGCCTGCGTCGAGGAATCGTCATGCTGACCCGACCACCGCTGACGTTGCCGGCCGACCAGATGCGTGCGGCGGGCCAACGTGCGATCGAGCTGATCATCGAGCGCATGAGTGAAGGTGAGCTCGGGCCGGTGCTCGTCCGCCGGTCTCGCGATGACCTCGAACAGAACTGGGATGAGCCGATCCCCGAACATGGGCAGGACCTGGTGGGGCTCTTGGAGCGGCTGGCCGGCGACGCTCTGCCTTCCGGTATGCACTCCGACCATCCGCGGTGCTTCGCCTTCGTGCCGACCTCCGGCAACTATCCGGCGGTACTCGCGGACGCGCTGGCGGCGGCTTTTCTGTCGGTTCCCGGGGCCTGGCTGGTCGGCTCCGGACCCACCCAACTGGAGTTGGTCACGCTGCGCTGGTTGCGCGAACTCCTCGGTCTCGACACGTGTTTCGGCGGACTGTTCGTCTCCGGCGGCTCGATCGCCAACCTCACGGCATTGACCGCGGCGCGTGACAGCTTGCTCGGCGGCGATCTCAGCACAGCGCGCGCCTACTGCTCGACCCAGGCTCATCCCTCGATCGCGCGCGCCCTCCACATCATCGGCCTGAAGCGTGACCAACTCGTGGTCCTACCGCCCGACGAGCGGCTCCGACTGGACCCGACGCGATTGGCCGAGCGTATCCGTGCCGACCGCGACGGTGGATGGCGTCCGTTCCTGGTCGTTGCCACAATCGGCACCACCAGTACCGGCGCGGTGGACCCGATCGAGAACCTCGCCGACGTCTGTGGTCGAGAAGGGATGTGGCTGCACGCCGACGGCGCGTTGGGTGCGGTGGCCGCGGCGACCGCTCGCGGCCGCCGCATCCTGGCGGGCCTCAATCGTGTCGATTCGCTGACCCTGGACCCACACAAGTGGCTTTTCCAGCCCTACGAACTCGGATGTGTCCTGCTTCGACGACCCGAGCAGCTGAGGGAGACTTTCGCGATCGCTCGGCACTTTCTCGACAGTGGCTACCTCGCGGTCGCCGAATCCGATGGCAGAGAACCGAATCTATCCGACTACGGCCCGCAGCAGACCCGCGGTCTGCGTGCGCTCAAACTGTGGTTGTCGCTGAAAACCTTTGGCGCGAACGTCTTCCGCGACGCCGTCGACCAAGGAATCACCCTGGCCGAGCACGCGGCCGCATTCATCGGCAACCATCCCGAACTCGAACCGGCCAGCGAGCCGGGGCTGGGGGTCGTCACCTTCCGATATCGCCCGCCCGGCATGCCGCCGGGCACCGGACTCGACTCCTTCCAAGCCGAGCTGGCCCGCACCGTGCTGGAGGCCGGGTTCGCCATGATCACCACTACAGCAGTGCACAACGAGACCGTCCTGCGCATGTGCACCATCAACCCACGAACGAGCGTCCGGCACATCGACAACACCCTCGATCATGTGGTGGAGTGCGGCCGAGTCCTCGCCGCTCGCACTGACCGTTCGGCAGCGAACAACGTGCCGCATTGACATCACGCATTCGGTGTGGAGTCCGGACCTTCGATCTCGCTCATCAGCATCCGTTCAATGCCGAACGGCCATCTGGTTTTGTGTGTCGGGTCACACGCTTGCCCCTTTTGCTCTAGCGTTGGCAATGTTGCTGCCGAGAGGGGTCGTTGATGCGTACGGGGATGCTGGAACTGGCGCAGTTGCGGGCGCTCGTGGAGGCGGGGGAGATCGATACGGTGCTGGTGGCAATGACCGATATGCAGGGCCGTTTGCAGGGAAAACGGTGTGCGGCACGGTTTTTCCTGGACGAGGTGATCGGGCACGCAACGGAGGCGTGCAACTATCTGCTCGCGGTGGATGTCGATATGACGACGGTCGACGGGTATGCGATCTCGTCCTGGGAGACCGGATACGGAGATTTCGTCCTGCGGCCGGATCTGAGCACCCTGCGGCTGGTGCCGTGGCAGCCGGGAACCGCGCTGGTGCTGTGCGATGTCGAGCACGTGGAACCGGCGCGTCAGCCGGTCACGGTATCGCCGCGGCAGATACTGCGGGCGCAATTGGCGCGGCTGGCCGAGCGTGGAGTGCGCGCCTATGTCGGGACCGAACTCGAGTTCCTGATCTTCGACGACAGCTACGAGGATGCGTGGAACTCCGGCTACCGCGATCTGCGGCCCGCGAATCAGTACAACGTGGACTATTCGATGCTGGGGACCGCGCGCGTCGAGCCACTGGTGCGTCGCATTCGCAATGAAATGGCCGGTGCGGGAATGTATGTCGAATCGGCCAAGGGTGAATGCAATCCGGGGCAGCACGAAATCGCGTTCCGCTATGACGAGGCGCTGGTGACCTGCGACAACCACAGCATATACAAGAACGGCGCCAAGGAGATCGCCGCACAGGAGGGCCGCAGTCTCAGCTTCATGGCGAAATACAATGAGCGCGAGGGCAATTCGTGTCATATCCATATCAGTCTGCGCACCGATTCGGGTGCGGCGGTATTCGCGGGTGACGGCCCGGACGGCACCTCTGCATTCATGCGGCACTTTCTCGCCGGGCAACTGGACTGCCTGCGCGAGTTCACCTATCTGCTCGCGCCGAATATCAACTCCTACAAGCGATTCGTCTCGGGCAGTTTCGCGCCCACCGCACTGGCCTGGGGACGTGACAACCGGACCTGTGCGCTGCGCGTGGTGGGCGAGGGGATGTCCCTGCGCATGGAGAACCGGATCCCGGGCGGGGATGTGAATCCCTATCTGGCCGTCGCCGCGACCATTGCCGCCGGATTGCACGGTATCGAGCACGGGCTCCCGCTCGAGCCGGAGTTCCACGGCAATGCCTACCGGTCTCAGCGTCCGCGGGTGCCGCGTACGCTGCGGGAAGCGGCGCAATTGTTCGGCGAGAGCAAGGTGGCACGGACAGCGTTCGGCGATGACGTGGTGGACCATTATCGGAATGCGGCACAGGTCGAGCTGGACGCCTTCGACGCCGCCGTCACCGATTGGGAGCGAATCCGTGGTTTCGAACGGCTCTGAGGAGATCCGTCCGGTTATCGGCTTGCCGACCTACCTGGAGCAGGCCCGATTCGGCGCCTGGGAGGTACCGAGCGCGGTGCTGCCGCACAATTACGTGCAGATGGTGGAGCGCGCGGGCGGCATCCCGGTGCTGCTGCCGCCCACTGGCGTGGCCCGTGCGGAACTGGTGGATCGGCTCGACGGACTGGTGCTGACCGGCGGCGCCGATGTCGATCCGGCGCGTTACGGTGCGCCGCCGGATGCGGCGCTCGGACCACTGCGAGCCGACCGCGACGATTCCGAATTCGAGCTACTGGCCTTGGCACGCGCTGCCGGTTTGCCGATCCTCGCGATCTGTCGCGGGTTGCAGCTGGTCAATGTCGCGCTCGGCGGCACCTTGATCCAGCATCTGCCGGATCTGCTCGGCCACGACGACCATTCCGGTACGCCGGGCGGCTTCCACCCGAACCGGGTTACGACCGTCCCGGACAGCCGGGTCGCCACCATCACCGGATCGGAGCTTCCGGTGCATTGCCACCACCACCAGGCCGTCGCCATCCTGGCGGAGGGCCTGGTCGCGACCGCGCATGCGGCGGACGGCACGATCGAGGCGGCGGAGGCGACGGACGGTCCGTTCCTGGTCGGTGTGCAATGGCATCCTGAGGCTGATGCGACCGATACGCGGCTGATGCGCGCACTGGTCGAGGCGGCGGGCACCTATCGAAAGGAACGGAATTCGTGATGACAACGCAGGTGGTCAACCCGGCGACCGAGCAGGTCGTCACGACACTCGAACTGGTCGGCGCGGCCGAGACCGATGTGGCCATCGAGCGGGCGCAGCGGGCCGCGGCCGATTGGCGCGCGGTCGCGCCGGGGGACCGGGCTCGGCTCCTGCGTCGGTTTGCCGAGGCCGTCGATGCGAATCTCGAGCAGCTGGCCCAGCTCGAGGTCGCCAATGCCGGACACACCATCGGCAATGCGCGCTGGGAGGCGGGCAATGTCCGCGATGTGCTGCATTTCGCCGCCGGGATTCCGGAACGCCTGCTGGGCAACCAGATTCCGGTCGCGGGCGGGGTGGATATCACCTTCCATGAACCGCTCGGCGTGGTCGGGGTGATCGTGCCGTGGAACTTCCCGATGCCGATCGCGGCGTGGGGGTTCGGGCCCGCACTGGCCGCCGGGAATACGGTGGTGCTCAAGCCCGCCGAGCTGACACCGCTCACCGCGATCCGGTTGGGTGAGCTCGCGCTCGAAGCCGGCGTGCCGGACGGGGTTTTCCAGGTGCTGCCCGGCAAGGGGTCGGTGGTGGGGCAGCGGTTCGTGACTCATCCCGCCGTTCGGAAGGTGGTCTTCACCGGGTCCACCGAGGTGGGCAAGGAGATCATGGCCGGATGTGCGCGCCAGGTGAAGCGGGTGACGCTCGAATTGGGTGGTAAGAGCGCGAATATCGTTTTTGCCGACGCCGATCTGGAGCGTGCGGCGGCGACCGCGCCCTACGGAGTTTTCGACAATGCCGGGCAAGATTGCTGTGCGCGGTCGCGGATTCTGGTGCAGCGCAGTGTTTTCGACCGATTCCTGGAATTGCTGGAACCTGCCGTGCGCGGTGTGCGAGTCGGCGATCCTGCGGAAGAATCCACCGAAATGGGGCCGCTGATTTCGGCCGCGCATCGGGCGCGGGTGGCCTCGTTCGTCGAGCCGTCGACCAAGGTCGCGTTCACCGGAACGCAGCCCGACGGGCCCGGATTCTGGTATCCGCCAACGGTTGTACTGCCCGACGCGCCATCGGATCGGGTGCTCACCGAGGAAGTGTTCGGGCCGGTGGTCGCGGTGGTTCCGTTCGAGGACGAGGCCGATGCCATCCGCATTGCCAATGACACCGAATACGGTCTGTCCGGCTCCATCTGGACCAATGATGTCGGTCGCGCGCTGCGGGTATCGCGCGGTGTGGAAGCCGGGAATCTGTCGGTGAATTCGCATTCCTCGGTGCGGTATTGGACGCCGTTCGGCGGATTCAAACAGTCCGGGCTCGGGCGTGAACTCGGACCCGATGCGGCACTTGCCTTTACCGAGACCAAGAACGTCTTCATCGCCACCTAGTTAAGGAGATGTGTTGCAGCGCTTACAGGATCGAGTCGCGGTCGTCACCGGTGGCGGGAGCGGTATCGGCCTCGCCACCGTTCGCCGGTTCGCGGCGGAGGGTGCGAAGGTCGTCGTCGCCGATATCGATGCCGCCGCGGGCGAGGCCGCGGCCAGCGCGGTGGGTGGCCTGTTCGTGAAGGTGGACGTCACCGACGAGGCGCAGGTCGAGGCCATGTTCCAGACCGCCGTCGACGCCTACGGTGGCCTCGATATCGCCTTCAACAATGCCGGAATCTCACCGCCGGAAGACGATTCGATTCTGACCACCGGCATCGAGGCCTGGCGTCGGGTGCAGGAGGTCAATCTGACCTCGGTGTATCTGTGCAGCAAGTACGCCATCAACCATATGTTGGAGCGGGGAAAGGGTTCGGTGATCAATACCGCGTCGTTTGTCGCGGTCATGGGCGCGGCGACCTCGCAGATCTCCTACACCGCATCCAAGGGCGGTGTGCTCGCGATGAGCCGCGAACTCGGAGTGCAGTTCGCGCGCAACGGCATTCGGGTCAACGCGCTGTGCCCGGGACCGGTGAACACGCCGCTGCTGCAAGAGCTGTTCGCGAAGGATCCGGAACGTGCCGCGCGCCGCTTGGTACACATCCCCATCGGACGCTTCGCCGAGCCGGAGGAGATCGCCGCGGCCGTCGCATTTCTCGCCAGCGACGACTCCTCGTTCATCACCGCATCACAGTTCCTGGTGGACGGTGGCATCTCCGGCGCGTACGTCACGCCGTTGTGAAGGTACGGTTGATTCGGGCGGATTGCTGAGCGGTAAGCCAGGATTCGCCATACGTCGCCGATCAGAGGGAGGCTCGTGAGATGAGTACGGAAGATGGGCGATCGCCCGGGCTGTTCAGTGATGCCACGTCGGCAGAAGCATCGTTCCAAACCACTGCTTCATCGGCAGGAAGTGGTGGCGGCGCGGATTTCCGCCCAGTGTTCAGCCGCAGTGACGGCAGCGCCCCCGGTTCGTATCCGCAGCTGGATCAAGGAAATTGAGCACGCTACGTCGACAGCGATAGCCAGGGCATGGGTAGCGCCACGGCGTTATCCATGCCCATATGGTCGACAACGGGTAGCCCTCGAGCTTGCAATTATCGGGTACGTCCCGGGAGGAGGCGTTCGGTGATGGCGTCATGACCATCCCCTGGGCCCCTTGTGGTGGCATTTGCTCCACGACCCCGAACTCTTCTAACCCGGCTACGACGCCGCCTTCGACCGCCGCGAAACCATCCGCGCCTACCCCGGCATCCTCATCTGCGCCGTCTGTATAGCCATCGGCCTCTGCTGGCCCGTAGCCGCTCTGATCCGCTACCTACTGACAGCCATCTTCTACGCCTTCACCAGCCAAGGTTGGGCGAAGCAGGCCGCCGAGGACGTCGATTAGGTTCCACCGCTCCAAAGCCGTTGATACGCAGGCGATGCATCTTGTGGCGGATGTAACACCGAGCTGGTGTGGGTCGACTACCACTGCGTCGCCGTCCGCATAGCGGGCGTTGGGGTCAGCATTCCTTGGGGCTGGGCCGGATCTCTGCGACTGTGCGTACCGAACCGTGACAAGGGGTGAGTGTTGTGACGTCTCCGATACTGGCCAAGGGCCAGAATGTGCCGCTACCGGACGATGTGATCCGCATCGATGTGGTGATCGGGTGGACCGAGTCGGAGGTCGAGGTCGACGCATCCGCGCTGCTGTTGGGGATCGACGGAAAAGTCGGCTGCGATGGCGATTTCGTCTTTTACAACCAGCCGGAATCACCGGACGGTTCGGTACGGTTCCTAGGTACCAGCGCGACCGCGGAGGGGGCCCAGGCCAGGATCGCGATCGATCTGTCGGCGGTGCCCGAGCAGGTGCATGCGGTCGCACTCGTCGGCAGCGTCGGCGTCGGGACATTCGGTGATCTCGGCAAATTGGCGCTGCGCGTCGTCGATTCGGCGGGGCATTCGCTGGCCGAGTACACCACCGCCGATGCCACTACGGAATCGGCGTTCGTCTTCGGTGAGGTGTACCGCCGTGGAAGCGCATGGAAGGTGCGGGCAGTCGGTCAGGGCTGGGAGTCCGGATTGGCGGGTCTCGCAACGGATTTCGGTGTAGACGTGGACGACGATGCCGAAGCGAGCGACTCCCCGACGAATGATGAACCCGTCGCACCCGCTCCTATTGTTGCCACGTCCGAACCCCCCAATAGTCCCAAGCAGGCGCGGACCCACGGCGTTCGCACAGTCAAGCGAACCTTGAAGAAAGCCAAACAGATCGAGTTCAAACTCGCAGAACTCGACAGCTGGCAGCCAGCCCGGCTGTTTCCGGTGATGGCTGGTAGCGGAGATGAGCAGGAGCGGCGCGCGACCTCGGCCCTGGTCGCCACCATGCAGGCGGTTCGGCCCTTCGCGCGGGCAGTATGCGCGCGGATGGGGGCTCCGGCGGGCACTTTCGAGGGGTATGTCGAGGTGCAGTACGAACTGGGTGAGTCGAAGGTCATCCCGGACGCGGTCCTGAAGATGTCGCGAGGGAGCCGGGTGTGGACCGCGCTGCTCGAGGTCAAGACCAGCAATGGCAAGCTCCGCCGTGATCAGCTCGAGAACTATCTCGATGTGGCGCGCAAGAAGAAGTACGACGTGGTGGTCAGCCTGTCGAACGACGTCCCCGCCGGTCCTGGCGAACTTCCCGTCGAGGTCGACCGTCGCAAGCTCGCCAAGGTCGCACTGCGTCACCTGTCCTGGGCGGAGGTCGCGCACGAGGCGCGAATGTTGCTCTCGCACGGCGGTATCGACGACGACTTGCACGCCTGGATTCTCCGCGAGTTCGTGCGCTACCTCGACCACCCGCGGTCCGGCGTTACGGAGTTCGTCGATATGGGGCGGCATTGGGTTGCCGTGCGCGATGCTGTGACCGCCGGTATTTTGCGCGCCGGCGACCAAAAGGCTGTGACCGTCGCCGATAAATGGGCGTCGCTGTCGCGCCACCTCGCGTTGCGTATGACCGCCGCGATCGGTGTCACCGTCAAACACATCCTGCCCCGTCGACACCAGTCCGACCCGGTCGCTCGTAGCACCGCCTTCGTGGAACGACTCGCCGCCGATGGCACATTCGAAGCCGTGCTGCGGATTCCCGATGCCGCAGGGGATCTGGTTGTGGTTGCGGACCTGCGTACCAACCGGATTCGCTGCCGCACCGCCGTCGACGCGCCGAATGAGGGCACCGCGGGCCGCCGGTTGTCCTGGTTGCTCAGACAACTCGCGGACGCACCGGGCGATGTCCAAGTAGAAGCGGTGTTCTCGGAGCGGGGCAACGAAGCATGCGAACACCTCGACCGCGTCCGTGCGGATCAGAAGGTGCTGACGACCGGCCGCACCGGGGCGATCGTGGCCTTCTCCCTGGAGCAAGCATTTCCCATGGGCAACCGCCGGTCCGGGACTGCGGCGAGCTTCATCGCCAGCGTGACCGCCGCGACCGACGCCTTCTACGGATCGGTCGTGCAGCCCTTGCGCGGCTGGGTCCACGCCGCCCCGAAACAACCTGAAGCGCCGACCGATGCCGAATAAGCCCAACCGCGAGCGGATCGTCACACCCGGCGAGCCCGATGACGACGATCTGTATTTCCAGGAGCGCAACCAGCGCGGATGGCTCGTGTGAAGCAAGACGTCAGGGTCGCCATTCGGCGCAACAGCGGTTCGATGACCGCGTTGGAGTCCCGCTGGCGTTCCGGTCTGACCGCCGAGCCCGGCTATATGGCTTTGGAATTGTGCCGACCACTGCCGGCGGTGTGTAGTCGGCACGGACGACCAGAAGTCGAACGCCGTCACGGTGTAGCGCGATTTCACCAGGCTTCCAAAGGACGTGTACAGAGCACCATCGGCTCGGTGTTTCTGTGGGGTCTCCTGGATTACCGGTCCGGGCCGCGAACCAACACCGAACTCCACGGCGACTGGTCGGTGTGCAAACTGTGCGCCTGGCAGCGACGAGTACTCCACTCGATCAGCCTGTCCATCGTATTCAGCGGTGTCGCCGCGATCATCGTGTTGTGCCTGGCAGCTCAGGCCGGAGTCGTTACCTCGATAGCAATGCCCGTTGTCCTCGTCTTCTTCCCCGGCTGGCTCCCGGGAGCCCTCATACTGGCCATCTCTGCGGCAGGCCGGGCAACCAGATACGTCCGGATTCGTCCCATCGTCGATGCAGCGACAGTTGTCATTCGCGGCCACCCGATCTTCGCCGCCGCCGTGGCCGCCCAGGACGTCAGTACCGAGGGTCCGCGTGCATAGACTGGCGGGCGAGAAGGAAGGACCGCTGATGAAGCGAAATCTGAACTGCCCCTGCGGCGAACAGATCGTCGGGACTGATGAGGACGACCTGGTCGAGAAGACCAAGGCGCATCTGGCCGAGAACCACCCGGGGCACGACTATTCCCGGGACGAAATTCTGTTCATCGCGTACTGATGCGCCAACCGGCTTTTCGTCACCCGTACCCGGGCGTCCCGGTGCTGTGACGAAAAGCCGTGTGGGGTGGGTTATTTGGGGGAACCGAGGCGAGCGCCGCCGTCCACGCGAAGCACCACACCGGTGGTGAAGGTGTTGTCGGTGAGGAATTCGATGGCCTTGGCGATATCGTCCGCGCTGCCGATCCGGCCGACCGGGGTTTGCGCCGCGATTCCGGCGAGCACTTCGGCGCGGGCGCCTTCGGGGAGGAAGTTCCACCATTCGGTGTCGATCACACCGGGGGATACGGCGTTCACGCGCACGGGTGCCAGTTCGACCGCGAGCACGGGGACGATGGCCTCTACACCGGCATTGACGGCGGCCAGTGCGGCTGTTGTCGGCATGGCGCCGCCCGCGGATGCGGCGGAGATCAGTGTGATGGATCCGTCGTGCGCGAGCTGGGGCAGCGCCGCCTGAATGGTGGCGACGTGCGGTAACAGTTTGCCCGAGACGTGGGCCTGTAGATGGTCCAGGCCGAGTTCGCGGAATGGGGTGGTGCCCGAAGGTCCGGTCACGGTCACGACCACATGGTCGACCGGACCGACCTCTGAAAACAGTTGTGCCAGTTCATTTTCGGCACGAGCGTCCACGACCCTGCCGGTGACCTGCGGGCTCAGGTCGGCCAGTGCGGCGGCGAGTCGTTCTTCGTTGCGTCCGGCGATGACGACCTCCGCGCCGTTCTTGGCGAGTCGGCGAGCGGTCGCCAGGCCGATGCCAGAGGTTCCACCAACGATGACGACTTTGTTGCTCACAAGATCCTCCTGAAGTTCGAGCCACGATGATTTTCGAACCATCGTGCCTCGTTAATATATTCGAGGCACAGTGTCTTGTAAAGTGGGCCGCATGACAGGAACCCGGGGGCGACCCCGCAGCGAGGACGCCAGGCGCGCCATCCTGCATACGGCGCTGGAACTCTGCGAGCGGGACGGCTACCAAGACCTGACGATCAAGGCCATTGCGGATGGGGCGGGCGTTGGGCGGCAGACGGTCTACCGCTGGTGGCCGGATAAGGCGTCGATCCTGATCGAGGCGTTGATCGGTTTGGCCGAAGAGCATGCGGCATTGCGGGTTCCGGATGACTCGGTGGATGTGCTCGTCGCGGTGGAGCGGCTGCTCACGGCCACTTTCCAACTCGCGCAGCAAATGACGGGTCAGGCATTGGTCGGTCTGATGGCGGACGCGCAGCGCGATCGAGCCCTGTCCGAACGATTGCAGGTCACCGTGATCGGCCCGCGACGAGCGACACTGCGCGCACTGCTCCAGCGTGGTGTCGACGCCGGCGAACTGGCTCCGGCGGTCCCGCTGGATCTTGTCGTCGATTTCGCCTTCGGTGCGATGTGGTACCGACTGCTCAGTCACCACGCGCCGGTGAACGCCGTGCTGGCCACGGACGTCACGAGCAGCATCGCGACCATGCTCGCGCCATGAGACCCAGATTTAACGGGGCGTAACCGGAGCGAACCCTCGTGTGATGACACTAGGTGCAGCAGTGTGACGCGAGACGCTTTACGCCACGGACACTTCGATGACCCGATGAGCCCCGAACGGTTGGGCCCCATCAACTCGCAACAATTGATACGCGAGCTCACCAGTAGCAACCCCGTAACCTGCCGGAGGTCCTGAGCGCGCTGGGCTGAGCACATCGGGCGAGCCTGGCGGTGGGTGCTCAGCGTTGGATCAACAGGGCGGTCGGGTTGAGTACGACCCACTCCTTATTCGAGAAGGTATCGGATCGGAATTTTTCAAGCTGAATGAGACCGGTGGGTGTGTTATGCGGCTGTCGTATCGGTCTCCTGGGCGGGCTGGTTGATCCAGGCGGTGTCGGGGA